>CAZXOZ010000165.1:0-1540 GCA_964642805.1 uncultured Sulfurospirillum sp. | reverse complement strand
ATTTTTACTTCTTATTATGGTCTGCATATCTTTTATCCTCTATTGAACCCTCTGAAAACTTGATAGTTAATCAGAGGGTTCAATCATATAAATTCTGTCGCTTATCTCTTTCATAGTGTCTTGGTCATGAAAAATTCCGACCATTGCAACTCCTTGAGCTTTAATCTCTTTTAGTTTTTCTATCACTTTTTTGGTATTTATTTTGTCCAACGAAGCAGTCGGCTCGTCTAAAAGCAAAACTGGCTTTGGAGCAATAATCCCTTTTGCTATGTTTACTCTTTGCTGCTCTCCTCCACTAAAAGTCAAGGGCGAAACATCAAAAAGCTCCTCTTTTATAGAGAGGTAGTTAAGCATATCTTTTGATTTCTCTATAGAGCTTTTCACGCTCTCACCCCTATCTATCAAAGAGCTTGCCACAATATCAACAGCACTTATGCGAGGCAAAACCTGTAAAAACTGCGAAACATAAGAGATTTCATCTCTTCTAAGCTCCAACATCTCACTCTCACTACAAGTTGCGATATTGACAACAGAACCATCTTCTTTTGCAAACACAATATCCCCACTTGTAGAAGTATATGTCCTATAAAGTGCCTTCAATATAGAAGATTTTCCCATGCCACTTGGACCAAATAAAGAGAGAAATTCTCCGCTTTTCAGATCAAAACTAACATCTTCATATCCCTTTATCTCTAAGCCACCCCTGCTATGAACTTTAAAGATTTTTGATATATTTTTTACCCGAATTTTACACATAAACTCTCCTTTTAAAGTATGCTAGATACCAACAACTGCGTATAAGTGTGTTGTGGGTCTTCTAAGATCTGATCACTCAAGCCATACTCTACAATCTCACCATTTTTCATAACTATACATATATCTGTCAAGTGCTTTATAACACCCAAATCATGAGAAACTATCACCATCGAGAAGCCTATCTCTTTTTGAAGAACTTTTATCAAATCTAAGATTTTTGCCTGAACAGAGAGGTCAAGCCCAGTAGTAGGCTCATCAAGAAGCAAAATCTTAGGATTACTAGAGAGTGCTTTTGAGATTTGGATTCTTTGTTGCTGACCACCACTAAACCTATCAGGATAGTCATCAATCCTACTAGTCGGTATCTCAGTTTTCTCTAAAAAGTATAGAGCTCTACCTCTTATCTCTTCATACTTTTTTTCTCCACTCATGATAATCTTTTCAGCTATGTTTCCACCTGCACTAAACTGATAGTTTAAGCCTAAGATAGGGTTTTGATATATCATACTCATAAGCCTATCTCTTAGATATCCAAGCTCATTGGCATTTGCCTCAAGCACATTCTTATACCCTCCAAGAGAGTCTATAAAATTCTCTACATGTAGAACTCCACTTGTTGCCTTTTGGTCTTGATAGATAAGCTGAAGTAGAGTTGATTTTCCACTTCCACTCTCTCCAACTATCCCTAAAACTTCACCTTTTTTAAGATATAAATCTATGTTATTTACTGCAACAACACTTCCACAACTAGAACAAATAGAGTTATTCTCTTCTGCCCCCGTTG
>CAZXOZ010000164.1:0-1560 GCA_964642805.1 uncultured Sulfurospirillum sp. | reverse complement strand
CAACCGAGTTTAGTATCTCTTCGTGGGTTAGAGTGTATGGGTTTGGATTTTTTCTATTTGCACTAAAGGCACAAAACTTGCAAGTGTCTTTACAGATGTTAGTTGGATTGATGTGTCTATTTATATTGAAAAATGCTTTATTGGTATAAAGAGATTTTCGTTTTTTATTAGCATACTTTGCTAGTGTAAAAAGGTCAAGCTCATAAAGAGCTAAACCATCTTCATAGCTTAATCGTATATTAGATTCTAACTTGTCGATTATATCCATAGGTACTTTCAATTATATTGATTTAAAATGTATTCTACCTCTTTTATATTAAAAAAACTCTTATATGTCTCTTTTAAATCCGAATTATCCAATAGAATTGTTAAAATAGTGCTTGTGTCTACAGTGTTTGTAAAAAATTTGAGCTTAACCAAAAGGTTAAGTGATGATTTTTTATAAATGCCGTGGGCACAATGATGAGTGCTAGTTTAGTGATTTCTATTGCATAATTTGGGTTTAAGATTAAATCTGCTACATTTAGATACTATAAAATTAAGGTGTCGATATGATAAAGCAAAAAAAGTTAACTGGTTGTATACATGTGGGAATTTATGATAGCGATTTGAAAAATCAATTTAATCATGAGATTAAGCAGCTAAATAGGTTTGGCTGGAGAATTACAAACTTAGATGATTCAAACCCATCTGACATCTGCATAATCAACACCTCGCAAACATCTAATGCATCTGCACTCATAGTTGTATGTGAGAGCCAAAGTGAAGCAAAAAAACATAATGCTATCTCTCCAGATGGATTCTCTATATTAAGTGCATTAGGCGGTGGAAAAATTGAAAAATCTTTAGTTGAAAGCATTGAAACCGATGCAATAGTTGATAAAGTCATAGTCGGTCTAAACTGGAGCATGGTTCAAGCTGGAAAGTATTGCGGTATCGCTCGCAGCCCTTCTCGTGGGACTGAGGGAGCAAGAACTATAAGACCTCAAGATGGATTTAAAAACAAAAGTTTAAAAGATATGGCAAAGCTCATATACTCATGCGATGAGCTTTCACGCTCTATTGGGCTTGCGGCAATAAATGCTTTTTACAATCGTCCAAAAGAAGAGATACACGAAAAACAAAAATGGGGTTTTGCAAATATAAATCCTCCAGGTGATGATGTTGTAATCATTGGTGATTTTGGAAAAGAGATGAAAAAAAGACTACCTTTAGCAAAAGTTGTTGAGCGAGAACCAAAACAAAATCAAATACCCGCCTCACAAGCCAAAGAGATAGTTGTAAATACAGACAAACTAATCATTACAGGACAAACTCTCCCAAACGGAAGCCTAGAACCAATACTACAATCATCTCAAGAGGTCAAATGGCGAATGCTGCTAGGACCAAGTGTACCTTTAGCTCCAGTGCTTTTTGAATATGGTATAAACCAACTATGTGGCACAGCTGTTCATGATGTAAAGGCTACTGAAAAATTCATTCTAGAGACTGGCTCAATGATAATGCTAGAAAGTCTAGTTCATAAAATAAAAATCTAAACAATGGGAGTATAGTTATAGT
>CAZXOZ010000163.1:0-1576 GCA_964642805.1 uncultured Sulfurospirillum sp. | reverse complement strand
CATCTAAAAAGCTTCCTTCAAAAACAGCCCCAGCAAAATCAAATTTGCTTGAATCTGTGGCTTTGTTGAAATGTTCTTTTCTTAATGCTTTAATAGCGGCAGCAGGCGCAATCTCATCGTCTTGAGAGACGATAACAGCGACTGATCCGTCTAGTTGATTTGAGTCAAACGTACATTGCTCTGTGTTTTTAGCAGCAAGAGACATAAGGGTTTTTTTAATTACCGTGTAGCTCATACCTTTAGCACGTAAATCACGTCTAGCTTTCTGTACTTCCATTACGGTTGCACCGTCAAACTGAACAAACGCGATTCCTTTAGCGCTTTTAAGCTTGGTTTCAAGCTCTGTAAGTTGATATTGTTTTTTGGCTTTCGATGTGGCCATATTCAAATTTTTCTTAGGTTGCAGTTTATAATAAAATAAACCGTTGGTGCGGTTATCAAAGGCTCACGGGATGAAACGACCTGATGGTTAATTCCAGGCTCTAGAGCTGCTTGCTCTGAGCGCTAAAGATTGGAATCTCTAACTCATCTTTCATCTCGGCGGGACTTAACTTGCTTGCGCAATGCCTACGGTCTTTGATAAAGCTAAAAGAATTTAGTAGTATTTGGTGGTGTGTCAAAGGTTTTCTGCCAAACTTAAAGCGCCAATCATGCCGGCGGTAGTCAAGGTCTCGGGCTTTAACAAGTGTTCTCTGGTGGCTTTTATGTTTGGAAACTTCAAAAGTTCGATTTGTTCGGCCGGTTCTAAATTTGTAGGGCCGGTTAGTTCGGCATTCTTGGCGAGAAAGTAATGATACTTCATGCGGCTGCCGGTCGGGTTACTAAACACCGTTTTTAAGTGAATAAAATTTTCTGCTGTGTACCCCGTTTCTTCTTGCAGTTCGCGGGCGGCGGCTTGTTTGGGGGTTTCACCTTCATCGATCATGCCGGCACAAAATTCGGTAACAATTTCGCCTCCGCCGTGCTTGTATTGCTGCTGTAAAAGCACGGAACCATCTTTTAAAACGGGGATTACAATAACCGCATCGTCTTGAAGCGATACAAACCAATCAGCCGTTGATCCATTTGGTAATTCTACTAACTGTTGTTCAATCCGGCAGAAAGGGGAGTCAACGAGTTGTTTTTTAGAAAGAACTTTGAAGGGTTTCATGAAGTTTAAGGTTGAGAAAGTTTCAAGGTCGAGCTTGAATTTGTAAGGTCGACCTTACAAAAAGTTAGAAGTAGAGTCTATTACCGTTACATTTTGCCCGTTATTAAAATGTTTGTCACGTCTCCAGCTGGCTAAATTTTTATTTGTAAAAGTTGAGCGCGAATCGAATTTAGCTTGTGGTAGTAAGAATTGCAGGCATTTTTGGAATTCGAAAATCAAGGTCGACCTTGATTTATCGCCAGATCTATCAGCTTTTATGTTTAATTCGCACTCTAAATGGCGGGAATTAGCAGGAAGGTCGGCCTTGATTTCACTAAAAAACTGATCACCAAACTTAGCTTTAATTCGTTCATAGCATTCATCTCGTTGTATTTCAAAACGAGGCAGGATCGGACCAATCCAAATTTCGAAATTTAGAGACCGGTC
>CAZXOZ010000162.1:0-1579 GCA_964642805.1 uncultured Sulfurospirillum sp. | reverse complement strand
TGCAACTCATAGACAGGCTTGGCGAAAATGGAGCACTGTTTGTGATTGAAAGAGACCATGCTAACTTAACCCCAGGTCTAAAACGCATTGAATATTCAAAATACCCTTGCCTATTCTATCATTTCTCTAAAGTAAAAGATTTAAGTGGCGAAGAGTTTGTAAAACTGCTTAAAAAAGAGTTTTCAAATCTGAAAAAGATTGTGGTTGGGTATGATTTTGTATTTGGCAAAAATCGCTCTTGTGGTATTCAGGATTTAAAAGAGCTTTTTGATGGAAAAATAGAGGTTGTAGAGGAGTTTTTCTTTAAGGGGGTCTCTGTACACTCTTCAGTTATAAGGGAGTATCTTTTGAGTGCAAATATAGATAGAGCAAATATGCTTTTAGGTAGAGAGTACTCCATCATAGGCTCTGTTGTAGTAGGACAGGGCTTAGGAGAAAAGGAGCTCTACCCTACAATCAATATTGTAATAAAAGATTATTTGGTACCTAGTGAGGGTGTATATGCTTCAAGAACAAAAATCCAAGATAAGATATATAATTCTGCCTCATTTATAGGTGTGAGAGCTAGTACTGATGGTAGCTTTTCTATTGAGACTCATATTATTGATAGACATGTAGAGGAGTGCAGTGAGGTTGAGATATTTTTTGTAGCCTACTTGAGAGATAATATTAAATTCAATAATTTAAAAGAGTTAAAAGCTCAAATTGGTATTGATATAGTTAAATCAAAGGCTATTTTAGATGGATAAAATTTTCTCAAAACCCATAAAAAAACAGTTTGAGTTTGATGAGAGTGTAGCTAGTGTTTTTGATGATATGCTTGAGCGGTCTATCCCGTTTTATAAAGAGGTGATTGAATTGATTTGTGATTTTGTAGAGTTGCATTGTAAAAGTGATGCAAAGATAGTAGATTTGGGTTGTTCTACAGCAAACACTCTACTTCACCTACATAAAAAATCCCATAAATTCACTCTCATAGGAGTAGATAACTCAAAAGCAATGCTAGAAAATGCAAGCAAAAAAATATCAGCTTATGGAGCTAATATAGAGCTTATAAATAGTGATATAGTAGGGGCTGATTTGAGTGGTAGCGATGCTGTTATAGCTAACTATATGTTGCAGTTTATTCGACCACTTATTCGTGAGAAGTTTGTAAAAAAAGTTTATAATTCACTTAACAGTGATGGAGTTTTTATATTTAGCGAAAAAATTATTTTTGAGGATAAAGTTTTAAACAAGCAAATGATAGATATCTACTATGAGTTCAAAAAAAAGCATGGTTACAGTGATTTTGAGATATCGCAAAAAAGAGAGGCTTTAGAGAATGTGCTTGTGCCTTACACAGAAGAAGAAAATATAAAAATGATACAAAATGCAGGATTTAAGAGCATAGAGACTCTTTTTAAGTATGGAAATTTTGTTACATTTTTAGCTAAAAAGTAGCCTACATAAAAAAATATTTTCTACTCTTATATGTGGAGTAAGTTAATGTTGCATGTTTTAGTTAATCCCGAATTATGCAATTAAAAATATTTTTTACAACAACTGACCTTTAGTTATTGAACCCTCTGATTAAGGC
>CAZXOZ010000161.1:0-1587 GCA_964642805.1 uncultured Sulfurospirillum sp. | reverse complement strand
CTAAAAACATTGAGTCAGTGCTTGGTATTGAGCTTAGCGATGATGAGAGAAAAAGGATAGGTAAAAACTGGAAAGTAGATACTTCAAATATAATAGCTCAAAAGTGCATGGAGGCAGGAATTGCTCCTTATGGCAACGCAAAAGCGAGAGCTAAAGTTTGGACATTTCCTGATGAGATTCCAATTCATAGAGAGCCTCTACACTCACCTCGTCCTGATCTTGTTAAAAAATATCCATCATACGAAGATAAGGCAAATCATTATAGAGTGGATACTAAGTATATCTCAAAACAAAAAGAGGAGATTTGGAGCAAAGAGTTCCCTGTCAACTTAGTAACTGGGCGTTTGGTAAATATGAATGGTGCTGGTGTAGCAGAGAGAGGATCTAAGTATCTAACAGCTCTTACTCCTGAAATGTTTTGTGATATAAATCCAGGACTTGCCGCACTTCATGGGATAAAACATGGTGATATGATGTGGGTTCACTCTCCTGAGGGAACTAAGATTAAGGTAAAAGCTAAGTATTCATTTAGCGTTTCTGAAGATAGAGTATTTCTCCCATTTCACTATGCAGGACACTTTCAGGGTGAAGATAGATCACAGATGTACCCAGAGGGAACTAAACCCTATGCGGTTGGTGAGAGTGTAAACACTGTTACTAACTATGGTTACGACATTATCACTCAAATTCCTGAAACAAAAGGCGGATTATGCCGCATAGAAAAAGCGTAGGGGGTATGAGATGAGTAAAATGTCAAAAATGAAATTTTATTGTGATGATGATAGATGTATTGAGTGCGATGGTTGCTCTATCGCTTGTGCAGAGGCTCACGAACTTCCAGCAGGCATTAGCAGAAGAAAGGTTGTAACGCTTAACGAAGGAGTTGAGGGAAAAGAGTTCTCAACTTCTGTGGCTTGTATGCATTGTACTGACGCCCCATGTGAGCAAGTCTGCCCTGTGGATTGTTTCTATATTAGAGAGGATGGAATTGTTCTTCACGATAAAGAGACTTGTATAGGTTGTGGATATTGTCTTTATGCTTGTCCTTTTGGGGCTCCACAATTTCCAAGAGATGGTGCATTTGGGACAAAAGGTGCTATGGACAAGTGTACTATGTGTGCAGGAGGTCCGCTTGAGACTAACTCAGCACACGAGAGAGAGCTTTATGGTCAAAATCGTATTGCTGAAGGTAGAGTTCCTGTATGTGCTGCTATGTGTGCTACTAAAGCGCTACTTGTTGGCGACTCTGAAGAGATTGCAAACATTTATCGCCTCCGAATAGCCGCTAAGGGCAAAGGTGCACAAAGTATCCCTTATGGCTGGTAGAGCGTATAGAGATTAATGAAAGGTTTGTAATGAAAAAATACTCTTATCTATCTATCATAAGCCTATGTTTAGTGTCAGTTGCATTTGCAGCTGACAGTCAAATATGGGGTGATATGATGATACAAAATATCGAGGGGTATGGAAAAGAAGGCACTCTTAAATTAGGAGAGCTATTTGTGATGTTGCAAGCAAACTATTTTTCGCAGATATTTTTTTGAGTCACTATTAAATTTATTAAATGAGACAACTGCGGGTATCGCA
>CAZXOZ010000160.1:0-1600 GCA_964642805.1 uncultured Sulfurospirillum sp. | reverse complement strand
AGCACTAGCAAACTTCAAAGCAGGAACTGCTAGAGTATTAGTAGCCACTGACATCGCAGCAAGAGGCATAGATATAGACCAGCTCCCTCATGTAGTAAACTTTGAGCTTCCAAATATAAGCGAAGACTATGTACACCGCATAGGCAGAACAGGAAGAGCAGGAAGTGAAGGCGTGGCTATATCCCTAGTATGTGTTGACGAACTCCAATACCTAAGAGATATAGAGAAGCTAATAAAAAGAAAAATTCCACAAGAGAGAATCGAAGGCTTTGAGCCAGACCCAACTATAAGACCAGAACCGATACAAAAAAGAGGAAATTCAAGAGGAAGAAACAATAGAAGAAGGTAAAGTTTTTAAACCCAAATTATACAATATAATTCGGGTTTAAAAAAACGGGTGCTTACTTTTTTTCTTATAATTCACAAGATATAGGCATCTTAAACTTCTGAGTTATCATCTCTCCTTTATCATCCATATAGAGATAGTATAAAAAATCTTTTCTAACACTAAGTCCTACAAGGTATCGAAGTACTAAATTTGCTTGAAGTGAAGCTATATGCATAACCATAGGAGCTGTTATGCCCTGTGGTTTTTTCTCTTTGATGTTAAATGAGCTAAAATCACTCTTCTCAAAAAAGCACACTTGCCCATTAAAGGCTTCGACTGAGCCATATATCCAAGGAGTATTTACTTTTTTTGCATACTTATCTATATCGGCACGAACTAGTAGGTTATCAGTTCCATCTATAATCAAGTCGACTTTAATATCTTTTTGTACAAACTCTTCAAAACTGTTCACATGTACAGTTGTTTTTACAAATGGGCATCTATCTTCTACTAGCTGTCCTACTATCTCTGACTTGAATTTTCCCTCATCTCCTACTTTAAAAGCAATTTGTCTATGTATATTGTGAGTGCTAACTTCATCAAAATCAACTAGATGTATATGACCTATCCCAGTTCCACCAAGTCCGATTGCTAAAGAGCTTCCAAGTCCTCCACAGCCGATAATAACGATACTTTTACTTTGCAAAATCTCTTGTTTCTCTATACCCCAAAGCTGAATTTGTCTATGAAAATAATCCACTACACTAAGCCTCTTTTGCTAAGTGCTTTTTTCCAACCCCAAGTTTTTCTAGCATCTACCAGCTCATCCTTGCAAATATCGACTATAAGTATCTCTTCATGGCTCCCAAGAGTAAGCTCCACCTCGCCCCATGGCGATATGAGATTACTATGCCCATAAAATCTCCACTCTTCGTCACCTTTCTTATAGACTCCAACACGGTTTGAACGCAAGATATAAACGCTATTTGTAAAAGCTCTCATCTTTAGTAGATCTATCCATCGAACTGATGAGTCAAAAGTTGAAGCTGACGGGCAGAGTAAAATATCAACCCCTTTTTTCATAACTTGAGCAAAAGAGGCATCAAAGTGCAACTCATAACCATTGATAACTCCAAACTTCACCCCATCTAAACTAAATGATGGTAGGCTAAATTCACCTATCTCATTGTCAAAAAACCTCTCTTCGTTCCAATGTTTATAGTTTATCAAAAACTGTTGGTCATAGTATGCTACGGACTTTGGCGTAAACTT
>CAZXOZ010000159.1:0-1628 GCA_964642805.1 uncultured Sulfurospirillum sp. | reverse complement strand
AGTTTCTTGTATGCAAAAACTTCCAAATTGTCACTACATGTAATACTATTTTTAATACCGTAATTATATACAGGATACCCTTTAACCCTATTTTTTGCATTTTTTCTTCTTATATACACTTGAGTAAAAAAGATACCCATCTCAAAAATAGCATAAATAAACATTAGAATAATTAGTATCAATATAGGAGTAAGAAAAATTTTGGATACCTCATAGAGTATCGTCTCAATAGTAAATAACATTAAAATCCTTAAAATTTGAATCCTGTATTATAAACAAAAGCCAATTAATTATAGCTTATATATTGACAATCATTATCCCAAATTATGCAATAGCTATCACGCCACAAAATCGCTCTTTAGTTCCATCCCTTCGAAACGAAAAGTAATTTTTGTCGCAACATGTACATGTGGGCAAAACTTCTACACTCTTTAAGCCTTTGCTATTCAATGCTATCAAATCAAGATAGATCCTTCCATCTTCTACACATGTAAACTCTTCAAACCCTTTTATAGCCTCAGCTCCTACCTCATAACAGCACTCTCTTATAGATGGTCCAAAGATGACTCTTATCTCTCTACATGTAAACTCTTTTTTCATTTTATCTATCGTTTTTTTCACTATCCCTTTATATGATCCAGCTCTGCCTGCATGAGCCACCCCAACTACGCCAGCAACCCTGTCTTCAAGTATCACAGGAATACAATCAGCCACAACAACGCACAATGCTACATCTGTGTCATTTGTTATCATCGCATCACACTCTTTTTGCAAGCTGTGCTTGTCTACAACTTCAACTATATCGCCATGAACTTGCTTCATAAAAATCAGCTTTTTATCTCCAACTTTTGCTTGGAGTTTAGCTCTATCGATCCCTAAAAATCTATCAGTAAAAAAATGCACTAATAAAGAGCCATCATCTTATCTACCCCATCCCACGATATATCTTTTTTATCACTAAACATGTGAAAGATATACCTAGCAAACATATCAGTTTCTATGTTTACCCTGCGACCTACTTTGTACTCGCTAAAGATAGTCTGTTTTAGAGTATGAGAGATAATTGTAAGCCTAAACTCACTCTTCTTTACATCGTTGATAGTCAGACTAACTCCATCAACTGCGATGCTTCCCTTTGGTATAATAAACTTAGAAAACTCTTTTGGCAAACCTATGGTCATATCAGTTGCATTTTGATTTTTTGTGATTGATTTGATAGTGCCTAAGCAGTCAATATGCCCCTGAACGATATGCCCCTCAAGTCTATCTCCTATACTCATAGCAGGCTCTATATGAACTCTACCTTTTAGATTTTCAACTGCCATTATATCTCTAGTCTCAGCTGAAAGCTCAAGTGTAAAGCTATCACTATTTAACTTTACAACAGTTAAACAAACACCGTTAGTTGCTATGCTGTCGCCTATATCTGGCTTATACTTTGCTTTTAGTGTAAGAGTGTTGTTTGAGTAGTCAATAACCTGTGCAAATTCTCTTATAAGTCCTGTAAACATTTTATTACCTTTTTGGAAAAATTATATCATATTAAACTCTTTTTTATTGTATCTGCTCTATAATCAATAAAAGAAAAGGAGTTCATTATGTTTTCAAGCTTATCAATTTCAGCAAAA
>CAZXOZ010000158.1:0-1647 GCA_964642805.1 uncultured Sulfurospirillum sp. | reverse complement strand
GGTTCGATTCCGAGTCAGGCCACCACTCCTTTAGAATTATATAACCAAATTATTTTTAAATTAAGGCTTCAAGCTTATAGGATTGTAGTGGTCAGCTACTAAATGCTTTATCTGCTTGAGTCTTTTTTGTCATCTTTCATGTTCTTAACCTGCCATTTTAAACTCTTGTAGCGAAGTTTGCTTCTGATGTGCTTTATCTTCTCTATATCTTGTGTATTAATACTGATATGAGTATTTTCTATATCACTACCTTTGTCTATCTTGATATTTTCTGCCTTGGAAAACTTCTCTATTCGTTGGGACGGAAAAACACTTCTATGGCCTGTTATTAAAAAAGCTATTACTACACTTATAGCTGCATAGTGAGATATCTGTGTACCAAAAAGCTCAACTGCCATAATGATTGAAGCGATAGGAGAGTTTGTTGTACCTGCTAGCACACTTACAAAACCAAGTGCTGCAAAAAGAGCGATATTATCTCCTATAATATGACCAAAAGCTACTCCGCTAGTAGCTCCAACATAAAAAACAGGAGTAATAATCCCACCACTTCCTCCAGCACCAAGTGTCAATGAGGTAAAAATTGTCTTTAGTATAAAATCATACCAACTAATACTATCAGAAAGCACCGCTTCTGAGCGAAGAGCATCAGATATGACATCTAGACCGAGTCCGAGATATTTATCTGAAATGAGTAGGGTCAAAACAACCATAATGACCCCAGCTACAAATGCTTTTAGATAGGTATTATACGGAATTTTTTTTATAAAAGCTTCTATTTTTTTGACTACTGTAATAAAGCCATCTGATACCAAGCCAAAAAATATACCAGCAAGAACAACTTGACCTATCAAAATCAAATCAAGATCTAAGCTTCTAAAAAAATCTATATCATAGTAAGTATACTCAACTCCAAGGAATTGAGCTGTTGTAAATGCTGCAAATCCTGCTATAAAAGAGGGCAAAAGCACATTATACATAATCACACCAATGATTAGAACCTCTATACCAAAAATCGCTCCTGCTATGGGTGTACCAAATACAGAAGCAAATCCTGCACTAATTCCACAAATAACAAGTGTTTTTCTATCCTCTTTTGAAAAATTTAGTATAGTAGAAGCAAAAGAGGCGGCTCCAGCTCCTATCTGTGCTGCGGGGCCCTCTTTGCCAACCGAACCACCCGAAAATATAGTGATAATAGTAGCAATAAGCTTAACAGGAATCACCTTGACATTTATAAATCCATCTTTTTTATGTACTGCTTCAATAACCTTTTCGGTTCCATGCCCAGTCGCACTTGGGTCAAATGTTTTGACAATCCAAATAACAAGCATTAATGCAAAAGGTAAAAAGTAGTAGTACTCAAATGGCAACAAGTCTCTGCTCTCTTCAGCAGAGTGAAGAAGCTTTAAAAATATGGATATCAAAGCACCAATCATAATCCCAACAGCAGAAGATAGAACTAGCCACTTAGTAACACTAAAAAATATAACAGTTTGTTCGGTGATGTGTTTTTTCACATTAATTCTTTACATATAATTTTTGTTGTTAATTATAATACTTTTACAAACCAAAGTAAAGAATAACTACAGCCAATCTTCTCTTTTTTCGGTATTGTCTATTTCTCTTCCTATCTCTTGGTGTAAA
>CAZXOZ010000157.1:0-1652 GCA_964642805.1 uncultured Sulfurospirillum sp. | reverse complement strand
ACTATAACTATACTCCCATTGTTTAGATTTTTATTTTATGAACTAGACTTTCTAGTATTATCATTGAGCCGTCCTCCCAACTCAAGACATAAACCCTAAACAAACCCCTATATTACAAGGCTTCAATTTTATTTTAGGCACTACATTGAATTGATTATTTTAAGATAGAAGGTTTCGTAGTAATAGGAGCTCCCATAAGTTTATAAATCTTTTTAGCATCATCTGATACCTTAGATGGTATTGCAAATTTTTTATCTGTAGCAGTATCGTAAAATATAGATGTTTGGACTTCTAAAAGTATCTGTTTTATTTTTTGAGGTGATATCTTTTTATATTGAAGTCTTACTCTGTACTCTAAATACCTAACAAGTGATAAGCCATAAATGATATAGCAAGATGTGCTTTAACCCTACTAGGTTTCCATTGGTATATTGGTCTTATCTTTAAGTCATGTTTAGTGATTTTGAAACTCTCTTCTATTTGCCATAGATTGGAGTATTGATGAATTAACTCTTCGCTTGAGAGAGCTTTATTATTCGTAACAACTCCTCGTATAATATCTTTAACGAGAAACACATCTTTTTTAAAAGTTTTTTTGACTTTTTCATCAAGATGTACTACTCTGTTAAGATTGAAGTACTAACTTCAAATCTTGTAACTATCATAGTCTATGACTTTAGATAACACAACATTTTTCTCCTTGTAGCAGTAGAAGAATATTTCTATTGACTACATCACTTAAGCCTGTTGATATCTTTAGTTGTTAATCACTCATATAAAAGCTGTGGGAGTAGCTGTAAAGTTAAGCACTCACTACTTATAGATTAGCGAGGCTCTTATAAACATAAAAAGCAGTATGGCATGTTTTTAGAAATAAAGCAATATGATATTTTAAACTAGGCACTACAAATTCCACTAGAAATTCTCTTGCCTTTTTTAGGGAGTTTGTTGTTGTTGGTGTGGTGCTTTTGTCTTAAGTCAGGAAAAAGTTAATAACTTTTTCAAGCATGAGAGTATTGCTTATGCTGCTTGAATATTGAGGTAATTTGGTGGGGGAGTAATAATAAAAAATGATATTTTGGAACACAATTATACCTAAAAGTGCCTTTTTATAGGCTTTAATACTTGATTTAAGTTTGTGGATTTAGTGGAATTTATGTGCGAAAGTTAAGTAAGTATGCCTATTGTGATGCTTAAAAGCTATCTATGCTAAGTGTCGTAGCTCTTCCGATGGGACTTTTTTCGGTTGGAGTTGGTTTAGAGTTAGGGGTTTAAAGCTGGTAAAAAAAGAACTTTTTGTTTCTGTTTTTGCAAAGCTCATATACTTTCCACTTGTTATATACGGACTTGGCTTGTTGTTTGGCTTGAGTGGTGATATGCTTGCAATCGCTGTTATCTTTGGAGCTATGCCAACTGCTGTGAACGGATACATACTAGCTCGTGAACTTGGTGGCGATACTTCTTTGATGGCATCTATTATAACTCTTCAAACTCTTTTGTGTATAGCTATACTTTTTTGGATTACTCCTTTACTTTAAATCGAATTTTTGTAATCAATTTACAGTTTTTTATAGTACAATACATAAATAATTATTTCCTAACTAGGGGTTGCTATGCGAGCTATTTTATTTGGTATGATTTTTTGTGCAACA
>CAZXOZ010000156.1:0-1668 GCA_964642805.1 uncultured Sulfurospirillum sp. | reverse complement strand
TTTATATTCCTGCCCAAAAAATATTTTTTAAGATACAATTTCTAAAATTATCTTTTTAGGAGACATATTATGAGAATTTTAAAAGTTTTACTAGGTGTAATGTTGAGTGTTGCAACGCTAAGTTTGAGTGCTAATGATGATACAAGGATTACTTATAAATCTGCAAAATCTACATCATCTTATTATCAAATGGCTGTGCAAATTGGTGAAAATATTGGAAAAAATTCGGATTTAAAAATTACAATAGAGGAGAGCCAAGGCTCAGTTCAAAATGTAAAAGAGGCAAGAAAGAGAGAGGGTAACTATGTTTTTACCACTCCACCTGTTTTAGTGAAACTAGCAAAAAATTCAAAAGCTATGTTTAAAGATGACAATGCGGAAGATTATGCAAAAATAAGATCACTTTTTCCTATCCCCTATCTGACAATGCATTTTGTTGTTAGAGCAGACTCTGGAGTTGAGACTTTTAGTGACCTAAAAGGGAAATCCCTATTAATCGGGAGAGGAAGCTTCGGAGCCAAAGAGGCAAAAAAATACATGGAGTTATTTGGCTTAAAAGACGATGTTAAACTTATAGGTGCTGAACTTTCAGGCGCAGTTGCGGCTCTTAAAAATAGTCAAGTAGACGGATTTACCACAGCTGGATCATATCCAGCTCCAAATGTGATAGAGGCGGCAGCAAGTGTTAAAATAAATATTTTAAGTATGAGTGATGAGCAAATAGCAAAAACTAAAAGGACCAAATTGATTATACCTGCTGGAACATACTCTGGAGTTGATAGTGATATTGCAACTACAACTTTACCTGTTGGGGTTTACACTACTACGGATATGAGCGAAGAGACTGCATATAAGTTTACAAAAGCATTTTGGGAATCTAAACCAAAACTAGAAAAACAAAATATTTGGTGGAAAGCAATCACTCCTGACAATCTTGAAATGTTTAACGCAAAACTCCATAAAGGAGCATTGAGGTATTACAGAGAGATTAATGCCAATATTCCTACAAAATTAAAATAACTCCTCTCTAAATGAGTGAAATTAAGCAAAAGCTATTATCAAAAAACTATTTGATAGTAGCTTTTCTCGCAATTATTACAGTTACTTTTCATATCTACCTAATTTTTACAGGACTCATACCAAACCTTATAAGTAGACCCTTACACTTAGCTTTGGTTCTACCGTGGGTATTTTTATTGTCAGATAACAATAATGTATCAAAATTTACAAAGTATCTTGGGTATGCTCTTCTTATTTGTGCTATGTTTTCAATATATTTTATAATAAATAACCATACTAGCCTAGAAGACCAATATGGCTCATTAGAAGGTGGTTTACAATATTTTATTGCTATTAGCCTGCTTTTAGCTGTCTTAGAGATGGCGAGGCGTTCAGTCAAGCTAGCACTTCCCTTGACTGCGTCAATAGCCTTAGCTTATGGTTTATGGGGGCACTACATACCTGGAAATTTTGGATATCAAAAGATACCGCTAGATAGCTTTCTTGGCACTTTAGTTATCGCGGAGGGCGGAATTTTTGGAACACTTACTGGAATATCTGTAAATGTAATTGCAGTGTTTGTAATACTTGGTGCTTTTGTTGGTGCTGGTGAGGGTGGAAATGCCTTTATGTCTATGTCTATAAAATTAGCAGGAAGACTAAAGGGAG
>CAZXOZ010000155.1:0-1714 GCA_964642805.1 uncultured Sulfurospirillum sp. | reverse complement strand
GTTGTGTTGGAGCCTGTAATGTAAGAGCATTAACGGCTCACCCAGAAGACAATACGCTGAGATTTGACCCTTCAATCTGTACCAACTGCACCTACTGTGAAGTGGTATGTCCTGAGGCAGACTGTCTTACGGTTATAAGAGATGAGATAGACCTGAATCCAAACTATTTTAAGCAAAACATAATGGCTAGCGATGATATCTTTGAGTGTGTGGAGTGTGGAGTTGGATTTGCAACCGTTAAATCGATAGAGAAGATAGCAAAAATGATGACACCGATATTTGGCAACGATGAGATAAAAATCAAAACACTTTATTGCTGTGCTGACTGCAAACCAAAGGTCATACTGCAAGCACAATTAGAAGAGGGGGTAATGGTATGAAACATTCTATGCAAGGCATAAGCTTTAGTCGCGAGGAATTTAACTCGGACTTGTTCGAATTAAAGGGGACAGTAAAATGAACAAAGAGTCAGTAGATGGGGCAAGGTCACTATACTATGGTTTTTTTAGCAGAATGTTTATTTTTACAAGCAGTAAAAGTAGGTTTGATGGCGTAGAAGAAGCACTTGAGATAATGATAGCAAACCCTATGGACGAGAACTCAGTAGAAGCACTTAAAGAGATAAAAGAGTTTATAGAGTTTGGTGGCTTTGAAGCACTTATATTTGAGTATGATGAAATTTTTCATAACCCACAAAGTGCAGTAGTTAGAGATACTGCTTCATATTATGATGAGCAAGTAGAGAGTGGTAAAAAGAGGCTTGAAGTAAAAAACTTTTTAGGAAAGACAAACATAAGAAGAGATGAGAAGCACTTTAAAGAGAATGAAGATAGTGTAGGATTTTTAGTTACTTTTATGCATGAGATAATAGAGTTAGCTATAAGTGAGGGTAGCTCATATGAAAACCTACAGCACTGCCTTTTTGAGGAGATAATCAATGTTTTTATTGATGAGTATATAGAGGCTCTTTATGAGCATGAAAAATCAAATGCTTATAAATCAGTTGCCGTTGTATTAAATGCTTTTATGGAGTTTGAAAGACTCTATTTTGACATAAATAGACCAACTCCAAAAGAGAAAAAAGTAGAACCATGTGAATTGATTAGCAGTAAAGAGATTGCAAGGCGTAAGTCCAATCGTGCAGCAAAAGAGGCGGCAGGGGATCTTTGATGTTAAGAAGATATGAGAAAAAATAGAGTTATTTTTCATATCTTCTTAGTGTTAAGAGGAAATTTATAAATAAGGAGGATTGTATGACGAAAAGTAGAAGAAGCTTTCTAAAGAAAGTAGCGATTACTAGTTCAGTAGTAGTAGCAGGTACAGTAGCGGCAACTGCGGGCACAAGTAGCTCATATAGTTCAAATGGTGTTGTTATAGGACGGTCTCCAAAAAAGGAGATTAACTATAAGAAAACTCAAGCTTGGGACGATTATTATCGTTCAGCTACATAAAAGAAGGAGTCAAGTATGATAAATACTACTCAAAATGCTCTTTCGACTAAGATAGGTCGTAGATCGTTTTTAAGGATGGCAGCAGTTGCAGGTGCATTTGGTGCAACTAGCTCATTTTCTAGTACGAGCGTAACAAGAGCAGCAACAGAGGATGAAATTAGAGATCCATTTCCAGAATCTAAAAATGTAAGAACAATCTGTACTGCATGTTCAGTTGGCTGTGGCATTACAGCAGAGGTTCAAAATGGTGTTTGGGTTAGACA
>CAZXOZ010000154.1:0-1766 GCA_964642805.1 uncultured Sulfurospirillum sp. | reverse complement strand
TCCATCGTATTTTAAATCAAACCCAATCCATAAGAAGCTGGGACTAAACAGCTAGGGAGAATATTAACGAGCTACTACTTCAGTTTGGACTCCTGTAAGCCTAATATGCCAGTTATAATTTTGTTCGCAAGAATCAAAATTATAGATATGAAGCCCTCTATACATATTGGGTTGATACAAGGTTCCGAGCTTGAAAACGAATGAAGCCTGTGTAATTAGAATAAGGTGGATTTCTTCGTAAATTGGAGTTAATTTAATTATGATGTCATGCACATACATTGAAGCTTTGTTTAAGTCGAAATAGGAGATGATTTTTTCGTGCCTGTAATCGTCACCAATTCTAATTCTAGCAACATCACTACCAGTTAAATCTGATGGAATTTGTTCATTTTTAAGTTCCGCAGTAAACTCAATTGCCAAGATCACTTTTTGGTTTAGCCCCGGGTTCATATCGCCAATATCAGAAGGCTCCATGCTTGAATTATTGATGGTGAAGGATAACTTTAAATCCTCGTCTAATTCCCCATAGTCATTAAGCTTTTTCCCCTTTCCAGTTAATAGGTCTTTCTCAAGAGGTAAAACACTACCATAGGTGTTGTTAAAAAATGTACCAACACAATAAGTATAAGGAACCGAACCTATCGCACAAGCATAAAAATCTGTTATTCCATTTCTATCCTGCTTTTCATCTATTCTGGTTTGAATATACTTAAGCTTTGCTTGAAGTGTTTTTGTAGCATAACTATCAAAAGGGTTTGTACTGACTTTTAAAACATCTCTACCATCTTGATTGCTAATCGGCTCTGTTGGAGATTCTGAGCGGGCATTCGCAAAGCCAGGGAAGTAGAATAAAACTTTATCCTGCAAAGGAGGGTGGATTATTTGAAAAAGGGCCACAAGTAAAAAAACAAAACCAAGTGCAAAAATAAATATGCCGATTACAGTTAAAAGTAGAGTGTCCATCTTTTCGATGAAGAAATAAAACTTATTTTTTTCATCTATAAAATTAAGTGCAATCAGTAGATTAGGGGATAGAAGTGCTATACTTAGCACAATAAGCTTAGAGCCCATTTTACCGGGGTGAAACTTGCTCGAGTTTAAAAAAAAGTTTTGTGATGCGGTTACTAAAGCGGATAACTTTTTCATAATTTAGCCAATCCTTTTTTAGGAAAAATCGAAATTGATTCTGTACCAACTATAACGAACGCAAATTGTGAAAACTCTGGATTACTACGGATTACGTTTTTCCAGTCCTGCTTATCAACCTCAGAAGGCCGTGGATTTGATTCTCGATGCGTATGCCAAGTACCTAGATAATTACGCTCACCGTCTGAGTGATAAAATGCCATGTCGATAGCTTTTTTATGGCCAGGATCTTTCATTGTGAATTCGTATCGATGTCGTTCATCAAGCGGCATGGGTTCAGTACATTGCATAATCTTAATCGTATGGCTTTTCTCAAAATAGCTCCCAATCAGTATTCCACATGCTTCCGTGCCAAAAAAGTCATCCTGACGATGCCGTTTCCATTTTTCAATGACCTTTGGCGAAATTTCAACATTCACTTCTTTATCAACAAAAATTCTTATTTTAGTCATGGCAACAGTTTGGACACCCTTTTTTGTAAATATTCATAGTCCTCAAAATATCCTTGTCAGATACCTGGTAACGGTGCGTTGTTTTGAGATTTTTTTCTTTAAAAATACGGTCACTTCCTCGCCAAGAAACAGCCATGCTTTCATCTACTTCGCCCTGCATTACTTGCT
>CAZXOZ010000153.1:0-1857 GCA_964642805.1 uncultured Sulfurospirillum sp. | reverse complement strand
CTTTATTGCAAAGATTATAACATAAAAAACTATTTTTCACACAAGCCCAAAGCCATCTTCTGAGCCCCTTTAAAGTCAGCCTTACCAGTCCCTAGTTTAGGAACTTCATCCACTTTAAAATAAGAACTAGGAACAAACAATGGATTCATCCCTATGCCTTTAATCGCTTCTTTTAACGCATCTAAATCTCTCTCACCTTCAAAAAGAAGCACCAGCCGTTCACCTTTTTTCGCGTCAGGTATCGCTGTTATAGATATTTGGTCATTCTCACCTAAAACTTTACCTATTTCTGCTTCTACTAAACCAAGACTTATCATCTCACCAGCTATCTTGGCAAAACGGCTGTAACGGTCGACTATGGTTAAGAAACCATCCACGTCTACATGCCCTTTGTCGCCTGTTACGTACCATCTTTTAGCATTTATTTCTTTGATGACCTCAGCAGTTTTTTCTTCATTTTTCAAATAACCTTTCATCACTTGTACTCCTGCGATGAGTATCATGCCATCTTCTCCACGTTCTAGCTCTTCAAAGCTTTGGGGGTCTACTATCATGAGTGCTGTTCCAGGTAAAGGTAAGCCAATGCTCCCTACTTTAGCTCCTACTTGAACATGATAAGTATCAGGAACTATGGCATCATGAACATTACATGAGGCAGCTGGTGCTGTTTCTGTTGCTCCATAACCTTCCAAAATCTCTTTTCCAAAACGTTCTTTAAAAAGAGTTCTGATTTCATTGGGTAACTTCTCTGCTCCTGCGATGGTCATGCGTAGGTTTTCAAACATTTTTGGGTGTATTTTTTTGTTTCTTGCATAGAGTCTAAAGAACGTAGCCGTTGCGAACAAAAACGTGGCTTTGTATTTGTGAGACATTTTAGCAATGCCAAGCCCATCGGTTGGGTCTGGGTGACAGATTACAGGTATGCCCTCTATGAGTGGGGCAAAAGTGGTCACCGTAATTCCAAACGAGTGAAAAATAGGCAATGTCCCTAACATCACATCTTGTTCATTAGGGTTAATTACATTGATAAACTCTTTAATGTTCCCCAAAATATTTTGATGACTTAGCTCAATTCCTTGGGGAATACCCTCTGAACCACTTGAAAATAAAATGGCAGCTGTCTCTGCGTTGTCTACTCTTTTTACATATAAGGCACTCAAAAGAGAGCTAGGTAAAAGCTTGGCTTGTGCAAACATTCCTAGACTCTCACTTTTAGAGATGGTTTTTTTAATTTCTTCTAAATAAAGTAACTCTACCCCCACTAATGCCTCTTCTAAATCAAAGCCTTTGGCTTTTAACTTTGTCATAAATTGTGTGGAAGTAATAAGCTGTTTTATCTCTGCTAGTTCTATGGCATGTTTTAAACTTTGTGTTCCTGATGAGTAATTTAGGTTAACTATGGTTTTACCCAAGGTTAATGTTGCCATATTCGCAATACTTCCTCCAGCACTGGTAGGAACAATTAGCCCTACATTTTGCTGCGTTCCTAAAAGTTTTTTAAATTTCTTTTGCATCAGAAAAACAGCTGTTATGAACTTATGTGATGAAAGTTCTACTCCTGTAGAATCAGCAATACAAAGTTTTGAACCCAGAGATTTTGCCTGTTTAATCCATGTCTTAGGAAGGGTATCAAGTCTAGTAATGTACGATTTCCAAGAATCAACAGAAAGTCTGCTAACTTCTTCTTTTACCTCAACCCCTTTACTTTTTATGTCCATGGGCTTTCCAAAACTAACCCCAATGTCTCTTAAACTTTTAGCTTTAATCTTATCTTCTGCGTTGGAAAGTTTTCCCTCCCAAAACCCACGCAAGTAAAAAGGAAGAATGACAGCGTTCTCTACATCAGCTACAGCCAAT
>CAZXOZ010000152.1:0-1863 GCA_964642805.1 uncultured Sulfurospirillum sp. | reverse complement strand
TAATTCAAGTTTAGCCATACACATACATCTTAAATTCTCATAATAAATAGATACTAAATTATCAGAAGTTAAGATATAAGTTATAAATCAAATAAATAAAACCACTTAAGATAAGTAAATTAGAAAAAACAAGTCCAACTATAGGTATATTAGAACTTAGTTGATTATTTTTATAACGTGTCCAACGCATAAAAAACTCTTTTGTTAGAAAAGTCTTTTTAACAAAAAAACCACAACTCCACGGCAATATTTTTTTCTTTTTACTACTAAAACTTAGATAAGAAATCCTCCTAACGAAGGTTGTTCCTGAACGGTTATTAAGAAATCTTAATAAGCAGACAAAGGGAAGGCTAATAAGTTTTAGACTTTCTAGAAAAAAAATGCTAGACAAAAATTTACCCCTAGACTCAACTACCACCAATATAACTTCTACAAAAAGAAAAACTGCAACTAAAATAAAAGCTGTATATGGTTCAAAATACGCAACGGCATATTCAAAAAAACCATTATTATATTCTTCTGATTCAATGGGTAATTGTTCATATTTTGACTTAGCTAGATAAAGAAGAATCGTAAAGATAGCAGAAAAAATATATTTATAATAATATATAGTTCTTTTTACCGTTTCCTTATAGCTATCTAATACAAAAGAAGAGTTTTTTATTAATAGGGACTGCATTGAAGACTCTATATTGTTTAAAAAAACAAATTCATCTTTAGCTATTTTATGGTGTTTTTTAGTCTGTATTAACTCTGAGTCAATTATTGTCAAAAAACTTGAAGCGTAACTACATGCCCCTAAAACATTTGAGATTAACTCATGATTCTTTTCTTTATCAGTTGCTCGTCTTTGAAAATTAATAGATCTAAGTAAATTTTTGTATAGCCTTAGCCAACATTCAGGATCATCATATTTAATGGCGGTCAAATAATTATCATCTTTTTCACTATGATGTTTATGCTTATGCAATAAATGTTTTAAATAAATAAAAACTTCTTCAACTAAAGTTAACTCTGAAACGAGTCCTTCCAGCCTTGATAAGGAGGATGGTTCTCCATCACAATCCTCGTAACAAGGTGTTATTTTAGTTATCCCTTTGCTAGAAATTTGAACATCAAATTTCATTGATAGAGAATTTGTAAATTTTTTATTTAAACTTTTTAGAATAGGATCTAAACTACAAAGTGTGTTTATCTTTCTTGTTTTCCCGTCCGCAAAACTTTTTTCTCGGAGATCAAGTGTTTCGATAGAGTAAGACTCTATTTCTTCTATAATATCAATATGAAATTTACTAGATAGTCCTGCAAAAGGTTTCTTTTTATCATTAATTATAGGAAGAATCCAGACTGACCCGGAAAGAAAATCCTCCTTAGATTCTTTAGAAAGAACACAAACAAAACGAGTATAAACTGTTTCAGCTTTATGAAAATTAGGAGATTGATCGTTTAAATCAAATAACCCCGTTGAAACAATCTGCTCTTTCCGTCTGAGATTATCTTGATACCCTGACGAATATATGGTTTTAAAATCTGCAAGGGCACGAAAAGAATTAGAGTCTACATGAAACTCATCATTTACCAGTTCAAATAACAAACTACCACTTACTGTTGGAATCCAAGCAATATAATCATTTTTTGTAAAATCAAACATCACTTAAACCAGTAAAATTTTTTAACCCACTCTAATAGTTTGAGGGGCCGCAGAAGGTGAATTCATTTCACATACTATTTTTGAGCCATCATTATTTCCTGGACGACTGCCATGCATTTTTTTTGATGCTATAGAGTTATGATAACTTTTTAAGCTATACTTAAATAAAGCTAAACCCGATACAACAAGAACACTACTTATTAATAATTCCA
>CAZXOZ010000151.1:0-1880 GCA_964642805.1 uncultured Sulfurospirillum sp. | reverse complement strand
GCTAAGAGCCGCCAAAGAGAACATCAATAAAATACGAAAACCATTACAGCACATAGCCTACCTTTTTAAAATGATTAAAACATAAAAGGATTCTACATGTACAGAATTGCATTGGTTTTATCTGTTTGTATTTCAATAGTTTTTGCAAAAGAAAATTCGATATTGCTTCAATATACTGGGGTTGATGTTGTGCATGGCAGTGGTGAGGTTATTCGCATAATGAGACAAAAATCAGATAAGTGTGCGAGCGTTCGTATAACTTTTCAAGATATTTTTTCTGGAGATTATGCAGGCGAGAATGTAGCAGATGAATGCAAAAAAACTTTTGTTACTTCGGCAGGGCGAGTAACACCCATGAATGTGGCTGAGGGAGTAGTAACAGTTGGAGAGTTAGAGGTTTTGGATTTTATTAAGAACAAACTAGTAAAAGAGCCTGATAAATACCTTTTGATAGACTCAAGAAGAGCAGAGTGGTATGAAAAATTTACAATACCAGCCGCAGTTAACTTGCCATATAGCGAAGTCGGGTATTATGAGGAATTTCCTGAAGATTTTGAGAAAATGGTAAAAATATTATTGATAAAAAAATATGATGGAAAACTAGACTTTAGCAATGCAAAAACACTACTGATGTTTTGCAATGGTCCTTGGTGCGGACAATCTTCTTACTCAATAAAAGAACTGTTAAAGATAGGGTATCCTGCTGAGAAACTAATGTGGTATAGAGGAGGAATTCAAAGTTGGCTAATGCTTGGCTTCAACATAATTAAACCTAAATAATGCTAATATAATACCTTTTGCACAGAGGTGATTACCATGGAGATGTTTTTGATGATAGCAAAGTATATAATATTGGGCTTGCTTGTATTTATTGGATCAGTGGTTATTACAAAGGTTGTTGGAAAATTTATCAAAAAGGCAAAGGCTATATTCGCATTAAAGGTGGAAGCAACTTCTTCGCCTCCCTGTGAGAAGCAATCAACTTCAATAAATCATTAGCACTAAGCCCTCTTTAAGTGTCAATAATACGCCTCCAGCCAAGAAGCTATTAAGATATTTAGTTGATACTCCATAAAAACGAACCATTCATCTTTTTAGTCTACTAGCATAAGCTACGGTACCTCCATCTAAAAGATGTACTATTAGCTACCTTGCAGTGTTT
The DNA here is from genome assembly GCA_964642805.1 of uncultured Sulfurospirillum sp. Lineage (GTDB taxonomy): Bacteria > Campylobacterota > Campylobacteria > Campylobacterales > Sulfurospirillaceae > Sulfurospirillum_A. The sequence goes on along the minus strand of CAZXOZ010000151.1, from coordinate 718 downwards.
TGCACTCTGCTCTATAGTCAAGCCATTTATCAAGTCTTGCATATACTTTTTCCATACTTCTTTATGTCTTAGTCTTGCTAAGGGTGTTTTGCTTTGAGTATTATCTTATGGCACTCTTTACATTTGTATCGATGAAGATTTGACCTATAGCCCCATCTATAATTTGAGTGGCCTTATATTTTAATATACTACTTTTCTGCGTTTAGTACGAATATAGTCTTTAAAAAAGTGTAGAGTTTAGCCCTGACCCGAATGGCACTAACTTAAGCAATTAAAGCCCATAAAATAGAGCTTTATAGCATATGAAGAATGATATTGAAATATTTTTTCATTGCTTTTTTCCTAAACCCCTAGAGTAAGGGTTCTTAGATATTTAAGAAGAGTGCTTATTTAGTTTATCTAGCTCAAATAACATCGAAATAAAAGCCCACAATCACGGTCTTTAAAAGAAAAAATTTGCTTAAGTTAGTGCCATTCAGCCCTGACCCCTTTTTTCTGACCCCTTTTTCTTTTTAGTCGCCAACAAAAAGTGTAGAGTGTAACCCTATCTAGGGTAAATTGTTGGGCTCCTCGAATTTGTTATACTTTTGTTAAGCCCATTTTAACTTAGGCTTTACATGTTTACGAGCACATTCAGTCAAATATGAGTTTATTAAGTTTTGATAAGAGATACCCGTTTCTTTTGCTAAATCTTTAAAATAGTTGATTGTATCACTCT
>CAZXOZ010000150.1:0-1899 GCA_964642805.1 uncultured Sulfurospirillum sp. | reverse complement strand
TAGCTCATAAAGTTCTTTTAAATCATTTGTAAAATTTTTACTCATTTTCTTCTTTCGTCTGTTATAATGGTAGATTATAGCAAAGGCAACTTAATGAAAATACTAATTCCTATCGATGATGAAAAAAACTTATGTACTTTAGAGAAAAATAGCTCTTGGGTTGTGGCTACTCTTGATGATGGGAGAGTTAAAAACCTATCTTTTTACAAAACGAGAGAGGAAGCAAGTGAAATGATTGATTATATTGTAGTCATCTCAGAAGATGAGTTTGTTAGTGATTTTTTCTTAGAGGGTATCGGAATTTTAACTGTATCCAATCAAAGAAGTATCGAAGATATAGTTGAAGCCTATATGTTTCGTGAACTTCATGAGGTGATGTCATGATTGAGCCTCTTTTTACCCTCATGCCTAATTATCCTGGAACTTGTATCTCCATCATTGAAGATGAGAATTTTGATTGCGTGGATGCACTTGCTCAGCATGCAGACTCTATAGAGGCAATCTTGCATGTTAAAAGCTTAAGTGATAAAAACTATGCTAAATCTTTAATAGTCAATAAGTTTAATTTTGAGCAAAAAAGGTACAGTAGTCACACCGTTCAGTATGATTTCGTTTTTTTGTGTGCCGATATTGACAAAAGAGATGATCATCTTGATATTGCAAATAAGATTTATAGAGTCTTAAGAAATGCTGGATATGTTTTTGTTTTATGTGAAAAAAAGTCTACATGTGAGCTAAGTGAAACACTAGAGAATTCAAACTTTGTTGCCATCAATACTATACCATTGGATGAAAAGTATGATATAATTTCAGCAAAGAAACTACATGGTTGGATGAAGGTCTAATAGGAAAATTATGCAAAACAGAGAGTCTAAAATCAATGCCTTAATAAATAGAGGGGTAATAGAGTCAAATATTGAGTTTTCACAAAACCACAATACTCCTCTTAGCATAGTTAAATTTGGCTATGATGTTGATTTAGAGGATAGTTTTTTCTTTAAAGACCTCATCTCCTTTATACACTCCTACTCTGATTTTAACTCTATACTTAACCAGCCAAATGATACTTTTATTATCCTTCTAAGAGATTGCAAAATCCATGAAGCAAAGTCTATAATTACGCAGATGGTGCAAAAAGTCAAGTACAAGTTTAAAGTTGCTATTGAGCATATTGGCATTACCCTGCTTGATGATAGGGACACATACAAAACTCTTTTAGATAGACTAGATAAGTATTTCGTTATGTCAAAACTCTCATCAAAAGATAAAACCTTCTATGGAACTTTGGATTTTGATTTTTATGAGACCCAAAATGATAAAAAAATTCTAGAAAGTATCTTCAAAAAACTGAAAGAGATAAAGCTGTATAACTTCTATCAAAGTCTTCCTATTGTAGAAAAAGTTAAAATTTTAAAATTTGATCAAGGGCTAGTCCAGCTAAAAATAGACCCTATCAAAATACCTTTTTATGAAAATGAAAAATTTACATTTATACAACATGACCTCATTCCAACAGCTATAAAAGCCTCTATCATGAAAATAGAGCCAAATAAGAGCTTAATGGTTTTATGGAACTTAAAGTTTCTTGACTCTTCGCCAGTAGAGAGAGGTGGTATTAGGATTGAACCAAAACGCAATATATATACATCTCTATCACTCGAAAATAGAAAACTAGCTAGTGGAAATATAACCTCACTTTCGGAAAACTCTATAGTTCTACAAGTTGAAACAAAAAGTATCGAATCTTTAACACAAAAACCTCTTTGGAATAGTGAGCTAATCATGCAGTTCCAACTACCAACACAAAAAAGTTTCTTGACCCATATAAAAACAAAAGCGACTATTTACAGCATATTGCACAATAGGGTTGTCTTAAATATTGCCCCAAGCAGACTCACA
>CAZXOZ010000149.1:0-1978 GCA_964642805.1 uncultured Sulfurospirillum sp. | reverse complement strand
TGATATACTTTTTTAAGTTCATTTGCAAATTATTTCTGATATTGAGAACCTACATATTTTAAGCTATTTCGTATCTGATGAACAATACAAAGCTGTATTTCAGTCTTAGGAAATACAGAGTTTATTGCTTCAGGAAAGCCTTTAAGTCCGTCTATTGAAGCTATAAGTATATCTTCAGCACCACGGTTTTGTAAATCAGTGAGTACCTGTAACCAGAACTTAGCTCCTCCACTCTTATTTAGATATAGTCCTAGTATCTCTTTTTACCTTCAAGGTTTACTCCTAGAACTGTATAAAAAGCTTTGGAAATATAAGTATCTTCTTCTCTTACTTTATAGTGAATGGCATCAAGATACATAAATGGGTATATTGAGTCTAAAGGTCTCTTCCTCCACTCTTCAAGCTTCGGTATTAGTTTATCTGTTATTGCTGTAATAGCAGGTTTAGAGAAGTGTACACCATACATATCCTCTATATGCTCTGCTATTTGAGAATAGCTATTTCCTAATGCAAACAAGAAGAGCATCTTTGATTCTAATTCATCACTCATATGAGCTTGATGTTTTTTGACAAGTTCTGGCTCAAAGCTACCGTTACGGTCTCTTGGTGTGTTTAGCTCAAATACTCCACTTGAAGATTTTATTGTTTTAGAAGTTGTACCATTTTTACGGTTTCTTTCTGAGTCTTGAGATAAGTGAGCCTCTATTTCTGCTTGAAGTGTCATCTCTGTAAGCTGTTTTATTAGTGGGGTTAAGGCACCATCTTTACCTGCTTTTAGTTGTGGGGCAAACTCTGCTACATCTATCTCTATCTTCATTTATAAATCCTTCTGTGTTTATTGTTTTATTTAATTGATATAGAATTTGTTGCAGTCCCTGGCGTTAAGTTAAGCCCATACCCCTCTGTAGATTTGGGTCAGATATTAATCTTGAATTTCTTCTTATCCATCTATTTTAAATAAATCCCATCCTCGTCAAGAGTAATGATTTTTTTATCAAGCAACTCTGTAAGTGCCTTTTTATAGTTCTTTTTACTTAATCCAAAAAGCTTTTTTATAAACTCTGGGTCGCTTTTGTAGTTACAATCTAGCTCTCCGCCATTGGCTCTTAAAACTTTTTCTACTCTATGGACTGCTGTATCTTTATTGGCTTTGCCTGTTGTTTGGAGTGATATATCTATCTTTTTGTCGTCTCTGATTTTTTTGATATAAGCCTCTTTTTTCTGACCTATCCAGATATCTTCAAAAATCTCATTATGAAATATCATCGCTTCGTATCTGTTGTCTGCTATCACTTTGAAACCTAGTGGAGTTTTTTCTCTGATGATAATATCTACTTTTTGATTCTCTTTGAGTTTTTCGACATCACTAGAGATAAACTCTTTGAACTTATGAGCTGCGATTAGCCTATCGCTATCTTCATCTATGCAGACTCTAAATACAAACTTCATGCCAACCTCAAGAGGTATTTTTTGAAATTTCTTAGGCACAAATAAATCTTTCTGTAAACCCCAATCCACAAATGCTCCAAAGCTCTCAACCCCAACAACTTCCATGTAGGCAAACTCGCCGAGCATCGCCTTTGGTCGCTCGATAGTCGCTACATACCTATCCTCTGAATCATTATAGATAAAAACCTCTATCTCATCCTCAATCTTCATTTTCTCATTGACATAAGCCTTAGGCAGAAGTACATCATCTCTGTCTAAACTTGAGAGATATAGACCGTGGTCACTATCTCTCTCTATAAGTAGGGTGTTTAGTTCTCCAAGTTTTATGTTTTCATCTATCACTATAGCGAGTCACCAAAATCCTCTTTAAACTTAGCCACAAGTTTTTCTGGCCAGTTAGTTTTTGCCTTTAAGCGCCCCATAAAAAATCTCAACAATGGTGGCTCCTCAACCCACTCAAGCCCACCAACAAGCTCACGATTATCATAGAGCCACTTCACTCTATCCACCATAAACATAGTCTGTGAAA
>CAZXOZ010000148.1:0-1988 GCA_964642805.1 uncultured Sulfurospirillum sp. | reverse complement strand
TCACAGAAACTTTGCTTCGCAACCGCTATTCGCTAGTTTTCTACTCATCTTTTTAGCCTTTGTTTTTATTGTTTAATTTTAGTGTACTTGAATTAAACTTTAGAGAAAATTGTTTGTTTTTGTGAGGGTATTATAATAAATATTGTAAATATTTAGATATAATAATTTTCAAAGGAGTTTTTATGGAAATTTTAAGTATAGGTAACACTGCTACAATTCAAGGTAATATAAAAAGCATATCTGATCTACAAGAGATTAAAAATTGCTTAGGCGAGATGATTCAGGGCAACAAGTCGATTACTCTTAAGATAGTAGACTCAATATCAATAACATCATCAGTCATAGGCTATCTCACTAAACTGATACATAAAGACAAGATTACTATTAGCATGATTGTAGGCGATTTAAGACTTTACAACCTACTAGATGAGCTTAACTTAATTTCACAATTTAATGTCAGGAGAAGTTAATTATGAGTATCAAACAAAAGCTACTTTTAATTCTTGGTGTAGTTGCCATATATGCTTTTATAAACATAACTAGTGCTGTGCTAGAAAGTATGGAGAAAAAGAGAAATCTTGCAAGGGTGGAGGTTCTCAATAATCTCTCTTTAAAATTAAGTCTTTATATACATGAGACTCAAAAAGAGAGGGGAGCTAGTGCTGGCTTTATTGGCTCTAGTGGTCAAAAGTTTGGCTCTATACTGCCAAAACAAAGAGAGCTTACTGACTTAAAACTAAAAGAGTTAAGAGATTTTGAACAAACAATGGAATTAAGTAATTTTTCAGATGAGTTAAAGCAGGAGCTTTTAGACATAGAAGCTATTTCATCTAAAATTCCATCCATCAGGATAAAAGTGGACAGTCTCAATATCTCCGTTAAAGATAGTGTGGCTTTTTATACTGACTTAAACGCTCACATACTTAAAGTTACCTCACAAACTGCAAAACTATCTGACTCGCCAGAGCTAGTCAAAGCACTCTCTGCTTACTCAAACTTTCTAAAATCAAAAGAGAGAGCGGGGATAGAGAGAGCGGTCTTAAGTGCTGTGTTTGCTAGCGACTATTTTAAAGAGGGAGTTTTTGCTAGATGGATTGAGCTCAAGACAGAACAAGGTAGCTATGCAGATGCATTTTTGTCTATAGCTGATAAAGAGACAAAGGAGATTTATAGAAGCTCTATCAAAGATAGCTCTTTTGCAAAGGTTGATGAGTATAGAAAAGTTGCGCTTAAAAAAGCAAACGAGGGTGGCTTTGGCAAAAATCCTCTCTCTTGGTTTGAAACTAAAACCAAAAAAATAGATGTGCTAAAGAGTATTGATGATCAAATCTCAAAATCAAATTCGGCACTAATTCAAAAACTAAAAGATGAAAATATGGCTAGTGCCTTTACTGCTATAGGCTTTAATATTGTTTTTGGTTTAATTCTTATTGCATTTGTAGTATGGATTCAAAGAGCTATATTGGCAAGTGTTAGCTCTAGCCTAAAGCAGATAGAGTATATCTCTAGAAATAGTGACCTATCTAAACCTATCGACACTAAAGGTAGAAAAGATGAGCTATCGCAAGTAGCAGATGCGATCAATAAAATGATAAGCTCATTTGCTTCAACTATACAAGAGGGTAAAAATGCCTCGTGCACAACAACTATGCAAAGCACAAAGCTTGACGAAGTTGTAGTCACACTAGAAGGCAATATAGCAGAGCAACAAAAAGAGGTAACCCAGATGAACAAACTCATTGGAGATGTTGCTTTAAGATTAGATGAGGCTGAAGAAGCATCTATAAGTACTGCTGAAGACTTAGAGACTACTCAAGGCTCGCTAAATGATTTTATAGATAAGTTGCAAGCCTCAGTGACCAATATAGAACAAGGATCACAAAGACAGTCTGAGTTATCACTAAAAGTAGAAGACTTAACAGAGCAAGCAAGAAATATAACTGAGATTTTAACTATCATAAGCGATATAGCAGACCAAACAAACCTAC
>CAZXOZ010000147.1:0-2031 GCA_964642805.1 uncultured Sulfurospirillum sp. | reverse complement strand
TAAAAGTCCTAAGATGATGATAACAATCATAAGCTCTATAAGTGAAAACCCTTTTTTCATAAACAGCTCCATTTTTGCGTTATTATAGCGAATTAATACAAAATTCAAAACAAGCAAAAGCACTACTTAAAATAATTCGAGCTAAATCAACTCTTTAATCAATTCTATTTTTTCATCTTTTTTACTCAACTCTATCAACTCGTCCGTAAAACCACTTTTTGAAAATAGTATATACTTTTCTATAGGCAGTTTTAACTCTACATGTAAAGACTTTTTTTGCAGCAATACCAATATATCTGTGCCTACTTTTTTATTGCTATATTTGCACTCACCTACCAACATATAGTTTTTTGCTACAGCTATCAAATCTATCTCTTCACTCTTGCTCCACCATCTTCCGCACTTGAGAACATCATAGTTTTTTAAAGTGTACTCGATGCATATATCTTCGTATGTTTTAGCTACAAAACCACTAAAATTTTCTTTTATTTTTTCTAAAACTACATCACTATTTTCAATCTCAAGTTGGCTTTTATTTCCTAGAACATATAGAAACCAAAACCTAAAAAAGTTATCTTTTATAAAATAGAGTCCTTTTTTACTTTTACTTGGTTGTTTTTCAGTGATAGGCACTTCTTTGTACAGAACATCAAGCTCTATAAGTTTTGATATAAAAGAGGTAATATTTTGTACATTTTTATTTAGTTTTCCAGCTATTTTCCCTATCTTATGTTCTCCATTTGCTATGGTTTCTAAGATACTAAAGTAGTTTAATGGCTCTTTAACCTCGCTTTGAAGTATATATCTTGGCTCTTCATATAGATATGAATTTTTATCTAAGATATTGTCTTTGATTGATTTGTATATGTTCTTAGAATCCTTAAACATCTCAAGATATTTTGGCACTCCATCTAAGATAGAATAAAGCTCTATGAGCTCATTTTGACTTTTTTTCTCAAAAAACTCACTTATATACTCAAATCTCAATGCCTCTATCTTCATAGCACTTGTTCTTCTTCCATAAAGTGGTGAGCTATATGAGAGTGTCTGTTCGTACATCATAGATATGATAGATCCACAAAAAACAAGATGAATATTTTTGCTTTTAAGTATCTCATCTATAACAAACTGAAAGATAGATGGTATCGCACTATCTATCTTTGTCAAGTATTGAAACTCATCTATGACAATAATGAGCTTTTTATCTAGTTTTTGTTTCGCTATATACTCAAACAACTTATCAAAGCCCGATAAGCCAATATCTCTTAGAAAATCGTCTCCAAAAAAATCTGCTACAAGATTTTGAAATCTTCTTAAAACCATCTCTTTAGTTTCAAGCGTAACTAAGAAGTAAATAGCTGGTTTATCTTCAATATACTCTTTAATAAGAGTAGTTTTACCTACTCGTCTTCTACCATAGATAACACTAAATCTAAAGTTTTCATGTAAGTACTCTTTTTTTAGTAACGATAGCTCTTTTTTCCTATCTACAAACACAAATCAGCCTTTATAGTTTTTGTATTATTATAATCTAAAAACGATAAATAGTCAACTTCTTTGAAGCCAAGTTTTTGATAGTTTCTTTAGAATAGGCTTCATAAGACTCCTTTTCAAACATTTTGCTATAAAATAACTTTAATAGAAAACTAGTTATATCTATAAGTTATTTTCATAGCAATAACTATTATTTTTTATCAACCCACTTCACCCAAAACCCTCCATCTTTGCTAACACTACACCCCAAGATTCATAGAAAAGATAGGCAAAAGCATAGCCGTTATGATAACCCCTATGATAGCTCCCACAAGAAGTATAAGCATAGGCTCTAATAGTGACAGCATTGTGTTTATCTTGTCGTCGTTCTCTTCGCTGTATAGTTCTGAGAGGTTTTGTAGTATCTCTCTCATCTGGCTTGTCTCTTCGCCTAGGCTTATGGCTTGGATAAACGATTTGTCTATCTTAAAGCTCTGTTGTTTTGAGAGGGCATTTGAGAGTTTTTTGCCTCTTACTAGCTCGTCTGAAGCACTTAAA
>CAZXOZ010000146.1:0-2034 GCA_964642805.1 uncultured Sulfurospirillum sp. | reverse complement strand
TTTATAGGCTCATTTATAGGCTCATTTATAGGCTCATTTATAGGCTCATTTATACTTTTTGCTTTACGATAAAACTCAATATCTATAAAATCATTTTTTTCTTGAAAAAGTGGCTCTCGACTCCCTTGCTCTAAACAAAGACTTCTCATACGATTTATCCCTGTTCCCCACTTCTCTATAAGCTCTAACTCTTTAAATAGATTTGCTAAAACTCTATTTCTTATCTCGCTTCTCCCGCTGTAGATATCTTCTATGGTTATACTGTTTGGCAATCCTCCTGGCGATACTATGTTGACTATATCGTCATAAACACCCACTTTTATATCTCTTCCTAGGTTTGTATAGTCTCTATGTATTAGAGCATTTACAATCGCTTCTCTTAGGGCTTCAGTTGGTATCTCATAGGTATCTACTCTATATAGACCTTTTATCTCACCTCTTAAGTCTATGTGGTTTTGTATAAAAAAGAGGGTATTGTTTAAAGTGGAAAATATATCTTCTGTGTACTCTTTTTTATCAGTAAAAATTTTCATAGTATCGCCTTGAAACCTTGCACATTTAACTGCACAGTTTTCAAAATACCCAAGAGTTATAAGAAGTGCATTTGTGGGATAAAGTTTTTGATGAACCTCTTTTACTAGCTTTAGATTTTTGAGTTTGTCTAAATCCAATACCTTGTTTTGCATATCAAACTGTTTATATATAGGGGTTAAATCCAAGCTATCAAAAGTGATGTCATAGTTTATCTCTTCATCATAACTTATGCTACTTCTTTGTCTCTCTAGGTCAATGATGTTTTCAATGCCAGCCTTTCTGTTTGTAGCCCCTATCCTGATGTAAACACCGCCCTCTTTGGTCTCTTTTTTTATATAATAAGGAAGTAGATTTCCTCTAAAAACCTCTATGATTAAAAGTAGCTTATTGTTTATTGTTATAGTGTAAATTTCTGGCAGTATATTTGGGTAGCAACTATCATATATAATTGATGCTATTTTGTCTTTTATCTCCAGCATATTATCATCTTCTATGCCTATGATTTTATGATTATCGCAAACTCCAATCACTAGTTTACCTCCGCTTGTATTGGAAAAGGCGACAACTGTCTTTGCTATACTTTCATTCTTGGGGAGCTTCTCTTTGAGCTCCAAGGTTTTACTCTCCCCCTTTTTTATCAAGTCAACTATATTCATCGTTATTTAGCTCCATTGTAAACATAACACTATCTTTTTCTGTAATTTTAAAATCAAATCTCTTATACAGTTTTATAGCAGAGATATTTTCTCTATAAACCCTAGCTAACAAAAAGGATAACTTTTGTTTATTGAAAGAAAAATCTATCAACTTTTTTAGTAAAATATCTCCAACTTTTTTTTTACTAGGATTAGCATACACTCCCAAATACTCTCCATTCAAGCCAACTACGCCCAAATACTCTCTATCTTTTTTAACTAAAAAATAGAATTTATCAGAAGTTTTTTTTAACGACTCTATAAAGTCAAAATGCTCATCCTTGCTTATCTCTTTTTTATTGCACATCCAATTTTGTATGCTTGTTGTATTTCTCCAACTAAGAACTAGCTCTTTTTCATTTTTCGTTAAATTTGTAAAGTTTATAAGACTACACATCTATGCCCCTATAAGCATCCAAGCTTAAAACAGAGTTTTTCTTTTACTCTTTGAAAGCTATCTTTCAACAAAAGGCTTTGTCGTAGGCATATCATCCCGAAGTGCTTCTTGTAGTCTTTTTGAGTTCTGTTTTATCTCAGTAGCAGAAATAGTTCGCATAAAATAGCCTTTTGTTCATTCTAACCTTTTTATCTACAAGAAGTCAAGCTTTTATACTGGCTCGCAACTTATCCAAATCTTCCAAATTATCACATGCCCTATAGCAACTCTTTTTTAAATATCTATACATATCATCCTGATTTTCAGCTGTTTTTATAGCTACAAAATCAGTCTGCATAAACAAAACCTCATGCACTATAACACTCGGAGTGATGATGGCTAATTTACTCTGATTTATCAGTTTTGCAA
>CAZXOZ010000145.1:0-2129 GCA_964642805.1 uncultured Sulfurospirillum sp. | reverse complement strand
GCTTCGCAAGTTGAAAAACAAGGTGGAAAAGTTGTTGCATTTGCAGCACTTGCAAGTCGTGGATTTTGTAAGATAGAGGGAGATGGCAGTGAATCAAAGCCTACATGTAAGCTTCCTAGAGATATTCCATTTTTTGCTCTTGGGAGTTTTGAATTTGATATTTATGATACAAAAAACTGTCCTTTGTGCAAAGATGGAAGTGGTGCTTTTAAGCCGGGCAGTAGAGAGAGTTAAGTGTCGTGGCAAGAGAGACAAAACATAAAGAAACCTCTTCTAAAAAAGTGCCTTCATCTTCTTTTATCATCTCTCCTATAGTCAATAGAGTTAAAGCTTTTATGATTGACTCATTTTTGATATTGATGCCTATTTTATATGTAGTCCTCTATCTTATTATGGGCTCTGGAGACGGATTTAGCGAAAACATGTTGGCTGGTTGGATATATATCCTTACTCCTCATTTTGTGATAACTATAAGCTTTTGGTTCTTCAAATCTCAAACTCCAGGATATAAAGCTCATGAAATAAAGCTAGTAGATACAAATCTCCAACACCCAAAACTGTACAAACTGGTAGCTAGATATTTTGCATTTATACTCTCAAGCCTCTCTCTTATTGGTCTTCTTTTAGCAATTTTTAGACGAGACAAAAAAACATTTCATGACCTCATATCAGGAACGATGCCAATACAAGCGAAAGAGTAGTGCTTTTTTTTAAAATTTCTAGTTTCTTTTTTTTCTATTTTAGCTTGACTGCTATATATGTTATATTTATGCCTAAAATGCTTCTGATGGCTGGATATAGCACCATGCAAATTGGGATAGTTTTTGCTCTTGCTCCTCTTATGCGCTTTATTATACCCTTTCTTTTTCTAAAACATATCGAACTAACAAAAAAAGTTTTTCATGGCTCCCTTTTAGCTATACTTTTAGGTGCTATTTTATTCTATTTTACTATTGAGAGTTTCTATCTTTTTATGATTCCCAACCTTATCATAGGTGCTGCTGCTGGTTTAGTTTTACCCTATGTAGAGACCTATGCTATGGAGTCTCTTGGCAAAAAAAGATTTGGAAAATCTAGGCTATATGGCTCACTTGGGTTTATGCTTCTAGGAATAGTATTGGCAAAAGAGCTAGATAGCTACATAGTTGGTCTTAATTACTATATCTTTTTTGTTTTTATAACACTTCTTTTTGGGCTAGCAATTACTTATAAAAACAGTGACTTTAAGCAAAAAATAGCCTCTAAAAATAATGAAAAATTTGATCTTAAAAAAATGGCCTACCTGTGGATTAGTCTATTTTTTATGCAAATGAGCTTTGGAGCATTTTATAACTTCTTTACCATATATACCACGCAAAGGGGAATTAGTCTGGAGATAGTAAGCTACTTATGGGCATTTGGTGTGATTTGTGAGATACTATTTTTCTACTTTCAAGCACCACTTTTGAAACTAAATCTACTAAACATTTTAAAGTTCTCAGTTTTTATTACTATCATAAGGTGGCTTATGCTCTTTGTATTCCCTCAATCACTTACAATCATGTTCGTATCTCAATCTCTTCATGCAGTAAGCTTTGCACTACATCATACCGCCGCAATTAGTTTACTCTATATCGTGTATAAAAACAGAAAACTAGCCGCTCAATTTTACTACGGCTTCTCGTTTGGACTAGGTGGCTTTGTGGGAGCATTGGTTGCTGGGTATTTTTATGGAGATTATCTCTATCTATATGCCTCGGTTGTGGCACTACTATCTTTAATGGCTCTTTATAGACAAAAAATCTAGCGAGAGAAGTAGTTCCTCCCCCACTCTAGCTACACCTACCTCAACTTTCTTTTTAAAAAACTAAACCAATGAAAGCTTAGCAGATATGCATAGAGATAGGTTAGTATAGCAATAGCTACAAATGTAACTGCTATAGAGGTTGCACTATACCACTCATAGCTACTAGTCTCTGGTATGTACTGGTACATCAAAAATACAGGAACATAAGCAAACAAAAAAGGTCCAAGATAGAGAAATTTTGCAAACTTAAATGCTGTAAAAGCAGTTTTCCACATGTTAGCCTTAGCAATAGTAGCTCCAACAAAGGCAGCGATACAAACAGGTGGAGTTATGTTTGAGTCTT
>CAZXOZ010000144.1:0-2208 GCA_964642805.1 uncultured Sulfurospirillum sp. | reverse complement strand
ATATACTTACAGGAGGGAATTATCCTCCTGTAAGTATATCTTAACCAAAATCAGGTTTGATACTATATTTTATAATCTATACCCAACCAAAAAGCACGACCAATTTTGCCTTCGTCATTGATGGGTTCACCCTCTTTGGTGCTACCAAAATCTTTTTCATCACTAATATTTTCAACTCTTGCTCTAATCATTAACTTATCATTGTATCGCCAGTTTGTACCTATGTCTAAGCGTTCATATGCTTGATACTCTATAGTTTCTCCATCGGCATTTGTTTTTTCAAATCCTGAATTGTAAAAACCTGCTCCCCAAAAACTCCAGCTACTGTTTAGATTATGATTGAGTCGTAAGCTAAGTTGTTCTACAGGAACTGGCGCGACTTGACTTCCCCAAAATATGTTTCCATTTACTTTAGTTCCATCAGCTCTAGTGGCCTCTAAATCTAAAATATGTGTATAACCAGCTGAAAGTGAAAGTTTTTTCGTTAAAGCACTAAACAATTCAATCTCTACACCACTTTGATCAACTTCCATACTTTCTATTCTATTGGTATTGTCACTTGAGCTTCCCACTCGTCTAGGTATTCCATCTTGCTCAATACTATATAGAGATAAATCGACATAACCACTATTCCAGCCATAATTAGCACCAATTTCAAGCGTCCTAGCTTCAGCTACCTCATCAGCAGCTCCATCTGGATTAAGTGCATCTGTTCCAAAGTTACCATATTTAGATGAAAATCTATTATAGCCAGAAGCTGCAACACTTCGCAGTCTTAACTCACTATTAAGAGAGTAAGAAACTCCTAGTTCATAGGATAATAGACTATCTGTTTCCAGATTATCATCTTGGACTACTCCTTCGTATTTTATCTCATTGTCAAACCAAGTGTTTCTCAAGCCTAAACTAACTGCTAAATTATCACTAAATACGAATGTGTTGGCACTTTTAATCGACCAGTCATCAAACTGATTAAACCACTTGCCATCTCTTTGAGTATCAACCATGAGATATTCAAAACCTACACTACCTGAATAAGAAACTGTAGGAGAGATATCAGCAGTTATAAAACTATTAACAAACAATATATCATTATCTGTGCTTCGATCTCGATTTCTAGCTGGCCATTTTGAATTTGTGTCTGTAAAAACATAACCTGCCTGTAAGGAAGTCTTTTCATTTAGTCGATGGTCAGCTGATAAAGCTACAACAATCGTTTTGGTTGCAATTTTATTAATCTCACCTCTTCTGAAAATATCAGGCTTAGAGTTATCATAAATCAGGTAGCTCTCTATTCGAGTATCATTACTTAAATTCCAACCAATCTTTCCAGCCAATCCCTTGATACTCTGATGATCAAGGTTAGCAGGGTCACCATCATAAGCACCTTCTAGCCAACGACCAGAGATATAATAATCACCTTTTTCCCAACCATGAGCTCCTTCAGCCTGTAGTTGCACCTCATTTACAGTACTATAATCAAGGCTAAGGCCTATATGATTTCTATAGTTTGCACCTGATTTTAATCTTGTAACAAGCGTACCACTATCCGTGCCATCACCATATTGAACTCCTTGGCTCCCTCTTCGAACTTGAACATTCTCAATAGCAATAGAAGGAATCATAGTGCCAGTATAACCGCCTCCCTCTTGACCAGCTGAACGGAATGCAGGTAAGCCATCCACAGAAACTGCAGAACCCCAGCCACCAAAGGCACGAATTTTTGTACTGCCACCAAAACGATTACCACCCCATGGTGAGTTTATTATACCAACTGCATTGTAGCGAATTGTATCGCTTACATTTACAGGGTTTAAATTTTGAAGTAATGAGCCATCTATAAAAGAAGATGAACGGCTCTTATCAAACATATTGTTAACACTATTTCTGATTTCCTGTGAGCTATGTGAAGCATAAACCCTTATAGGGTCAAGCTGCATGGTATTGTCAACATGATTAATAGCTTTGTCTGCATTTGCGGTTGATGAAATTGCAATAATCCCAATAAAAAACGCAGCTAAAATCTTTGTAAATTCACTCATTGTGATACTCCTGTATATATATTTTTTGAAAATGGGCAAGTTTTTAATAAACTGATAAATGAATCTTACAATCATTATGATTAATTATTTATTAAATTAAAACTGAGCTTTCGCACTTATTTCTCGAAAAGTCCTACTTTTCGTAGCTTTAGGGGGTTGTAGGGGA
>CAZXOZ010000143.1:0-2264 GCA_964642805.1 uncultured Sulfurospirillum sp. | reverse complement strand
CTACTAAGTAGAGTAATCCATCAAGTAGCGGCTATATCTTTTGTAGTGCTTGTACCTACTGGTTTTATTATGATGTTTGGGTCATTTTTTGGTGGTGGAGAGTTTGTAAGAATGATGAAAAATCTACACGGTCTAGCTACTATACCATTTGCAATAGTTGTAATTCCTATGTTTATTATGTGGGTAAAAGATATGTTTATAGCTTGGGATGACATTAAGTGGCTAACAATAGCTGGTGGCTATCTATCAAAAGTAAAAGACCCAGTTCCAGCTGGAAAGTTCAATGCTGGTCAAAAAACTTGGTATTGGATGGCAACTCTTGGTGGTATGGTTATGATTTTAACAGGTGCATCGATGTACTTTTTAGATTTTAATATCGCTATGATAAACAGCTTAACAGGACTATCTCAGATAGACCTTTTGAGAGTTTCAGCAATACTGCATGCCGTATTTGGAATTGGCATAACAACTTTTTTCTTTGTTCATATCTATATGGCTGTATTTGCGATTAAAGGTGCGATTCATGGCATTATCACTGGATACAAAAGTGAAGAGGAGGTTAAAATACTCCATAGCTCTTGGTATAAAAAGCTCAAAAAAGAGGGTAAAATTCAATAGTCTCTCTACATGTAGGTTGTATTGTCGTTACAACTTACATGTTTTTTATAGAATAATATGCTAAAATACCATAATTATCTATAAATCGGAGTACAGATGGAAACAATATTTGAAACAGAGGTTACTAAGGTAAAAGATGGCGAAAAATTTAGCGTAGCTGATACTGTAATCCGTGAAATAAAACTTGAATTACTAGTAAATGGTAAAAAGATAGGTGCATTGATGGCCGTTTGTGTTGACCTTAAAGAGTTAGCTGTTGGCTATCTTATGAGTGAAGATATCATAAAAAGTGTAGAAGATATATCAAAGCTAGAGCTAGTAGATGTAGATACAAAAACTTTTCAAGTCCATATAGATGCAAAAGTAATTGAAAAAAATATAGATAGACTAGACTTAGAAGGTGTCATAGTAAGTGGCTGTGGTAGAGCAGTTAGCACTCAGATATCAAAAATAGCTATCGAAGCATCCATCATGAAAGATGATTTTAGCATAGATGCTACTCTTCTTTTTGAAGAGATGGATAAGTTTTATGATCAATGTCCACTCTATGAGCAAACAGGGTGTGTTCATACTGCGAAACTCTATTATGATAAAGATACCTACTTTATAGGTGAAGATATAGCTCAGCACAACACTATAGATAAAGCTGTTGGTAAGGCAAGATTAGCTGGAGTTGATGTTTCTAAATCATTTTTGATGGTGAGTGGAAGATTAAGCTCTGAGATGGTGGCAAAAGCAGTTATGCATCAAATCCCAATTTTAGCCTCAAGGACAGCTTCAACCTGTAGGGGCGTAAATATATCAGACAAGTTTGGCTTAACGCTTATAGGTTTTGTAAGAGGTAAAAAGATGAATATATATCGTAATCCAAGAAGAGTCAATGTCTAGTTTAAAAGACTTTATAGAGGAGTATCTGAACGAAGATGGAAAACTTGATTGCAAAGATGCTTTTAAAATCTCTGCAAAGACTAGAGCACCTATAGGTGAAGTGGGAGATTGTGCTAAAGATATTGGTGTTAGAATCTCAGGTTGTGATCTTGGGCAGTTTGGAGAGCTAAAAGGAACAGGTGACTACTCTAGTAGGGTTGAAGATAGCTTAAAACCACTCTTAGATGAGAAGAATCGTATTACATGTAAAGATGCAAGAACTCAAGCAGGAAAGGTAGGGTTTAAAAAAATAAGAGGAACACTAAAAGAGAAAAAAATCGATGTTACCTACTGCGAACTTGGGTGCTTTAAAGAGAAAAAAGGAAAAAGAGTATATGTTAAAACGAAAACTTGGATAGAAAATCAAGAGGGTGAGCTTCTTTTTGGGAAGGGCAAAACAGAGGTACTTGAGCTTATAGAGCAAGAGGGTTCAATCGCAAAAGCAGCTAAAAAAATAGGTATGAATTATAAAAAAGCTTGGACACATGTAAAGATACTGCAAAAAAATCTTGATGATGTTTTAGTGGAGTCAAAAAAGGGGGGCGGAGAGCAAGGGGGTAGTAAACTAACACCTAAAGCAGATGAGTTTATAGCCAACTACAGAAAACTTCAAAAAGATATAGAGGCTTATGCCAACGAGAGATTTAAAGAGTTATTTTTAAAACCCAGAAACAGATAAACCCGAGTTATCCAATAGAATTGAACCCTCTGATTAACTG
>CAZXOZ010000142.1:0-2287 GCA_964642805.1 uncultured Sulfurospirillum sp. | reverse complement strand
CCATTTGGTGAAAATACTGAGTGTGACTTTTTCGTTTTAAAGTACCTAATTATAGAGCAATCAAGCTTGTTGTTTGGTGTTGGTATGAAATTATTGGGAAAAATTGCTTTATATCTAACAAAAAGAGAAAAGGCTATATCTTGTTTGATGGTAAAAACATACTCATAACAGGCGGAACAGGTAGTTTTGGTAAAAAATATACACAGATTTTACTTAAAAAGTATAAGCCAAACAAAATCATAATATTCTCAAGAGATGAGCTAAAGCAGTACGAGATGGCTCAACTGTTTGATGATGAGTGTATGAGGTATATGATAGGCGATGTACGAGATTTGGACCGCCTTAAAAAAGCCATGTATGGAGTGCATTTTGTTATCCATGCAGCTGCTCTTAAGCATGTTCCGATAGCCGAATACAATCCGATGGAGTGCATAAAAACAAATATAAATGGGGCGGGCAATGTGATAGATGCTGCACTAGAGTGTGGGGTGCAAAAAGTCATAGCTCTCTCTACAGATAAAGCCGCAAATCCTATTAATCTCTATGGTGCAACTAAGCTTGCTAGCGATAAACTTTTTGTAGCTGCAAACAATATACGAGGCGGAAGAAGAACAGCATTTTCAGTTGTAAGATATGGCAATGTTGTAGGTTCTCGTGGCTCAGTTGTCCCTCTTTTTCAAAAACTTATAAAGCAAGGTGCTAGTGAGCTTCCTGTTACAGAAAAGAATATGACTCGCTTTTGGATTACGCTAGAACAAGGTGTAGAGTTTGTTTTGAAAAACTTTGCTCGAATGCATGGCGGAGAGATATTTGTACCAAAAATCTCATCTATGACTATGCTTGATTTAGCAAAAGCCTTAGCACCTGATTTGGGAGTAAACGTCATAGGCATAAGGCCTGGCGAAAAGATGCATGAGATTATGATTCCAAAAGATGATAGTCATCTTACTTTGGAGTTTTCTGACCACTTCGTAATCCAGCCAAGTATCACTTTTACTCAAACGAGTGACTTTACATGTAACGCATTAAAAGAGGTAGGAAAGCCTGTAGAGGTTGGCTTTGAGTATAGCTCTGAAACTAACACGCAATGGCTTGACTCAAAAGATTTGATGGAGATGATTGAGGCATGATTTCCTATAGTAGGCAGTCTGTAAATCAAGATGATATAGATGCAGTAGTTGAAACTTTGAAGAGCGACTTTTTAACAAGCGGAAAGAGAGTTGAAGAGTTTGAAAAAGCCTTGAGTGAGTTTCTTGGTATTAGATATGCTTGTGTCTTAAACTCTGCCACTTCAGCTTTACATGTAGCCTATAAAACCATAGGCTTAAAAGATGGTGATGAGGTTATAACTACCCCAATAACATTTGCAGCAACTTCAAATGCGATTTTGATGTGCGGTGCTAAGCCAGTTTTTTGTGATGTAAAGGGTGATGGCAATATAGATGAGCAGAAGATAGAAAGCCTCATAACTCCTAAAACAAAAGCGATAGCTCCTGTTGATTTTGGTGGAAACCCTGTTGATATAGTAAAGATAAAAGAGATTTGTAAAAAGCACGACCTAAAACTTATACAAGATAGTTGTCATGCCCTTGGAAGCGAGATTGATGGTCAAAAAGTTGGAAGTCTAGCTGATGTTTCGATATTTAGCTTTCATGCGATAAAGCCCATCACGACTTGTGGAGAGGGCGGGGCGTTGGCTACAAACTCGAAAGAGATATATGAAAAAGCAAAGCTTCTTAGGAGTCATGGTGTTATAAAAAAAGAGTTTTGGGATAGTGATATGAGCGAGCTTGGATATAACTATCGTTTGAGTGATGTTGCGTGTGCTATGGGTATATCACAACTTAAAAGAGTGGATAGTTTTATAGAAAAAAGAGCTAAAATAGCTCACTATTATGACAAAAGATTTAAAAATAATCCATATTTTAACACCATAAAAATGGCTCTACATGTAAAGAGCTCCTATCATCTCTACCCAATCTTACTTAAGAAGAGTTTATGGAGGAAAAAAGAGGAGATTTTTAGAGCTCTACATGTAGAGGGTATCGGCGTACAAGTCCACTATAAGCCAATCTACCTGCTCTCTTACTACAAAGAATTGTTTGGAGAGATGGAGCTTTGTGCTGCGAAAGAGTTTTATAATGCACAAATATCTCTACCGTGCCATCAAGAGATGAGCTTAGAGAGTGCTAAGTTTGTGGCAGATTCGGTTTTAAGTATTGTGGTATAATGCAATCAAAAAGGAGGATAGCATGGGAGCTTTAAGACTTGATGAGATGCCTTACTA
>CAZXOZ010000141.1:0-2297 GCA_964642805.1 uncultured Sulfurospirillum sp. | reverse complement strand
AAATACAAAAAAAGCGATGGAAGAGCTTGTAGCAAAACTAAGTAGTGGTATGGATATGGGCTCACTCGCGGCCATTGGAAAGATGGCAAGTCTTGGCTCAAACGCCGTTACGCTTCCTGAAAATAGCCTAGCTAAATTCGAGATATATTTTCAAGAGGAGATTAAATCAGGAAGACTAACTATCACCGACCAAAATGGGGATATTGTAAGGGAGATATCTCTTGATGAACAAGTTGGCAAGAGTGGTGTTTTAGCATTTGAGTGGGATGGCTCAAATGACAGTGGAGAACAGCTCCCTGCTGGACTCTATAGTGTAAAATCAGAGTATTTTGATATAAATGATGAGCAGCAAAAAACTCAATTTGGCATCTACCCTGTTGAGTCTGTTCGGTATGAAAATGGACAAGCTCTTATGAAGCTAGGCTCCTCTTATGTTCCTATGGAATATATAGTAGAGTTTTTCTAGAGTCATAAGATATGAATACATCATTTTACAATGGAATTTCAGGGATAAAATCTCAACAGTTTGGACTTAATGTTCAAGCAAATAATATCTCCAATATAAATACCATTGGATTCAAAGGCAGCACTTCCGAATTTGCTTCACTATTTTCAACAACTCTGTCTGACTCATACTTTAGTGCTACCTTAAATAATAAAGGGCTAGGAAGTAGAGCAAGCACAACTGCACTAAATACAGCTCAAGGTATTTTACAATCTACAGACAATGTATTTGATTTAGCCCTCAATGAAGAGGGTTGGTTTGGAGTTCAAGATAAAAATAATGAGACTCTCTACACTAGAGCAGGAGCATTTTTAGTAGATAGAAGTGGTGATTTGGTTGATGCAAATGGAAACTATCTCTTAGGAACAAGTGGCGGAAATATAACACCAACAACTCTCTCCACCCAAATAATGGAACAATTTGGAAGATACTATGCAAAAGACACATCCACTCTAGGAGAGGCGAGCCAAATAACGAGCTTAACTAATATAGTGCTAAGTGATGTCAAAGAACAAACAAAGATAAATCTTCCCGATATCCTCTTCTTTCCACCAGAAGCAACAACTACCGTCTCTTACTCAGCAAACCTAAATCCACAAATGGAGATAAATCCCATACGGCTAGATATAAACCCTCTAGATATTAATAACACGGTTGATATGCCTAGCCAAACAATAACTATAAATGGTACTATTTTAAATACTCCTGAGATTTTATCCCCAAAAGAGTCTGAGGTAGTTTTGGTAACCATAACTGATATAAATGGAAATAGTGTTAAAGTCAATACCCAATTGGATGTTAATCTAAATTGGATTGTAAGTAATGAAGATATAAGCTTACTCGACACTACAAACCCCCTAACTACAACCGCAAAACTTCAAACACACCAAGAACTACAAAATATAGAGCATTTTAGCTCAACAATAATCTCTCCAACAGGAGAGAGAGACATTTTAGATATGACCTATACCAAAAGAGTTCCACAGCCTGTAGCTGGAAGTATTTGGGATGGTATAATACAAATTTTATCTTTCTATGAGAAGTATGACCCTAATACAACATATGATCCTCTTCTATATAAAACGGATGAGCTAACTAAAAAAGTTTATAAAATTATAGATCAACAAAACTCCCTTTTAAAGTTTGATGGAAGCGGAGCACTATTAAGCTCAACTATGCCAGAAATGTCAAACGGGGGAATACCTCTAAATATTGATATTGGTCAGCCAGGCTCATTTACAGGTTTTATATCGAGCATTAGTTTGGATAAATCTAGAAGTGAGACGCATGATGGATATATCTCTGGACTTTTAAAAGCTTATGGTATGGATGGAAGAGGAAATGTAATTGCAGAGTTTGACAATGGAAGAAGTGCTCCTGTAGCAAAAATAGCAGTCTATCACTTCCAAAATGATCAAGGCTTAGAGTCTATTGGCTCCACTATGTTTAGAGAGTCTGCAAATAGTGGAAATGCGATATTTTATACCGATGAAAATGGGGACTTCATACAGGGTTCACGAATTTTTTCAAATAGACTAGAGAGTAGTAATGTGATTTTTGCAACTGCTCTGACGGAACTAATAATAATGCAAAAAGCATTTGATGCGAACTCAAGAAGCATAACGACAAGTGACCAAATGATTCAAAATGCAATCAATATGAAAAAGTAGGAATGGTTTTTGCTTTTTACATAAAAAATACCTCGATAAGGTCGAAGATTTGTGAAATAAAAAGGAAATTAATTATGATGAGATCACTATGGGCTGGAGTTTCTGGTCTTCAAGCACACCAA
>CAZXOZ010000140.1:0-2333 GCA_964642805.1 uncultured Sulfurospirillum sp. | reverse complement strand
AACACAGCTATGCCCCTGCCGATGGACGCCTGGACAGCATCATTACCGGCATCGAAGCTGGCCTGCAAAATCTGGCGTACGAATTCGACAGCCAGGGCAACCTCAAATCCCGCAGCGACCACCGCCAGGGCGCGAGCGAAGGCTTCACCTATGACAGCCTGAACCGCCTCAAAACCATCACCACCGCCGCTGTCGGGGGCAACGACAGCCGCAGCTTCTTCTATGATGCCCTGGGCAACATCGAAGTCAAAGACGGCAAGGCCTACAGCTACAACAACGGCCGCCCCCATGCGGTCAGTAGTGCGGGCGTTCACAACTACAGTTACGACGCCAACGGCAATCTCTATCAAGGGGCAGGGCGGAGCCTGATCTGGGATCACCGTAACCGCGTCACCCGCATCACCGGCAGCAGTGGCAGTCAGCTGCAATTTGCCTATGACATGGACGGCAGCCGCTACAAGCAGGTTATCACCCGCAGCGGCTCTCCCTTGCCCTTCGAATCCTGCAACCTCAATGGCCAGTTGATCCAGAACCAAAGTGTCGGGGCAGGCACTGCGCTTTCCTGCCACCATGCCAGCGCCCTGATTGGCGCCAACCCCGAGCTGATCATCGACAATGCCGCCCTGGCCTGCCTGCAAGCGCCGCAAATCAGTCTTCAGGCGGGCTTTGCCGTGCGTCTGGGCGGGCGTCTGCGCGCCGGTTCCACCCTCAACCCGGCCTGTAATAGCGGCACCCGCATCGAAACCATCCATTACGTGGGTGACCTGGAGCGCATCACCCGCAGCGACGGCGGCACCCGCTACCGCCACCACATCCGCGCCAACGGCAAGGCCGTGGCTATCGAGATCACCGGCAGCGGTGCAGAAATCCGCCACCTGTTCCGTGATCACCTGGGTTCAGTTGATCTTATCGTCAACCACAGCGGCCAGGTCAGAGAGCGTCCCAGCTTCGAAGCCTGGGGCGAGCGCCGCCCGGCCAACTGGCGCAACGCCCCGCCCCCGGGCAGCATCGAACCCCGCGGTTTCACCGGCCACGAGCACCTCGATGAAGTGGGGCTGATTCATATGAATGGGCGGGTCTATGATCCGGAGCTTGGGCGCTTCCTCTCCCCCGATCCCTTCATCCAGTTCCCCGACAACAGCCAGAGCTACAACCGCTACAGCTATGTGCTGAACAACCCCCTCAGCCTGACCGATCCCAGCGGGTATTTTATTGACTGGATTGTTGGGATAGTAATTTCCGTGGTGACGGAAAATATGGCGGTAGCTGCACTGCCCAAAGTGGCCGCAAGTTTGGGGGTTGCCGAATCACTCGTGTTAAAAACAGCGATTCATGCCGGGCTGAATGGCTTGGCCATGGGTGTTGCCAGCGAAGCCATGGGCGGCACCTTTGCGGATGGTTTCCAGTCGGGTGTACTCAATGGGGTACAATCGGGTATCTATGCAGGCATAGGCGGCAGTGGTGCCTTCGGCAGCCCGGATGTCATGACCGCCCTGGGCAGGGGCATCACCGTCAAGCGGGTACTTGCCCACGGCGCGGTGGGCGGTGCCTTCTCCCGGGCGCGGGGTGACAGCTTCGGCAGTGGCTTTGCCACGGGCGTATTCGGCAAAATGACGTCAGGGAGCATCTCGGGAGCCTTTGGCGGTAACCCATACTCAGGTGCAGCAGCTTCGGCGATGATCGGCGGTACCGCCAGTGTGATCGCGGGCGGGAAGTTTGCAAATGGGGCGCTTAGTGGGGCGTTTGGGTATTTGTATAATCAGTGTGGATCAGGATGTGATCTTTCCAGTAGGATAGTAGAAGATTACTACATTGATGACTATGGCTGCGTTCGTGGCGGCAGTTTGACGGTATGTGTTGGCCCAGGGGCGATCAGGCAGGTGGGGCCAAAGTTGTTGTCTGCCACAGTTCCAAAGAGTGGAACATCTGTTTTAGGTAAGTTTCCAGATTATATGAAGTTATCAGGCGAGCTAGGTGCCAAACGTTTTAGCATCCCAACAGATATTTGGAACAAAATGAGTAAGGCTGAACAGTGGGGAGCAAATCGAAAATTTTTGGATCGAATGATAAGTCGTGGTGATGATATAGTTTTATCTAACCGAGTTAAGAATATTGATGACGTTTCAGGAGCTTTTCGACAAGAACTAGATTATTTGATAAACAAGGGGTTTAGGATTAGCTCTGATGGACTGAGGATGGTGAAATAAATGGAAAATTTGATTTTGAAGTTGATAAGCCTTGCACGAGAATTTTCTCAAAAATATACAGTTTCAATATATGGCTTGTTGCTCCAAACGGGTTACTCAAACATGGCAGACCAAATTTCTGAGAAA
>CAZXOZ010000139.1:0-2342 GCA_964642805.1 uncultured Sulfurospirillum sp. | reverse complement strand
GCCTTAATGCTCTATTGTTTGTGGATATATCACCTGATATATCTCCTAAGTATTTTGTTGCCTTAGCAAACTTTTTTGGGTCATCAAAGACTAGAGTTTTCATCCCCTCTCCAAACATAGGTCCTAAAGAGTCTTTTCCCACTACTAGACCATCTAGAGTATTGCCTCTGTTTTTTTGTAAAAAAATATCCGTTATCCAGCCATTATTTAGGTATTCTTGAGAGCTTGAGGCACTCTCCCAAATCTCTATTGACCTAAAATGTGAGCGATTTGGATTTTCATAGCCCACACCTTGCAAGCAAGCCAACTCACCTCTATCAAACAGCTCCATCATGCCTTTTAGAGATGGATGAAATCCAACTTTGTTGTCTATTTTTATTATTTTATTTTGCTCTATTGCTAAAGTTGGTCTTATCTCTTTATATAGAGAATCTGCATAAGGGATAAGTGTATTTAACCCATCATTTCCCCCTTTTAGCTCTACTAATACCAATGTTTTGTTGTTGAGCTTATTTGCACTTAAGATGGAAGGAAAACTTAAACAGACTCCACAACTTGCCAAATAAGCTAAAAAATCTCTTCTATTTAACATAATATCTCCTATTTCAGTTGGTAAATTGGATCTAAAAGAAGACTTGAAATTACTGATTTTTTACTTTTACTATAGTCTATGTCTGTTATTGGGGGAAGTGCTAAAAAGTAGTATCGCATAAAACTATCTATATCATCGCCTTGAAAAATACCATTTGACATATGCATTATCATGTCCGATTTTTTACCTTTACCTCTTACAATTCTACTTATTATTTGATTTCTAAGCAGAATTGAGTTTGAATCAAGCCAGTAGGTTCCACCATTCCAGCCTTTAACATTAGGCGGATTAAAAATATCCTGCCTAAGTCGTTTTGACGTAACAACTAAAGACTTTATATTTTTTGGAACCATCTCCAAAGACCTTAGAGTTCCTATTATAAGCTCTACTGGTGACTTAACTAATACCCCTCTATTATTTATATCCCAAAAGTCATCACTAAGTAAAATCTCTCTTAAAAGCTTGCTAATATCATAGTTGCTATCATAAAAAATAGCACTTATTCTTTCTATCTCTTTATCATTTAAATCCTCACTTATGAACTCAGTGTAAAATTTTTCTGTTACATAGGTGGCGGTTCTTTTTTGTTTTAAAATAGTATTAAGTATATCGCTACCACCAAAGTTTCCCCTCTCTCCTAAAAACTCTTTCTCTCCAAAATCATGCATTTTTTTAACAAAAATAAACTCACCTTTTTTGCGGTTTACTCTCCACCCGCTAAATGCTCTTGCTGCTTCTTTAATGTCTTTTTCACTATAGTGCCCCTCACCCAAAGTAAAAAGTTCCATCACTTCACGAGCATAGTTTTCATTTGGATTTTGCTTTTTATTGTTTTGATTATCAAGGTAAATTACCATAGCGGGGTCTTTTGATATTTTATGTAATAGTGTTCCGAAGTTGCCTAGAGCATGCTCTCTTAGGAGTTGATTTTGCTCCAACATAAAGATTGATGAGCGAACTTTTTTAACACTAGATGTAAAGTGGTTGTGCCAAAACAGAGTCATCTTCTCTCTTAGTGGATTTTGTGTCTCTAGCATACTTCCAAGCCACCATGCTTTAAGCTCTTTCTCTCTCTTTTTTCTCTCTTTTTGATAAGCTTTTCTTTGCGATGATGTCATTTTTCTTAGAGGTATTTTTCTAACCATTGGTTTATCGTGCCATGACGGCAACTCTCTTAAATCTTCTTTTTTTGCACTCTCAAACAACCAATCAACAGCCTCTTTTTTGCTCTTATCTTTTAAAATCAAAAATGTTTTTTGGTCAATCCCAAATGCCGCTCTACCCATAAGATGTCTTGCCTCCTCTAGACTTAAGGCTACTAAATAAAGAGGAATACAAAATAGTAATAAAAAAAACTTGAACATAAAGACTCCTTGCTCTTTTTCATTATAATCCAAAAACTATAACGGTATGTTAATAGATTTCTTACAAAACTCCTGATAGTTTACAAGTTCACAAAATCTTTTTTATACTCCATACTTTTTTAAGATACCTCCTAGTCTCAGCATAGGGCAAACTTGAGCGAAGTTTATTAAAAACCTCTGATGGCTTTTTTGAGTTGATTATGTTTTTTGCTTTTGCTCTATCTCTACTAAAAGTTTTTAGCACATTTCCACTTCTCGTATTGTATGCACTTATGACACAATACTCTCTTGATATAGGGTTTTTAATTCCTGCTAAGTATTTTGTATTAAGTATCTGACCTTATGCACTATAATGAGCAAAGCCCATTATAGTGGCAGGGGATAAA
>CAZXOZ010000138.1:0-2349 GCA_964642805.1 uncultured Sulfurospirillum sp. | reverse complement strand
ATTTGCATGGCTACTACATAAAACAGGTGCTGGAAAGTTGAAAAATGCTTAGTGCGAAGAGTATAAGTTTTCGCTATAAATCATCACAAGACCATATATTTGACAACTACTCTTTTGATGTAAAAGCTGGTGAAATTATGTCTATACTTGGTCCAAATGGTAGAGGAAAAACGACACTTATCAAAACTCTATTGGGACTACTATCCTTAAACTCGGGTAGTGTCGACTGTGATGGATACAAGTCTTATGTACCTCAAAATGCTCTTACCCCTTTTGATTATAGTGTGCGAGAGATGGTTGTGATGGGTTGTGGTCAAAACAAGGGTCTCTTTACACAAGTTACTAAAGATGACTATAAAAGTGCAGATGAGACTTTGGAGAAAATTGGCATGATACACCTCTCTCAACAAGGTTTTGCAACACTAAGTGGCGGACAAAAACAGATGGTTTTAGTAGCTAGAGCATTGGTTTCAAATCCAGATATTATGATACTAGATGAACCTACTTCTGCACTAGACTTTAAAAATCAAAGCTCTGTCTTAAATATCATGAAGCAAATCAGCAAAGAGGGAAAAAGTGTAATTTTCACTACTCACTGCCCTCATCAAGCCCTCTATGCTTCTCATAAAACTATGATTATGCAATCTTCTAACACCTATCTCTATGGAGCAACAAAAGAGATACTAACTAGCAATAAACTCTCAAAACTGTATAATATTCACATTCATAAAGGAAGATTTAGCTCAAACAGTGGTGATATTGACTTTATCTCTCCTGTTTTTAGAAAAACTTAAGCTAAAGGAGCATGCAAGTGAATTTAAAAGCTCTCTCACTCAACCAAATAATCCTAAGTGCTATCTCAGTTTTTAAACGCTTTCCTTTGTCTGTTATAGCTACTACACTTGTTATGATAATTATGATTTTACTCGTAGAAAATTCAAACTATAGATATCATGAGGAGATGGAAAAAATTGCATTTGTGTCTAGTTTGGGTATTTTTATGTTTACGGCACTTAGGCTTTTAAATAGCAGACTTATCTGCTTGTTTGGCATTGTAGTGCTTGCTATATACTATTTTATACTATCTGACTCGAATATAATTTTTGGCATTATTTTAGAACGCCATTTTTTCTTAATTGTTATGTTTTTTATTATGATATTATGGGCAAACTACTGGAAAATGAACCCCTCAAATGTAGAGTTTTGGGAGTGGCACAAAGAGTTATATTTGGATTTTTAACCTCAATTGTATTTAGTATTGTCCTGTATGCTGGGCTTAGTGGGGCACTCTTCTCTATAGATACACTTTTTTCACTTGAAATTCAAAGTAAACGATATATGCAGTTGCTATTTTTAATCTTTGGGCTGTTTGGAGTAAACTATCTTCTCTCTCAAATTCCAAAAAATCCTCATAGTTTAACCATCCATACCTATACAAAAATAGAGATAATTTTTACAAAATATATACTTACTCCACTTGTAATATTCTACTTTTTTATCCTCTATGCCTACACTTTTAAAGTTCTCATAGAAGAAAATTTACCAAAAGGGATTTTAGCATGGATTATCAGTATATTTTGCACTGTTGCGATTATAACCTATCTTTTTTGGACACCACTCTGGAGTAAAAAAGCAAAAAAATATAAAAATCTTCTTCTTTTGCCACTCTTTTTGCAAACAATCATGCTAGGCATTGCTATCAACATAAGAGTCTCTGCTTATGCATGGACAGAGTCCCGCTATATGATTGCTATCTTTGGTGTATGGTTATTTGGTGTATCTCTATATCTCATTTTAATTAAAAATGCAAAATACAAGTGGATTTTTATAACTCTTTCTCTTTTACTATTGGTAAGTCAAATTGGACCTTTTAGCTCTTATGCTATTGGAAAATCAAGTCAACAAAATAGACTTCAAGCTCTACTAAAAAAGACTCAACCACATTTTGAAAAAAGTGATATCAAAACCAGATATGAGATATCAAACATAATAGCTTATCTCTATGGAAAGCATAGCATAGAGAGCTTAAGATTGATAATGCCTGAAATTGTTGCTAAATTTCAAAATAAAACAAAATTAGATGATAGTTGTCACAATTTTCCCTTATTTGCCACTAACGAGTTAGGTTTTAGCTTTGTCAATAGAAGGGACTTAAAAAAAAGTAGAAATTTTTTTAACTTTCATTCACAATCAGAAACCTTAAATATATCAAATTATGACTGGCTTATAAGAGTCTCATATAGTAGTCATTCAAAAAAAGGAGATTATTTGTCTGTTATCAAAGAGATAGATACCGCCTTTATCCTAACAGAAAATGAACTAGAGATAAAAGAGAGTAATGTTACTATA
>CAZXOZ010000137.1:0-2383 GCA_964642805.1 uncultured Sulfurospirillum sp. | reverse complement strand
GAAAGTTTTATTTATAGAAAAATGATTTAGAGGTACCCTACACCTATAAAAGGATATAAAAAAACATGTCGTACTATATTTTAAAGTTTTTTATTAGCGCTACTTTGATTGTTCTAATCTCAGAGATTTCTAAAAAGTACTCTCTGTTTGCAGCCATACTTGCCTCTTTACCAATTGTGTCAATACTGGCAATGGTTTGGCTTTTTGTAGAGACTAAAGATCTTCAAAAAGTTAGTGACTTATCGTCTTCAATTTTTTGGTTTGTTCTTCCCTCTTTAACTCTTTTTGTCTCTTTACCGCTTTTTTTAAGAAGTGGTTTTAATTTTTATTTAGCTCTTGTTTTCTCTTGCACTATCACAATAATCTGCTACTATTTAATGTTTATGATTCTTAACTATTTTGGTATTAAGACATAGATATCCCTATAGAATTTGACTAATACCAAAAAAACCTGGATAGAACAGAAGAAGAGCCAAGACTGCTACTTGTATAACTATAAACGGCAAAACCCCTTGATATATATCTGTAGTCTTCACACTCGGAGGTGCAACTCCTTTGAGGTAAAATAGACTAAATCCAAAAGGCGGAGTCAAAAATGAGGTCTGTAAATTCATAGCAATCAAAATAGCAAACCATACAGGATTTATCTCTAAAACTATAGCGATAGGAACTAGAATCGGAACAACAATATATGAAATCTCTATAAAATCAATAAAAAATCCTAAAATCATAATAACAAGCATAGTGAGAAGTAAGAAACCCATCATTTCCCCAGGAAGTCCAACCATAAAATTTTCTACTATTGTGTCGCCGCCAGTGTATGTAAAAACCATAGAAAAAGCAGTAGCCCCAATTAGAATTGCAAACACCATAGCTGTAATCTTAACAGTCTCTAATGCACTTTGGTGAACCATAGAGAAAGAAAATGACCTATACAATATAGCCAATACAACAGCACCAATACCGCCAACGGCGGCTGACTCTGTTGGAGTTGCAATACCCATAAAAATTGAACCCAAAACTAGAAAAATAAGTACGAGTGGGGGTATGATAGCTTTTAGTGCATTTATAATTTGTTGAGCTTTTGTTCCGTGAGCATCTTCCATTACTATTGCGGAAGCGGCATCTTTATTGAAGTATGAATAGACCATGATAAAAATAACATAACAACCAACCAAAAATAGACCAGGTCCAATTGCTGCTTTAAATAGATCTCCAACAGGAACTTGAAAAACATCCCCTAAGATAATCAATACGATCGAAGGTGGTATAATTTGTCCAAGCGTTCCAGCTGCACAGATAGTTCCTGCTGCAAGTCTTTTGTCATAATTATATTTGAGCATTACAGGAAGAGAGATAACACCCATAGCAACAACACTTGCTCCAACAACACCCGTAGATGCTGCAAGAAGTGAGCCTACAAGAACAGTGCTAATAGCAACACCACCACGAATCTCACCAAACAGATAGCCCATAGACTCTAAAAGTCTCTCAGCAAGCCTACTTTTTTGTAGCACTATGCCCATAAAGATGAACAGAGGAACTGCCATCAAAATTGTATTGTTCATGATAGACCAGATACGAAAAGGCATAAAAGCAAACATATCCATACCATACTGTATACCGTAACCAAAACTCTCGTCATAAGCAAATGCTTCAATTACGCCCGCAAGCAGACCAAATATAACAGAGACCGCACCAAATGTAAAAGCAACAGGAAAGCCAAAAAGAAGCATTAGTAGAGCAGTAAAAAACATAACAATACCAATCATGCTGACTTCTCTTGCTGATTTATATCTCTGCCCCTGTATAGAATGATATTTTTAAGAATAAAGCCTAGAGCTGAAAAAATAAGAAGTGCCATAGATGCTGGAATTAGTGCTTTTATAATCCATCTATGTGTAAGTCCACCAGGATCACCGCTAATCTCACCTGTCTGAAACGCTTCATTGACAAATGATAATGAGCCGAATCCTATCAACATAGCAAAAGGTATCAAAAATACAATAGTTCCTACTATGTTGATAGTTGCTCTTTTTTTATCACTTAACTTATCATATATGACATCAACTCTTACATGCCCATCCTCTTTAAGAGTGTAAGCTATTCCTAAAAGCATAACTATAGAGAAAAAATGCCACTCTAGCTCCTGCATGCCGATGGATCCTGTGTCAAAAAAGTACCTCATCACTACATTGTAAAACACAGTTATCATCATAATGATCATCACAATAGCTGTAAAGTGCCCTATTAAATCGCCAGCTCTATCAAACAATCTTTCAATCCTAAGTAGCATTTTTCTCCTTCTGCTCTACAACTAAGCTCCAGCCACATTTGTGACTAGAGATACTACTATAAATTATCTTTAAGGTATTTAAAGTCT
>CAZXOZ010000136.1:0-2387 GCA_964642805.1 uncultured Sulfurospirillum sp. | reverse complement strand
AACTATCTCTACTTTTTGCATCAATATACAGCAATTTTTACCTACCTTATTGTAAGAGTATCTTAGATACTGATATTATAAACATTTAGCCTTAAAGCAGAATAAACAATGATAGTCAAAATCAAAGCTTATCTAAATTTTATACACTCTTTTTTGGCAACTGTATCAACTGAGAAAAGCCTATCGCCCTTAATATCTCGACAATTTGTCTGTCAGTGAATCTACTCTTTCGGTTTTAAAAGGATTTAAGTCTTAAAGTCAATAGATTTAAATGGATTTTGGTATGGCTCCGGATGCTGGATTCGAACCAGCGACCAAGTGATTAACAGTCACCTACTCTACCGCTGAGCTAATCCGGAATGTATTAATAAGGACGAAATTATAGTCAAAATAGGCTCCAATGTCAAGGCATTTCGTGCAAATCAGCTAAGTTTATAGAAATTTACACCCGCTACATTTTTTGCATACAAGATACCCTCTTTTACAAGCCTGTTTATAAGCTCTTTGCTTTTAGTTGAAAAGCTTATGCTTACATCATCAAAACTTTGAGGTCTTCTGTCTATCATGTTTAGAATTTCATCTTTTGAAAAATCTCTTTTTTTTTCGCTGTAGTTTCGCTTATATGCTATACTAATTGGAAGTGAGCATAAAACATCTACTAGCTCCCTTAGTCTTACTATATCTACACTTTCGACGCTGTATGCTGGTGGTCTGTCTATCGTGCCTATATCTATCCTGTCTGGCCTTATCTCTTTAAAAATATCCCTTAAGGCTTCAAACTCGACTATCTTATCATTGATTCCTTTTACGACCAAAACCTCCAAAACAAGCTCTCTATTGTGTATCTCTCTAAACTTCTTTATACCCCCGATGATATCCTCTACATGTAGCCCCTTTAGTGGTCTATCTATCTTCTTAAAACAGCTTTGAGTTGCACAATCTAAAGAGAACTTTACAATGTCTATCTCTCTTAGTATCTCTCTTGTATCTCTACATGTAGAGGTTGCTCCATTTGATAGTATGAGTAGCTTTGAACTAGCTTTAATAAGGTTTAGTCCATATACTAACTCTTTTAGATGCGGATATAAAGTGGGTTCTCCATTGGCGGTTAGGGTGATAACATCTATATATTTGTGTTTTTTGAGTGCACTTTTAACACTGCTTATAACCTCTTTTACCGATGGAGCATTTTCTATCACACTTACTGGTTTTGCCCCTTCTAGTTCACAATAGACACAGTCAAAATTGCACTGCTTGGTATCTGGGCTCAAGTCTATCCCTAAAGATTGTCCAAATCTTCTTGAGGTTATCGGTCCAAATACTATCTCACTCATACTATCTCTTTGTTTGAAACTGCACTTCTTTTATGAAATACTTTGCATTTTCCACTGGAATATCTGGAAGAATCCCATGTCCTAGGTTAAAAATATGTCTCTTATTTTTCATAGTTTTTACTATCTTCTGTACACCCTCTTTTATAGCTTTTTTACTATATAGTCTTGTTGGCTCCATGTTTCCTTGAAGAACATATCTGTCACCTAGTTTCTCTTTCGCAAGCTCTAAGGGTGTTGACCAATCAACTCCAAATACATCAAAATTACCATCAATCCTATCTAAATATCCACTAATTCCCTTTGGAAATATGATGATAGGAGTATGCGGATACTTTGCTTTTAGAAAGGCTGAAATCTCCTTTATATACTCCCAACTAAACTCAAAATAAGCATCCTCTTCAAGAGCCGCCGCCCATGAGTCAAAAATCATAACAGCATCAACACCGCTCTCTATCTGCTTTGACATGTAGATTTTTATAACTTCAGTCACTTTTCTTAGAAGCTTATGCATAAACTCAGGCTGTGAGTATATGAGTTTTTTAACTATCGCATAAGTCTTAGTACCTTTTCCCTCTATCATATAGGTTGCAAGCGTCCAAGGAGCCCCACAAAAACCTATAAGTGCTTTATCAGCTTCTAACTTACCACGAATAAGACGAATAGCCTCATAAACATACTCTAGCTTTTGTGCCGCCTCTTCAATGCAAAGAGCATCTAAATCTTCAATAGTTTTTATTGGATTTGGAAAGAGTGGACCCTCTCCTTTTATAAACTTAAGCTCCATCCCCATCTCCATTGGAACAACAAGTATATCACTAAACAAGATTGCAGCATCCACCCCCAATATATCCATGGGTTGAAGTGTTACCTCGCATGCTTTTTCAGGGTCATGACAAAGTGCCAAAAAGTCTCCTGCTTTAGCTCTTACTTCCATATACTCTGGAAGATACCTTCCCGCTTGTCTCATCATCCATACTGGTGTGTGTGTAGTCTCTTTGCCAAAACACGCATCTACAAAAATCTGTCCCATATTTATCCTTCCATCTCTATCCA
>CAZXOZ010000135.1:0-2517 GCA_964642805.1 uncultured Sulfurospirillum sp. | reverse complement strand
TTTTCTTGGCATTTGCTCTCTCAGCTTTCATGCGAGCATATCCAGCTTTTCTCTCTAAAATGAAGTCTTTTGCAAATCTACCATCTTGAATCTCTGTTAAAATCTCTTTCATAGCTTTTTTTGACTCATCATTGATAACTCTCTTACCGCTCACATAGTCGCCGTACTCTGCAGTATTGCTTATAGAATATCTCATGTCAGCAATTCCGCCTTGATACATCAAATCAACTATAAGCTTAAGCTCATGAAGGCACTCAAAGTAAGCTAACTCAGGCTCGTATCCAGCTTCTGTCAGCGTTTCAAATCCAGCCTGAACGAGTGAAACAGCCCCACCACAAAGAACAGCTTGCTCGCCAAAGAGGTCAGTTTCAGTCTCATCTTTAAAAGTTGTCTCGATTATCCCAGTTCTTCCCCCACCAATAGCACTAGCATAACTAAGAGCGATAGATTTTGCATTCCCACTCTCATCTTGGTCGATAGCAATCAAATCAGGGATACCGCCACCTGCAACAAACTCACTTCTTACAGTGTGTCCAGGGGCTTTAGGAGCAACCATGATACAATCAACTCCTTTAGGAGTTTTGATTTGAGAGTAGTGAATGTTAAAGCCGTGACCAAAAGCAATGACATTTCCATTACTAAGATTTGGTCTAATCTCAGCCTCAAAAACATCAGCTTGATTCTCATCAGGGAGTAAAATCATAACTACATCACCTATTTTTGTAGCCTCTGCAACGCTAAGAACTTTAAAGCCCTTAGCCTCTGCTTTCTTCCAAGAGCCTCCCTCTAGTTTTAAGCCAACTACAACCTCAACACCACTATCTCTAAGGTTCTCGGCATGAGCGTGCCCTTGAGAACCAAAACCTATCATCGCCACTTTTTTTGAACGAATTACGCTTAAATCACAATCATTATCATAATAAACAGTTATTGCCACCATATATCCTTTGTATATTTTGCCTTATTCTATCAAAATATACTTAGTCAGTTCTAAAATAGCTAAGCATAAACACCATTACCAATGCTATCAAGGTTAAAAATCCAAACCAGTAAGTTACCCCAACTCCTGTACCATAAGTATTTATAGCGATAGCCATACTAATTACAAAGAGGCTCCAACCAAGCAGGTGAAGATAGGGAACATGTTTAGGGTTTGGCTTAACTCTTAGTATTTTTTTAGAAGGGTATTTCAATACTAGTGATAAAGATATAAGACCAATTAAAATAATAGAAGATATAACTAAACTCACACTCGAACCTTTTTTCTAACTATATACCCAATAAGGCAAAATATAACTCCTGTTATAAAAAGTGTCAAATCTACCCAAACCAACTTCCAGTCCCCATGAGCAATAGTTACAACTAAGTGACGATTTGTCAAGAAGAAGTTTGAAACAGGCAGTAACAAGTATAGTATACCTGCTAAAAAGAACTGAATATACCAAGTTTTTTTAGAGTTCAATGCAAATGCAAGTATAAGCATAACAAGCCAAGTGATAAACATCACATCAACTTCAAGGTTTGCTCTTTGTGGTATATCTAAAGGAATCAGTCTATTTGCCCAAAAGTAACTTGCTACTGCAACTGGTAGTCCAGCGATAGTTGCTATATTGAGGTTATTGACTATCTTAAAGCCAAATTTATCTTTTTGTTTTAATGCTCTCTTTTTCGTCCATAAAATTAAGCCAGTGGCTATCATTATAGTTCCTAAAACTCCAGATAAAAAGTATAGCCACCTTCCAAAGGTATTGGCAAAATCTCCACGGTGTAGTCCTGTTAAAACACTTCTGACCTTGCTAGCTTCTGGTTTTTTAGGACTTAAGCTCTCTATTATCTCTCCTGTTGTTCCTGAAAAATATAACTTATCTACTCTATTTCCAGTCAATAGCGTTGTGTCCTCTCTTGTAACTCTCACTATAGAGCTACTATCGCCTTGATTGACAATAGTTATAGTTTTAGCGGGCTTACCAAAATATCTCTCTGATTTAGTTACCATAGAAGGTATAGAGGCAAGAGGTTGCTTTACATGTGCCAGTTTTATAGGGCGTTCTGAGGGAAAAGCTTGCTGGATATAGCTCAACATCTTGCCTTCATAGTTCACTAAAGGAACAAAAGGGACATAAAAAAACAGAAAAAATGCTAACCCACTATAGGTTATCATAATATGAAAAGGCAATGCTAAAACACCTGTAACTATATGTCCGTCTATCCAAGAGCGACTACTTCTGTTTTGCCGAAATGTAAAAAAATCTTTAAATATATTTTTATGAATTATGATGCCAGTCAAAAGAGCTATAAGCATAAACATTGTGGCAATTCCAACAACATAGCGACCTGTAGAGCGAGCATCAACATAGTGTAGATTATAGTGCATACGATAAAGCACTGCTCCACCACCTGTTGCCCTTGGGGCTACCATCTCTTTTGTATTTGGATCCAATGTTTCCACTATAGGTCTTGTACTTCGTCTGTGTGACAGTGATGTTTGATTGCTATCTGTAGATTTATACCATCTCA
>CAZXOZ010000134.1:0-2543 GCA_964642805.1 uncultured Sulfurospirillum sp. | reverse complement strand
TTTTTGCTATGCGGTTAAAAAGTGAGCTTTTGCCAACATTTGGCAAGCCTATAATCGCTATTGTTTTCATATAAGTATCTTTGCTTTTTTATTTACTGACTGACCTTACGCACTATATTAAGCAAAGCTCGCTATAGTGGTAAAACTACAAAACTAGCGAAAGCGGTTTTGCGAAGCAAAAAGCTTCCTTGAAAAAAGGAGCTTTTTGAAGGCCAGTTATTTATACTACCATTTATTTGCTGTATATTTTATGAGAGTAGTGCTTTACTAGGGCTTGATAGTGCCTCTAAAAGATAGGTAAAACTATGTTTTAGAGACTGCTTTTAAGATAAAAAAGTTATCTACAAGATGGAGCGTTATTACTGTCGCTAGCGTAGTAGTATACAAAATCAAACACATGTTGAGCATGTTCATCACTCAGCGCTTTTGCATCAGGGCATATTTTCAATATCTCTTCATTGAATCTACCGCTATCAAATATAGCCTTCCATCCTGCTTGTGTATGTTTTTCCGCTAATTTACCAGCATGCATGCCGCAAGGCTTTGAAAGATTTTTCAATATAATTCTTTCACCCTTATCCATATCAGCCACTGCATAAGCCGATAAGACGCTAATACCCAATAATACAGATATCACTAAACTCAATAAATTTTTAATTATCATATTTCTCTCCTATTATGATCTACTAACAGCACTACATCAAGAGACATAGTGCTGTAAATGAATAGACAACTAAGAGCGTGATTGCTCAGGTGCACCTCCAACATCCATTGTTCTTATAACTTTCAACTCTTTCAAGTCTATCTTGATAAACATTCCATCTTGAGAAGCAAATGTATAAAAGTACTTCCCATCATTTGACACATAAGAGAAGTGTGGTTGCATAAATGGGTGTCTTCCCATAGAGAAGTTAAAGCTTGGATCATAGTCTGAGTCGCTTATAACTACATTTTTCAAAACTTTCAATGTATTAAGATCTGCAACTGTTACATACTGCGTTAAGTGGTTGGTTATAATAGCTAATCCAAGTTGCTCAGAAAACTCTACATGCGCAGTACCAAATCCAGCAGGTATAATCGCCTTTGTTTTCATTGTACTTCTGTTTATCACATATACTTTACCTGTACAATCAGGAGCAAATATATACTTTCCATCAGGTGTGATAGACGAGTGATGTGCTCTTGGCTTAAATTTATTTATAATAAGACCGGATTCTACCATATCAACTCTTCTGCCCTTTTTTAATATCCCAGTAGAGTTATCAAAGATAAGCTCTTGAACACCTGGTAGTATAAACTCTGACACTATGCCTTCAAGCTGGCCATAAAAAACATTGAGATCCTCTTTGCTTTGTGGATTATTGACTCTATCAATAGTGTGTAGCCCAGAAGGAAGATGAAGTATACTAGTCTCTTCAAATGTAAGTTTTCCATCTTTAGATATAACTCTAAAAACAACAACTCTCTTATTTACTCTATCTGTCAGTGCAAAGTGATCAGGACCTAGCCAAACCGAATGCCCTGTGGCGGAGCCTGAACCTGAGTTTGATTTGAGCATTTTTTTGTCATAGTCTCTGTTTTGACCTAAGGTCGCTATCACAGTGTCTGTAGCAACATCTATAACACTAATAGTTGGTCTGTTTTTTCCTGAAAGTAGTTGTATGTTGTGTTTTTTGTTATATCCACCAATCGCCCTTGGTCTGACACCATCAAGTTTTACTGTTTTTGCTTTTTTTGTTTTTAGATTGACTACATCAAATGAGTATGAATCTTGTGTCCTTACATAAAACTTATCCGTATCTCCTGCTCTATCAACAGAGTGTGGATTTACTCCATCCACCTTTATATCGGTAAATGTCCAGTTGTTGGCGTCAATACGAATTACCCTGTTTAACCCCTTCTCTTTTAAACTCGGGCACGCATAATAGAAAATACCATCTCCATTTTTTTCAAACTTTTTATTAGTATCCATAGGGATAACCGATTCAAAGTAGTTATCACTTCCGCACATGCTGCATGCATGAGCACTTAGTGCACCCATCATAAGCACCGATAGTGCAAAACTGACGCTCTTATTATGTTTTTTTAACATAATTTTCTCCTTAATGTTTTTGTGTAAATATATTTCATTAGATAAGTCGAATAAAATTTCTACTTATCTATTTTATTCATACACCCAAACATAAGTAGAAACAAGTTACTTAATTAAAAATTATATATCTCAAACAAAAGGTTAACATTATATACCTTATATAAATATTAATAATTAGTTTCATTAAGTAGCATAAAATCTATTTTACTCTTATGGGATAAACACTATTTATATGAATTGACCATATTATCCTATTTAAATAACTATTAATTTGTTAGATAATATAAAATATAAAATTTATTTATTTTATTTAAACTGTATAAGGTATTTTAATGTAAAAAATTATTAACTTACAAAATGCAGGGACTTTACCCTGCAATACCAAAGTAAAAAAGCAGAGTTATAACAGATATAGCAGCTAGATTTAGTCGCAATCCAACTTTCATCATAT
>CAZXOZ010000133.1:0-2568 GCA_964642805.1 uncultured Sulfurospirillum sp. | reverse complement strand
AAAGCAGTAGAGGTGGAGATAGTTTTAGTGATAGTAAAATAATGAGTAACGAAGGATAGTTATAATGACAAATATTGAGTACATAAAAGAGATGTTTACTCTACAGCAAAAATTAAATGATGAAACCAATGGAGTAGGCTGGGAAAATGGATATACCAAAAATGACCGCATAATAAACTGGAAACGGTGCATCTACATGGAGAGTGCGGAGCTGATAGACAGTTTTAACTGGAAGCATTGGAAAGATATAGATAGTGATATTGACTGGGATAATGCTGCGGTTGAGATAGTCGATATTTGGCACTTTGTCATGAGTTTAGCTCTTGAGGACTATAAAGCAAATAGTCGAGGAGATATAGATGCTCTTGTAGATGATGTTATCAATACTCAAGGATTTGAACAATTCTCAAAAGAGGCATACAGTGTTAGCTCAACCTCTTTTATGGAGATTATAAATGATATAGAGTCTATTATCAATACAACAACTAGCTTTAAAGTCGACATGTTTGATGGTCTTTTAAGAACCTACTTCTCACTCGCGCTAAAATGTGGAGTAAACTTAAAGACACTATACAAGTTTTATGTAGCTAAAAATGTACTAAATCAATTTCGTCAAGACCACGGCTACAAAGAGGGGACTTATAAAAAAGTATGGGGTTTAAAAGAGGACAATGAGGTGATGTTGGAGATTTTAAATAGAAACTCACTAGGAGCAAAGGAGATCTATGAGGAGCTATACAAAGCTTACAATGCGTAATTCTGTACTAACAAAAGCACTTCAAGATTTTTTTAGCTCAAAGTTTCTTTTTCTATCTTTAGCTCCTTTTATCGCTCCTATTTTGGTTTTAGGAGCATTTTTTATTTATGGAAGCGGTGAGTTTATATCTCTTCTTCAAGAGGGCTCAGCTAGTGGTGACTACTCATTTATAGATGAAACGGCACATCCAACTCTAGCTTATCTCTTAGGTTTTACTGTTTTCCACTGGTTGCTTACTACTCTTTTTATCCTATTTGGAACGCTTGGTGTCGTTTTGCTTTCGCTAGTTATCGCAGTCATAACCGTAGGTTTTTTGACACCATATATAGTGAGCTTAGTGAGAAAAAATAGCTATCCTCACATAAAAGAGACTGATGGTGATGGGATATTTTTTACTCTTTGGAGCTTATTTAAAATCTTTATGAAGTTTTTGGTTCTATTTTTATGCACTCTACCATTTTTGGCTTTTCCATTTATAAATATTTTTATCCTAAAGCTACCATTTTTCTATCTTTTTTATACTCTTATGATGTACGACCTACTCTCATCAGGAGTTTGTGAAGATGTGAAGCAGATTATGAGGAAGCATAGACCTTACCTTCTTGTGGTAATGGCTTTTTTCTTTTTTCTCTCCCTAATTCCTCTGTTTGGTCTGCTTTTACAAGTCTTTTTTATAGTCTATCTAAGCCACTTTTTGCTAGAAAAGTCAAAAAGCGACTTAATGGTCTCTACTTATAATAAAATCCATCACTAGGAAGTTTTCCACCTATGGTTTTAGGATTGTTTTGATATAGGATATTGAAGAAAAACTCAAGCTTCTCTTTTGCTTGAGCGATAGGCACACTATCAAATCTTACATGTGGGATTGAGTTTGCTACCGCAACTCTGTTTAACATAGGTAGATTCTTTGCCGCAAGCTCTCCTGCTTTTTTTGGATTTGCTTTATACCACTCTACCGAACTAGCATACTCCTTCAAAAATCTTTTAACTACAGCTCTATTTTCTACCATATCCCCTACTGCAACCATCCCTGCTTGAGGTATTTTTGCTTCAGTTTTAAAAACTCTTCCCCACTCATCTTGCAAATCAATACTTCTGCTCAATGATTTGTTTTTCATAAGTGCCATAGATGTTATAGGCTCAAGCATAAGTGCTGTATCTGTAGTTTTCAAAACCAACATCTGCATGGCATCTACTATGTTAGTAGTGTAAGTGATTTTCAAATCTTTTTGTGGATCAATCCCCTCTTTTTTAAGCAGAGCCTTTAGTGCAATGTCAGGCACATCATTGCGAAAAGGAACAACTATCTCTTTGCCTTTTAAGTCTTTGACACTCTTGATACTCTCGTCATGAGAGACAATACTTAAAAGTCCCCATATAGAGACATTGAGAAGCTGAATCGGCTCTTTTTTATTGTAAAAAACAGCAGCAACATTTGTAGGAACTGCTATGAAATCAATACTTTTGTTGATTATCATAGCTTGTAGTTGTGCGGGAGTTCTCCATAGCTTAAACTCAACATTTTTAGCAACATCACTTAAAGCACCTGTTTGTATCATGTGAAAAACAGGATGAGATATGGAAGCAGCAGGCCCCGCGATTATAATCTTATCTAGCTTGCCGCTAGCACTCAACGAAACAGTACAAAACAGCACTACAAACAAAAATTTGATACTTTTAAACATAATTTCTCCCTCTTAAAGTTAATTTTAATTATTATAGTAATTATTATTGCAGGTGTCAAGCTTATGTATTCCCCCAAATAATTCCATAACTTCCCCCACACCCCCAAATTCATAAAATCTCATCTT
>CAZXOZ010000132.1:0-2637 GCA_964642805.1 uncultured Sulfurospirillum sp. | reverse complement strand
TTACAACCTTTTTTGCATCTTCTAAAAGAAAGTCATCCTTCTCTTTTAAAAAAGGGCAAATTCTAAACCCTATGTAACTCTCTTGACACTCACTATAGGCCTTATCTATATCAGAACATACAAGTACATGACTGCGAAGTTCACTCATCTTCTAAATTAACTTCAGCAAAAAGTACGGCATCTATGCTTTTATCAAGTAGTCTAAAGAGTTGTATTAGCTTAATATCAAGCAAATCATCTCTGCTAGATAGATAGAAACTATTTTGAAGATGCTCATCAAGAATCCACATAAAACTATCATCATGTCGTTTTGCGAGTTGTATTTTTATATCTGTACTTTTGCCTATATAAAAAAACATGTATCCATCTGAAAATGATTGAGAGAGCATGTTCTCTAGTAACTCTATGTCATCTTTTGATTTTAGTTGACGAATATTTGGAAAAAATGTCTTTATAGATACAAAAGGGAGTAAAGGACGATTTTTACCTTCTGCATTTAGCTTTTTTAGGGCATATTTACCAAACCACTCTCTATCATCATCTGTGATTATTATTATCGTCTGTCCTGCTAATAGATTTTGAAGCATTAGGTGCAGTAAAGGGGTCCACTCAAACCTCTTTTCCTCCATCCAACTCATCATAGAGCCATCTTTTCTGATAGTCGCTAGAGTCCACTTTAATAATTCTTGCATAATCTACCTATCTAATTCATATGCAGTATGCAGTGAACGAACTGCCAGCTCACCATACTTTGCAGCTATTACAATTGAGATTTTTATCTCACTAGTGCTTATCATCTCTAAGTTAATCCCATCTTTTGATAGTGTATCAAATGCGGTACAAGCCACTCCACTATGGCTCTTCATACCCACTCCAACTATGGACACCTTAACTACTTCACTATCATACTCTACAGATTGCGAAGCACCTATCTCAGCCATAGCGATTCTAGTCATCTCTAGCTCATTTTGAGGTACTGTAAAACCTAGATTTGTTGTACCATCTACTCCAACATTTTGGATTATCATATCTACATTTATATTTTCATTACTAAGTTTTCTAAAAATATCTGCTGCAATTCCTGGCTTATCTACTACACCCCTTAGTGTTACTCTTGCTTGATTTGTATCAATCGCAATACCACTTACCAATGGTCTTTCCATAATGGTCTCTTCCTTTGTTATTAGTGTTCCTTTGTCATCGCTAAAACTACTTCTAGTTACAAGATTTACATTTAGTTTTTTTGCCATCTCAACTGAGCGAGTTTGTAGCACTTTTGCCCCCAAACTTGCAAGCTCCAACATCTCATCATAGCTAATCACCTCAAGCTTCTTTGCCTTTGGCTCAATCCTAGGGTCAGTAGTGTATATACCATCAACATCAGTGTATATCTCACACAACTTAGCACCCAAAGCTCCCGCAATCGCCACAGCACTAAGGTCACTTCCACCACGCCCCAAAGTTGAAACCTCTCCTAGCTCCGTTACGCCCTGAAAACCAGCAACAACTACAATATTTCCTGCTTTTAATTTGCTCTCTATACAGTTTCTATCTATACTCTCAATTCTTGCTTTTGTATGTGAAGTGTCTGTTTTTATACCAGCTTGTCGACCTGTCATAGCAACTGCTTTATAGCCCATCTGATTAAGAGCGATAGTCAAAAGAGCACTCGTAATCCTCTCGCCAGAGCTTAAAAGCATATCTAACTCTCTTTGATGCGGTGAATCACTAAAGTGTTTTGCATAGCCTATTAGCTTATTGGTCTCCCCACTCATAGCAGAGACAACAACGATTACATCGCTACCCCCATCTTTTGTCTTTACTACTCTCTTAGCGACCTCTTCTATCCTCTCTAGTGTACCCACACTAGTTCCTCCATACTTCTGCACTATCAACACTCTACAAATACCCCTCTTCTCTAAAATAGTTTAAAACTTTTCTATAAATTGGCTTTTTAAAATAGACTATATGCTTAAAAACCTCTTTATATTTGACAAATTTATGGTCGCAAAACTCTGGTACTTTAGTCTTTAAGTCTATCATTGAATCATCTTTTAGCCTAACTAAAAAATATCTCTGTATCTGTCCATCATAAGGATACATCTTTTTTGCAACTGCTCCAGGAAAATTATAACTAATCCACTCAGGATACTCTGCTAAAATCTCAATATCACCAGTCCCTATCTCCTCTTCAAGCTCCCTAAAAAGTGCCTCTTTTGGAGTCTCTCCATCATCAATTCCACCTTGGGGAAACTGCCATGCATTCTCCATATCACTTCTTAAAGCGATAAAAAATTCAACCTCAAATGGATACTTAGAGGAGAGGATGATAGCTGCGATATTTGGACGATAGCGTTTTTTGGTAGTCATATCTCTCCTTTTTAGGTAAAATAGTACCCAAATAGTCATTAAAAACTGATAAGGAGTATTTTGCTAATCTATCTACATATCCCATTTTGTGATTCAAAATGTCACTACTGTGCTTTTAACTCATACACTAGTGAGATGTTTTTAAAAGAGAACTACACTAAAGCTATCTGTTTACAGTTAAAAAGTGAGTTAAAAAGATTTAATCCAAAATTAAACTCTATCAAATCACTATTTATTGGAGGTGGGACACCCTCAACCCTAAAACCC
>CAZXOZ010000131.1:0-2684 GCA_964642805.1 uncultured Sulfurospirillum sp. | reverse complement strand
AATCCGCGCTTGTAGCGTGCATACTTGTTGTATTTTCATGCATAGGGTTAGCACGGTTCAATTTTGGTATAATTTTGCCAGATATGCAGATAGACTTAAACTTCAATACAACACAAATGGGGGTAATAGGGAGTGCAAACCTTTTGGGCTATCTTTTTGGACTCTTTTTTATCAATAAACTTTATGCCAAATTTGGTCCAGCTCTTCTTATAAAGAGCTCTTTAATCATGCAAAGCTTTTGTATGATTTTGATGGCAACCAATAGTAACTTCCCTTTAATTTCGTTACTTTTTTGTATAACAGGCTTCTTTGGAGCGATGTCTTTTATGTCTATAATGACCTATATAACCCAAATAGTTCCAAAAGAGATTAAGGGTAAAGCGACGGGTATTGCGATAATGGGTATTGGTAGTAGCATTATATTTAGTGGGATTGTAATTTCTATGTTTGATAATTTCTTAGATAGCTCATTTTGGAAAGCTGGCTGGCTTAGTTTTGCTTTAGCTATATTTATTATATCTTTTTTGTTAAAAAAGGGTCTTAGTTTTCCTCTATATATAGCAAAAAAGTCCTCATCTCTAAACTATTCTAGAAAAGATATATT
Source organism: uncultured Sulfurospirillum sp. (assembly GCA_964642805.1). Taxonomy (GTDB): domain Bacteria; phylum Campylobacterota; class Campylobacteria; order Campylobacterales; family Sulfurospirillaceae; genus Sulfurospirillum_A. The sequence goes on along the minus strand of CAZXOZ010000131.1, from coordinate 2,080 downwards.
TGGCAATATTAGACTCTTGCAAATCTCGTTTATATACTTTCTTTTTGGCGTTACATATGTAATTTATATAACTTTCTTTATTGCTGCACTAGAAGCACAATGGCAAATTAACAGTGAAATTTCTAGTTTATTTTGGACTTTTCTTGGCTTTTCAAGTCTGTTTTCTGGTTTTATTTTTGGAGCTATTGCTGATAAAATTGGGTGTTATAAAAGTTTAATTTTTATATTTTTAATTCAAATTTTAGCTCACTCTATACTCTCTTTTCACTCTCCAATTGCTCTTGTGTGGTTCTCTGCATTTCTATTTGGCATATCTGCTTGGGCAGTTCCTTCTATAATGGCAGTTATAAGCAGTGAACTTTTTGATGGAGCTTATACTATCAAGATATTGAGCTTCGTAACCATCTTTTTTGCCGTAGGTCAGACGATTGGCCCTGTTGGAGCTGGATATCTCATAGATATCTCAAGTAACTTCTATTATGCTTTCTTAGTATCTACAATACTTGTTTTTATAGGACTAATACTTGCTTTTTGGGTTGATTACAAACATAAAAATAGTATAATGAGGCTATGATAGACTTAATGACCTTTATGAAATATGATGTTATAGTAGTAGGCGGCGGACATGCTGGCATAGAGGCAGCACTTACATGTGCAAGACTAGGCAAAAAAACACTGCTCATAACAATCCTTGCTGAGCAGATAGGAGCTACTAGTTGTAATCCTGCAATAGGCGGTCTTGCCAAAGGTCATCTTGTAAAAGAGCTTGATGCACTTGGTGGTCAGATGGGGTTAGCGACTGATGCAAATGGAATTCAATACCGCATACTAAACCAGTCAAAAGGTCCAGCTGTAAGAGGAAGCAGAGCTCAAATAGACATGGATAAATATAGAATCTATATGAGAAATTTGGTTCTAAATTGTGACAACTTAGATATCGTCCAAGAGATAGCTGAAAATATAACTACAAAAGATAAAAAAGCAACAGGAGTTATAACTCATCTCAAAAACCACTACCATGCAAAAAAGATTATTATTACTGCTGGGACATTTTTAAGAGGTCTTATACACATAGGAGAAAACAAGCAGGAGGCGGGTCGTATAGGGGAGTTTCCCGCAAATGAGCTTTCAGATTCAATGCACTCTTTGGGGTTAGATATGGGTAGGTTAAAGACAGGTACATGTGCAAGGATAGATGCAAAGAGTATAGATTTTTCCAAGATGGAGATACAAGCAGGAGATGAAGACCCTATTCCGTTTAGTTTTAGAACCGATAGAGAGAGTTTCAAGCCAAAGCAACTACCATGCTATATAACTTACACAAACGAAAATACTCATCAAATCATAGAAAATAATTTTCATAGAGCACCTCTTTTTACTGGACAGATTGAGGGAACAGGCCCTAGATACTGCCCTAGCATAGAAGACAAAGTAGATAGATTTAGAGACAAACAGAGGCACCATCTTTTTGTAGAGCCTCAAACATTTGAAGCGACTGAGTACTATATCAACGGACTTACAACATCCTTGCCGCCTGAGGCTCAACTAGAGATGCTTCGCTCCATTGTGGGCTTTGAAAATGCTAAGATAGTCAGGTATGGCTATGCTATTGAGTATGATTATGTAAACCCAACAGAGCTTACTCATACACTCGAGACTAAAAAAGTGAGTGGATTGTACTGTGCAGGACAGATAAACGGAACTACAGGCTATGAAGAGGCGGCTACACTTGGATTTATGGCTGGTATAAATGCTGTACTTAGCCTGAATAGACAAGAGCCTTTTATACTTAGGCGAGATGAGGCATATATCGGGGTTCTTATAGATGATTTAGTCACAAAAGGAACAAAAGAGCCATACCGAATGTTTACGAGTCGTGCAGAGTATAGACTGCTTCTTAGAGAAGACAATGCGGATTTAAGGCTCACTCCTTATGGCTATAAGCTAGGGTTGATTGATGAAAAAACTTATAAAAAAGTGCTTCAAAAACAAGAAGAACTCAAAAAAGGCTTAGAGTACTTAAATCAAACTTTTCTAACTCCTTCAAAAGAGAATATTGCATACTTGAAAGATATCGGGG
>CAZXOZ010000130.1:0-2718 GCA_964642805.1 uncultured Sulfurospirillum sp. | reverse complement strand
TGCTTTCTCACCTGGTATAAGCTTGTAGTAAAGTAGCTCTTTTTTTGAGAGTTTACTGCTTAATTTTACTCCGCTTACGATAACTTCAACTATCAAACTATCGTCTGAGTTCTGAGTCTCTATAGAGGTTATTGTTCCAATCAAAGATGAACTCTTCCTTCTAAAAGCATAGTTTTTAGGATATATAGCTATATCTTGTGAGCTAATCATAGCAACTGCATCTTCTTGTTTTTTTTGTGAGTTTTCAATACAGAGCCTCTGTCCATCTATAAATTGCTTCACTAAGTTACCACTCTCATCCTTTGTCCAAGGAGCAAATAGAAGGTTAACAGCGCTATTTTGTACTATTTTGCCTTGAAACAGGGCTATTTTTCTATCACATGCCTGATTTAGCCAGCTGTGATCATGGCTAGAAATCATCAAAGTGGTATTCCATCTCTCTTTCGCAAAAAATATTGCCTCTCTAATTTGTTGAGCCGAATTTGTGTCTACACTAGTAGTAGGCTCATCTAGTATAAGAACCTCTGGTTTCAAAATCAATCTAGCAGCAAGTGCAACTCTTTGTGCCTCTCCGCCTGAGAGCTGACTCCACTTTCTCTTTGCAAATGATGAATCTAACCCGACCCAAGAGAGTGCGTCAAAAACTTTTGTTTTTAACGCATCCATCTGACCTCTAACCCTTAAACCATAAGCGATATTGTCAAACACTAGGCGCTTAAGAAGATATGGATTTTGAGGAAGCATAACTACATTCCGTCGCATATAGATGTCTATTCTACTGCTGTCCTCTCCTTTGAAAAACATCTTGCCAAATGATGGCTCTGATATAAAAGAGAGTAGATTAAAAAGAGTTGATTTTCCACTACCATTTGGTCCAAAAAAACCTATGATTCCATTTTTTTCAATCTTCAACTCTTCTATGCAAAGTACTTTTTTATCATCATGGTATTTTTTTACATTTTTAAACTCATAGAGTATGCTCATTGAGACCATCCTCGTCTGAGCACGGAGAGAGTTATATTGACCATAAGGGCTATACTAAAAAGAACAATACCTAGTGCAATACCTGTAACAAACTCTCCCTTTCCTGTCTCTAGTGCAATGGCCGTTGTAACTGTTCTTGTATGGTACTTAATATTGCCACCAACCATCATAGATATACCAATCTCGGTAATAATTCGCCCATAAGCAGTAACTGCTGCTGTCATAAGTCCAAATCTAGCTTCAACAAGTGTTGCGAATAATACCTGTCTAGGTCGTGCACCCATGCCAATTAGTGTTGAGTAGAGCCTTTTATCTACTGCTTCAATCTGCGCTGCTGTTAATGCTACAACGATAGGAAGACCAAGAACTATCTGACCTATAGCGATAGCTTTAAGAGTAAAAAGCAGATCAAACTCACCAAAAGGACCAGACTGAGATAACATTGTATATGCAATTAGGCCGATTACTACTGTTGGGAGTGCTAGTAGTGTGTCTACAAAAGTTTTTACAACTTGTTTGCCAGGAAAATTGTAATAACCTAGTAAAAATCCCAAAGGTAATCCTATAGATAGGCAAGCTACCATTGACCAAGATGACACAGTTATTGTGGCTTGTATAGCAGAGTATACACTAGAATCACCCGAGACAAGTAGCTCTATAGCTTGTGAAAAACCATCTATAAAAAGACTCAAAAAAGTTTACTGCTACATAGGTAAAATAGTCTAAAAATAGTCAAACTATTTTGCATTAGGTATAAAAAGTGGCTGACCAAGTAACCTAAAATCACTTATTGCTTTTTGTGTTTTATCGCTTGTAACCCACCTAGTGAAATTAGAAGCTAACACTGGCTTTGCCTTTGGGCATTTTTTTTGATTGATTGTTATAACACTATATTGATTAAAAAGTCCAGAATCCCCTTCAACAATAATTTTCATACTATTTAACGCACCCTTTTGAGACATATACTTTATCCAAGTTCCTCTATCAGTCATCGTATAGCCCTCTTTTTCAGCCGCCATATTTATAGTTACTAGCATTCCTTGTCCTGTTTGCACATACCAAGTAGTATTATCTGGCACTTTCGATATAGCCTTTTTCCATAGTAAAATCTCTTTTTTATTGGTTCCTGAATTATCACCTCGACTAAAAAATCTTTTCTCTTTTTGCATTATCTGCTTTAGTGCATCATTTTGGTGCATTCCAAGCACTTTTGCAGGATCACTTTTAGGTCCAATAATAACAAAGTCATTATACATCACTTGTTGTCTATCAACTCCAAAATTACTGCTGATAAACTTCTTCTCTGAATCAGGAGCATGTACAAATAGTATATCAACATCACAATTTTCACCCATCTTTAGTGCCTTGCCCGTTCCTGTTGCAACCCATTTGAGTGTAATTTTAGTATCATTTTTAAACTTTGGAGCAAGGTAGTCTAGCAATCCTGTATTGTCAGTGCTAGTTGTGGTTGCCATCATCAATGACTCTTTAGCTTGCAAGCTACATGCAAACAAGATTGAAGCTGATGCTATGAGTAGTGGTAGCCTATGTAATCTCATCTAGTTTTCCTTTTTAATGTGATTATTTTGCATATTCACAAATATATGCAAACAAATTTAACTCTTAAGAGAAACTTAAAAAATATCTTATTTCATTAAGCTTAGCAAAGCTAAAGAAATAAGATATGCAATTCTAGCATATATAACCTTAAAAAATATTTTTTATACATGCCAT
>CAZXOZ010000129.1:0-2732 GCA_964642805.1 uncultured Sulfurospirillum sp. | reverse complement strand
ACCTTTTTGTCCTTGCCTTGTGTTCAAAATTGCTACCCTCAACTCTACATGTAGATATAAAATACTCTTTTTTGAACTCGCTACCTAAACTCTTTGCATATACCTCTTCCTCAAAGCTCTGCTCTCTTGTTTGATAGTTTACCAAAGCTATATCAAACTCAATGCCTAGTGCCTTTAAGATAAAAAACAGTGCACTTGAATCACTTCCTGCTGAGAATGCTAATAGATTTTTACCTTTTTTTAGCTCAGCTAGAGCTTTAAAAGAGAGTTTTGGTAACTGTTGCAAGTAGCTTATCTCCTGCTAATTCTGTAATTTTTGCTTCATAGCTTTTCCCAACTTCTAAAGCACCTATTTGTGACTCATTTACGAGTATTTCACCATCAATCTCAGGTGCCCAGCAGAGTTTTTTTGCTGCGAGAAAAAACTCTCCCTCACTACTCTCTCCCTCTATAGTAACTTGCATGGCTTCTCCTATCTCTCTTTTGAGTGATTTCTCATGTTTTATTTTCACTATTTTTTCAATGCGATTCAGCCTATCAATCACCTCTTCTTCATCGATTTTACCACTCATCTCATACGCAGAAGTATCCTCCTCATCTGAGTAGGCAAATAGAGACACTCTGTCAAAATCAAAATTATCTACAAACTCTAAAAGCTCACTAAACTCATCTTCACTCTCATTTGGATGACCAATGATAAGTCCTGTTCTTAAAAAACTACTCTTAGCCTCTCTCATCATCCTAAGCTGCTCTACAATCCTCTCTCTTCCAGCCCCTCTTTTCATGCGCTTTAGCATCTTATCACTTATGTGTTGAATTGGCATATCAAAGTAGTTGTGAAAGAGTTTTGAGTCTATGATACTCTTTATGAGTCTATTTGATGTTGTTGTGGGGTAGAGATATAGGATTCTAGCACTCTTAATTCCAACAACTTTTTCTATAAGCCCTATAAGCTCTATAAGTCCCTCTTTTTTACCTAAATCTCGCCCATAAGAGCTACTATCTTGAGAGATGAAGCTAAAGTCATAAAAGCCTTTTTGAACCAAAATTGTAACCTCTTTTGCAACAGATTCAACTGTGCGAGAGTAGAGTTTTCCCTTAAAGTTTGGTATTGCACAGAAGCTACAGCTCTGATTGCAGCCCTCACTTAGCTTTATGTAGGCATGAGAGTTTGAGCCAGTTATAACCCTCTCCTCTTCGTTTAGTAGATAAGTTGCAGGTGTAAAACGGTTCTCTTTCTTTCTTATAATCTCATCGATTTTGTTATAATCACCAACACCTGTAAAAAGATCAACCTCTTGCAGTTCGGCTTGTAACTCTTCACGATATCTCTCAGTTAAACAGCCAGTAACCACAAGTAAAGACTCTTTTTTTCTAAGCTCATGTAGGGAGAAAATTGTATCTAGACTCTCCTCTTTGGCAGGCCCTATAAAACCACATGTGTTTACGATAAGGACATCAGCACTCTTTGGCTCATCTGTTATGTTGTACTCTTTTAGTCTTCCAAGCATCACTTCAGAATCTACTAAATTTTTATTGCATCCTAGTGAAACTAGATATAAATTTTTACTCATTATTTCTTTAAAAAGCCCCAAAAACTTTTTTGAGTAGGTCGCTATTTCTCATTAGTGGATTATCCCTAATCTCTCTCTCTTTTTTTGCAACCATACTCATCAAGCCATCAATCGCTCTATTGGTAACAAAACTATTTAAATTTTCATCTTTTTGATTTGGAAGATACTCACTTAGTCCAGATGCATTTACCAGTGTTGAAACAGACCTATTTTCCAAAATAGAAGAGTTTGATTTATAGAATGTTAAAAAAGCATCATAGTATCTTGAAACATCATTATTTGCCATACTTCTTTCAATAATCGGCGCGATAACTGAAGCAAGTTTAGCACTATTGTTGTTTTTAAAGTACTGTGTTGCTGAATCATCTTCGCCAGACAAGATAGACTTTGCATCAGCAATTGTCATGCTCTTAATTGAGTCCATAAAGATATCTACAGTTTTTGGAGCTGCCTCTTGAGCTGCTCTATTCATAGAGAGAATCAGATCATCAGCATACTTTCCACCACCTATTTTACGAAGCATTTTTTCACTCGCTTGTAGATTTTTTGGTAGAGGAATTTTTACAAGGGGGTTGTTGAGATAGCCACCATCTCTACTAAGATCTTTTACTGCAAACTTAACTCCTATCGAAAGTGCTTCTTTTAATGCACTTGTCATGTCTGTATTTGATAGATGTGTATCTGCTTTTGTAGTTGATGGTTGTACTTTTTGCGTAGAGCCAAGCAGACCAGATAAGCCTTCTAGCCAGCTAGCTTGTATTGTAATAACAGACAAGGTCAGTGCAATAACTACTTTTTTCATCTTTTATCCTTTTAAAATTGAACCCTCTAAAAATTTGATAGTTAATCCGAGAGTTCAGTTTAGATTATAGCGTAATAACTAAACTTTATCTTTTAGAATAAAGCACTTTTAAGTGAGTATTTTTAACATCTTTGCTCCTATATATACTATCAATGATAATCTTAACGCTCACATTTTTATCTTTATATATTAGGCTTGAATTTTCATTTTGTGAAGCTATTGATCTATTGTCAAGTTTTATATTTTTTAGCTCCTTGTTAGATAAAATTTGCTTATAAAAATCAGCTAAAAGAATATTTGCTATAGTAACATTACTCTCTTTTATCTCTAGTTCATTTTCTGTTAGGATAAAGGCG
>CAZXOZ010000128.1:0-2950 GCA_964642805.1 uncultured Sulfurospirillum sp. | reverse complement strand
AAATTTATTTGAAAATGCATATAGAATCCAAATTATAGCAAAAAATTTTGCTAAATGGCTTGGCTCATTAAAAAGTAACATAGGCCTGGGACCAAACATATGCGTACTATCTCGAAGCCTAAAATCAGCCTGTATTTCTTCTGGATATAGAGTAGATCTAATCGAATAAAACACTTCTGGATTCAAAACTTCAATAACAGAAAAGAAAATTAGAATAAATAATAATATTCCCCATATATATTTAAAATTCTTCTTCATAATATAAAAAGCTGCTGTTGAAAAAATAGCGAACAAAACAATAGAATATAAAAAAAGAAGCACTGATTTTATTGAAATACTATACGCTTCTCCAAAAAAAGAAATAAGTAAAGAGATTATTGAAGAAATAAAAAGAGCCGCAAAGATACTTATAGAGAAATAAACAATATCTCTATTTAGTCGATACTTCTGCCATAATAGTAAAAAAAATCCAAAAATAAACGGTAGAATAAATGTTATGGGAATCGACCCTATTGTTATTTTAGGTGATGTTAAAGTTAACAAAAAACCTAAAATCAAACTAATTCCATACTTTAAACTCAAACCACGCTACCTTAAAATATTGTTTTTTTTACTTTGTACAGTCTTAAAAAATATTAAATTACCACTTGGTGACCAATGTGTATCCTTTGGTAAAAAATCTCTTAACTGAAAATAATCTATTCCTACCAAGTCTGATATTGAAACGGAGCTTTTAGCCTCTCTAGATAACGACGACATAAATTCACCCCAACATTCATCATAATTATCACATAATTTTTGAAGATCCTTATTATTAATCTTTTTGTTGATTAACTGTTCTTTAATTGGAACCCTGAATACGTATACTTTTTCAAACTTATTAAAAACCTGACTCAAGCCATCTGTTGCCTTATCGAATAAAACTTTATTTTCTTTTGATTTCAAGGAATAATAATTATACCTAGAGTTTACTGTATAAGTTTTACCATCTTTATCTTTATAGCTTTGCTCAATACCATAGAATTTAAAATAAAGCTTCTTTAGCAACCACCTGGGAATAAGTTTAAAAATCGAGATATAATCTACAGACCAGTTAAGAAATTCAAAAATGTTTTTGTTATGTTTCTCGCTTTTATAAAAACTAGCTGCCGTTTTCCAAACATTTGGATGATAGACATAAATCAAGACTTTTCCTTTGCCTTTATAATAAGATTCCAGAGCATTTAAATGATTATGCGGAGAAACAGGCATAGCCAAATTAAAATAACTGTTTTTTAAATGTTCATCCAGTTGAAACCAATTTTGACCTTCATCAACACCAAACCCCATTCCAAAAGAAGTCCCTAAAATAACATTATCCACATCTGAAACATTACGACCATGAAAGCCTAATTCATTCGTTTGAAAAGTAAATCCAATATTATTTCTAGACTTTATATTCATAGAAGCCTTAAGCTTTAAACCATATTCAATACTTGGTTCTAACAATTGTAGCCACTTGCGCCCATTAAAAGGATTTGAAAAGGTGATTTTTGATGGTCTATATCTAGGTTTACTCATTCTTTTCTTACCCTTATAAAATAAAGAACCAGAATCATTGAAAACAGCAAAGATGCAGAATAAGACACCGCTAATCCGAATAACATATCTAGCGATTCCAGTCCTCCATAAATAAATATCACGATAGATACGGCATAAAAGAGTGAACCGATTACAATCGAACTTAAAAATGCAAAGTTTTTATCATGTGCAACCAAGTAGCTTAATCCCAATGAGTTAATTACTGCTACAAACAAAGGAACCAGCGTCATTACTTGTAAAATTTTGATTATGTTTTCATCATTTTTTCCAGAGAAATATTCTGCAAGAAACGGAGCAAAAACAAACAAAAAGGCACTGGTGACTAAAGAAAATAAAATCAATGCAAAATTTGAAATACGTCTAAAACGGTTTACACTCTCGTCATTCTCTCTAAACAATGAAATCATTTTTGGGAAAATAACATCCCAGGCAGGAAAGAGAATATTTCTAACTGCTGACAACACCCTTTCGGCAATTGCAAACTGCCCAGCTAAAAGCGTGTGGCCGCTGAGACCCAACATCAAACTACCCCCAACACTAACAAACATCCCAGACAACCTTACTCCAAAAAATACCCCCCCTTTTTGGAATTGTTCCAGACAATCTAAAATAGATAACCTAAACTGACTAATTTGCGTATATTTTCTAAAAAGATATACAAAACCCAAAACGGTAGGAATAACGGCACCCATCAGAAAAATCATTAATGCAAATTCTAAATCTTCACTGCCATTTACCCCAAAGTAAACCAATACAAGTACTAGAGTCTTGGAAAGCACTTCTAATCCTGAAATATAAGACAAGTCTTCAACCCCTCTCATAAACCATAGAGGAGAAACCCCCTGAAACAATATAATTAATAGCACAAATACATATTCACTCATTGAGATGTTTAACGAATGTAAAATAGGTATTCCAATCAAAACCACTGCAAAAAATATCAATACTTGCACAGAAACAACCGAACTTAATAACCTAGACAGATAAACAGGTTCTTTTTGATGCATCGCCACATCTTTCGTCGCGCTAACTCCAAAACCGAACTCTATGGCAGTTGCTGCAATTTGAATAAAGCTAAGCAAAACTGCAAAAATACCCCAGCTTTCATCAAGACGACGAATCAGCAATGGTAATAGCAATAAAAACACACCAGCCCTTGAAAAATAAACCAAGTAAATTAGGGATAAGTTTTTTTTTAAACTCATAATCAGTCTTCAACCAGAGAAACAGCTGAACCAAACTGTTTCATTAAGACTATTATCAATTTGACAAGCAGGAATTGTTATATCATCATTTGACATGCAAGCATCAAACACCCATTTTTTATCACTTCCTTTCACAATGAATAGCTTTACATTAACCTGATTTA
>CAZXOZ010000127.1:0-2995 GCA_964642805.1 uncultured Sulfurospirillum sp. | reverse complement strand
CTAATTATAGAGCAATTTGGCTTGTTTTCTAATTTGGTATGGAATTATTAGGGATGATGAACGATTTCTTTTTCACAGAAAGTTTGCTAAAGTAACCGCTATTCGCTACTTTTCTACTCATCTGTTTATCCTTAGTTTTTCATTGTTTTATTTTAGCATTTGGGAATAAAATTCTTGCTTGGTTTGGTTCTTTTTGTTAGGGACATTATAATTATCGCACTACTCAGTACTTATACTCAAAAAGAGTTGGGTTTTATGTATGAAAGTTGAGTACTTAAGATATAATAGAAAAAAAAGTTTACACAATGAATAAAGAAGAGTACCTAATCTCAAATTTTAAAAGCAGTAAAATCGGAGATGATGGTGCTGTTGTTGGACAGTCAGTCTACTCCAAAGATTTATTTTGTGAAGATATACACTTTAAGCTCTCTTGGATGAGTCTAAAGCAAATAGCAAGAAAAAGTATATTGGTCAATATATCGGACGCAGTAGCTATGAATGCAAAACCTAGATTTGCTCTTATAGGACTTATCATTCCCTCATACTTTTCTCTCACACAGATAAATGAACTCTCTTTAGGATTTAAAGAAATTGCAAAAAAACTCAACTTTGAAATCATAGGAGGAGATACAACTTCGGGCAAAAAACTTATGATATCCATCACAATCATCTCAAAAACAAAAAAACCAGTATATAGAAAAGGTATGAGAAATGGCGACCTTATAGCCTACACAGGAAAGCTTGGAAACTCCAAAAAAGAGCTAACAAAACTTCTTAGAGGAGGGAAAATCAACTCAAAAAGTAGATTTATAGCTCCAGACCTAAAGTCAAATTTTTTCTATGAAGCATCAAAACATATAAATGCTGGACTTGATATATCTGATGGCTTAGCAAAAGACCTCTCAAGGCTCTGTAAGAGTAGTGGCAATCTTGGTGTAAAATTCAGTAAAAATATCTCTAAAAAAATTCTTTGTAGCGGTGAAGAGTACGAGATGCTTTTCTCTTTTACTCCAAACAGACTAGAAAAAATCAAATCAATAGCAAAAAAACATAGAACAAAAATCACAGTTTTCGCTAAAGCTCGTAGAGGCAGATATGGCTCTACATGTAAAGAAAATCACTTCTGAAGTTCAGAGTTTATCAAATCTTCTAGCTCTTGGTAACCAAACTTTGGAAGCGTTTTTCCATTTATAAAAAATGTCGGTACTCTAGTTATTTTAAGTGTTTGAGCATCTTCAGAGTCTTGTCTTATGCGTTCATTGATTTGGGGATCTCTAACATCTTGACCCAATCTATCTATATCAACTCCAGCACTTGGCAATAGTTTCCAAAGTAGTTCAGGATTTGGTTTTTTATAATATGCCCACTGACCTTGAGTTACAAATAAAACCTCAAGAGCTTTGGTATATTTGTCTTGTTTTCTTGTAGCTTCAAGCATAGTTAGTGCATAAACTGAGACTTGACTAAACGCAGCATAGCGAAGAGTTAGTCTTATCTTTCCTTCATTTTCACTCATAATCCTTTTTATTATAAGATGAGTTTTTGCACAAGCAGGACAAGTTGGATCAAAAAACTTAACTATATGAACCTTAGCATCCTTGCTTCCCACACTCCAAGAGTAAGGTCTCTCCAAAAGTTCTGCTTTTGCATTCACTATTGTCTCAAGTTCACTTGCTTGATGATTTTTATACATCACTCCAGCTACCATAAAAAATGCTATTAATCCTATAGTAGCAAAAATGACAATATTTCTTTTTCTCATGCTAGTTCCTTTTAAATAATCTAAAATTCAGAGTAAATCAACTCTTTTAGTTCTTTATAACCAAACCTCTGAAGTGGCTTGCCATTTACAAAGAAAGATGGTGTCTTTTTAGCACCCAAAGCTTTTGCATCTTTTAAATCTTGCTAGACTATTTCCATAAGCTTTGGGTCTTTCAAATCTTCTACAAGTCTATGCATGTCTATGCCTATTCTTGGTAAAAAACTCCAAAGTCTCTCAATATTTGGTTTATGGTGAGTGATCCAATGCTGTTGTGTGGCAAACATCATCTCAAGAGTCTCAGCAAACTTGCCTTGTTTTCTTGCAGCTTCTAGTATCATAGCAGCCTTGTCAGAATTTTCATGAAAAGGTGCATAACGAAGAGTTAATCTTATCTTGCCTTCATTTTTCTTCATTATGCCTTTTACGAGAGGGTGAAACTGAGCACACATCTCACAAGCTGGGTCAAAAAACTCAACTAAATGTACTTTTGCATTCTTGCTTCCCATACTCCAAGAGTAAGGTCGCTCAAAAAGCTCTGCTCTCTCTTTTGCCATTCTTTCAAGTTCACTCGATTGATGATTTTTATACATCACTCCAGCTATCAAAAACAGTGCCATCATTCCCACTGCTACAAGTATTACAATATCTCTCTTGTTCATTTAAGTCCTCATTTTAATCACAAACAGCAATACTGCTATCAGTGTAAATGCCACAAGAGACATCATTGGAATCGTTATAAAACCAAGCATATCCATATACTTTACAGAACAAGGAATACCCTGCATACAAGGACTCATATCATCAGGAATTATACCGTATTGAAGCAAGTTATGATAAAACGCCATCAACCAACCGATAACAACAAATGGAACAGCGTACCTAAAGAAGCTTCCATCCAATGGAGCCATGCCAGCAAGAAGTATAATGACCAAAGGATACATCATAATTCTTTGGTACCAACAAAGAGTGCAAGGTGGAAACATCATCACATCACTAAGAAACAGACTTCCCAATGTCGCAACAACTGCTACTATCCAAGCAAGAAACAGAAGTGTCCAAGCCATACTCGACTCATTTTTTTTCGTCATGTACTAGCCTTTTGTTTTTTAAAATTACATGAGCCACTTGCAAATTCAAGCCAAGCAAACAGCTAAATTTCTCTTATATTGATTTTTGAGATTGGCGGATTCGACTCATAACCGAATACCCTTAACCATCATTCTAGCATCTAAA
>CAZXOZ010000126.1:0-3006 GCA_964642805.1 uncultured Sulfurospirillum sp. | reverse complement strand
CGTCATCGGTGGCTACTTTTGGACTCCGGTTCGATTCCGGACGGCTCCACCATTCCAACAATTTATTACAATCTTAAACAACCTACCAAAACCCCAAGGGGGCGACTTCTGTGAGTATATTATAATCTAACCTAGGCTAACATAACACCATAGGAAATAAGTAAATATGTAACATAGCATAGTACAAAAGTATTTTTTGCTATTGTGACATATTGAAATTTGTATTTTTATATATGACAAATAACTCATAAAAAGGGGAGTAAATGCCTAAGATAGCGACACCTTTAAGCAATGCAGAAATCAAAAATGCAAAGCCTAAAAGCAAAAGTTACTCATTGTCAGATGGTCGAGGCTTGAGCTTATCGGTAAAGCCAGACGGTATAAAAGCGTGGCAATTTTTATTTACAAGCCCAACAGTATATAAGAGGCGTAAGACCTCATTTAAAACATACCCTGCCGTTTCTCCCATACAAGCAAGACAAAAGAGAGATGAATGCCTAGACCTCATCAATCAAGGTATAGACCCAATAGACCACAAAAGAGAAGAGAGGACAGAGGACATAATAAAAGCAAAAGATCGATTTAGCACAATCAGCCTTCAAAAGAAAAAAGGCACTCATACTAAATGATGTAGTGTCACAATTTAAAAACAGAAGCATATCAAGCATAAAACACCCTGAAATAGTGAACAAACTCGAAAAGAAATCACTAGCAACGCCTGAAACATCAAAAAGACTTTTTAACTACCTAGACAATCTTTGGAGATATGCAACTATGAAAGGCTATTGTGAGTTTAACATCATATCCAATATACATAAGTCCATACTCAAAAAAGTACCAAACAAGAGCTATGCAAAGATAACAGACCTTACAATACTAAAAGAGCTAGTAACATCAATCTGTAACTATAACGGACACATAAGTACTAGAAACCTCTTGAAATTCGTTTTACATGTGCCACTAAGAGCTAGCAACCTAGTGACTCTAAGATGGAGTAGTATTAATTTTGATAAAAAACTCTTAACAATCCCTAGAGGGCAGATGAAAAACAAGAGCCAAAACCTGCCTGATTTTAAAATGCCTTTGAGTGATGAGGTTATGGCGATATTAAAAGAGCAGTATCAACATACAAGTTATAAGAGTTATATCTTTGTAGGAGATAGTGGAAAACATATAAATTCTGAAACAGGTAATGGAGTTTTAAAGAAACTAGATTTTAACAACGAGACAAAAGGGCGTAAACAGCGTATCCACTCTTTCAGAGGAACATTTAGAAGTATAGCAGAAACGGAACACAAAGCAGACAACAACATCAAAGAGATAGCACTTGATCACTTCTCAAAAGATAGGGTAGAGATGGCATATAAAAACAAAGCAAACTATGAAAAACAACTAAGAGAGCTTATGGACTGGTGGAGTGGGTTTATAATTAAGTTTTTAGATTAACTTAGATTATGCTACAATACTATAAACAATACGATTAAGGAGAAAGCATGATAACTGCAAATGATTTAAAGATAAAAGGTATCAAAGCGATACATCAAGATATAAAAGAGAATAACGAGGCAATCATATCATTTAGAGGCAAACCTCGATACATAGTGCTTGACTTTGAAAAGTACGATAGATTGAGAGCCTTAGAACTAGATGAAGCATATCTTGAAACTATGAAAGATATAAAAGAGGGAAGATATAAAACTTTAACAACTGATGAGCATATCAAAGAGCATTTAGAAAGCTTGTAGTGTATAAAATCTTATTGAGTGATAAGTACATAAAGAAAGAAAAAAGCTTTATAAAAAAGCACCCAGACCTAAAAGAGAGGTACGGCAAAACCCTTTCAACACTAAAAGAAAACCCCCATCACCCCTCGCTTAGGCTACACAAACTAAAAGGCACACTCAAGGAGTATCACTCTATCTCAATATCTATGAGTTATAGAGTAGTGCTAGAGCTAATCATAACAGATGAGGAGATAATCTTGATGGACATAGGAACGCATAGTGAGGTTTATAAATAAGAGCCATACACAAGTTAAGTGCGAGATGTACAAATAAGGAGATGAAAAAGAAATGTATTTATGCGAAACTATCATTGATGAAAAGCAAGAGCCAATACCACTTATTAGCATAGATGAAAAGGTTTTAGACCGAATAACATATTGTGAAGATTTTTATACCTTTAGTCTTAACTTAGCAGATAAAGAGATGCTTGTACTTCACATTAATAACTACAAAAACAATAAGTTAATTTTGCAACAGAATAGGTGTCTTTCGCCAAAACCAAGAGACCCCAGAAAAAGAGGGGAAAAAACTAATCAAAGACGCACAAAACCAAGCACTTAGGTTGCTAGGAACTCTTTTTATTATTCAACCAGTTACTTCAACAAAATTAGTAAGTAAGTTGAAAGATGATTTGTCAGAATTTATAAAAAACACAGAAAAAAGCCTCCTAAATCTTGATACTAAAAAGGTTAAACGACCTACTAAAGAAATGACAAAAATACTCTCAAAATATACAGAACAAAAAATATAAATGAAGTATTAGAATACTTGCTACCATAACCCCAAATAACCATTTTAGCGAAAAGCACGGAAAAGGAAAAAACTACTTATTCTATAATTACACCTATGTCCTCAGGGGAATATATTTAAATACAACACTTGTACATGTAGGGCGGGCTTATTTTGCCAGCAGCAACACAAGAGGATGAGCATTTAAATACAACACTTGTACATGTAGGGGATTTGGTGAGGGTATAGACGATACTGAATTTATTACATTTAAATACAACACTTGTACATGTAGGGGGCACCTACTACAACTCTAGTGTCACTTACAGAAACATTTAAATACAACACTTGTACATGTAAGGGTTGTATGAGGTTCTTGTAATGCAAAAGTCTGCTCTAATATTTAAATACAACACTTGTACATGTAGGGGTAAATAGTATTATCCCAACCACCTAACCTATACCCTTGATTTAAATACAACACTTGTACATG
>CAZXOZ010000125.1:0-3030 GCA_964642805.1 uncultured Sulfurospirillum sp. | reverse complement strand
TTGAATAAAATAATCCTCTATCCCCTTATTTGCATCCATAAACTCCACAATCTCTCTAATCATTTTATTAGTCCCTGCAAAGCTCTATTTGTTTTTGCCAAACAAAACCCAAACCCAAGAGCATTCTTCTCAAGCATCCCTAAAGCCATGCAGATAAAAGCTAGTTTTTGGCTCACTTCATCGCTGTTAAATCCTAGTCTGAACTTGTTGGATTGTAGAGTTTTTCCCTTGTATTTGATGGGGTATGGGGTTTTGTTTAAAATCTCAAAATAGTTTATGGCATCACTTGGAGCGGTTAGTTGTATGCCGAAGAATTGTTTATATTTTTTTTCAAGATTGGCTATTATCCTATCTCTTACCATCTCTATATCACCGTCATCTACTCTCCAGTGGCGATTTTTGGCGATTTTGTTGCTTATGGTTAGGACTGCGGGGGAGATGTTGTGTATAGACTCTATATATTTTTGATTTACTCTAAAAACCTCTACATGTAAAACTCTAAAACCTAAACTTTTGCACATCTGAAGCTCTAAAAGGAGTGATTTTATGAATCTCTCATCAACACTTCTTATCGTAAAAGTATACTCCTTGTTTTTCACATAAGTTTTGGTTTTTTGATTTGGTGGGTATAGAAGCGAAAAAACATAGGGCTTAAAACCAGTTTTACTATGAATCTCTTTTAAACTCTCATCGCCAAGCATCGCTCTTGAGATATTGCCACTTAAAAACTCATGACACCTTATGAACTGTACATCTTGAAAAAGATAGATTTTCACTATGCTTTCATAGTAATACATGTAGAGCCCCTTTAGAGTAATTATATCTAAAAAATTAAGATTAATCTGTTATAATATTTTATGTATAGCAATCAATTTCAAAAATCAAAAGTTTTCACAATCTCAGTGGCACATTTTGCGCATGATATATACTCATCTTTTTTAGCTCCTCTTTTACCACTTCTTATTGATAAGCTTGGTATCAGCCTTTTCATGGCGGCTCTTTTGGATATCGCTCGTCGCCTTCCTTTTTTACTCAACCCATTTTTTGGACTACTTGCAGAGAGAGTTGGCTTGAAGTATTTTGTTATCTTAACACCCGCAATTACAGCGATAGCTATGAGTTTAGTTGGGGTTGCTAGCTCTTATACTGCTCTTTTGATACTCATCTTTGTTGCTGGCATTAGTGCGGCTTTGTTTCATGTGCCGTCTCCTACGATGATAAAAGAGGCTAGTGGCATCAAGGTGGCAACTGGCATGAGTTTTTTTATGGTTGGTGGTGAAGTAGCTAGAACACTTGGACCTCTTATCGTAACTGCTGCGGTATCTTTATGGGGGCTTGAAGGTGTCTACAATCTTATGCCTTTGGGCATAGTCGCTTCAATCATACTCTACATAAAACTAAAAGATTTTGATACCAATAGAGCTGTTCAAAAGCCTAAAGAGAGAGGCGACACAAAAAAACTTTTGAAAACCTATAGAGCCTTTTTCTTAGTTCTTGGAGGCTTTATACTCTTTCAAGCTGCTATGAAAAGTGCTCTTACACTCTATCTTCCAGTCTACCTAGTAAATCAAGGAGAATCACTCTGGTATGCTGGTGTATCTATCTCGGTGTTGCAACTTTTTGGGGTTATAGGAACCCTTGCATCAGGCAATATATCAGACAAGATAGGGCAAAAAACAACTCTTGTTATAGCTAGTTTTGGCATGGTAATTAGCATGGCTTTGTTTATCTTTTTTGACTCTATATTTCTTCTACCCTTAGTGGGGCTATTTCTTTTTGCAACAGGTCCTGTTTTAATGGCAGCTGTTCAAAGCACAAGCTCTCACATGCCAACTTTTATGAATAGCATGTATATGACTATCAACTTTGGAGTAAGTGCTAGTATCGTTTTTTGTGTTGGTCTATTGGGAGACGGTTTTGGGCTACATGTAACCTATATAGTATGCAATATCATAGCTATTGGTTGTATTCCTATGGCGTTTTTATTGACAAGATATGCAAGATAGCTACTTTACAGCTCTACCATCGCACTAAAAAATGAGCCACTTCTTCCGATATTGTCCACTTTGATATGTGACTTTTTATCTATGCGGTCATCCTCTATGAACTGCTTTTTTATCTCTAGGATTATGGGCGTTGTTTTTCCAGGAAGCTCTACTGTTGAGTAGTAGTCGCAAAAAAGAGCAGATTGAGATGAGCTTATCATGGGTGGATAGTTCTCTAGTAGCTTTTCTACCTCTATGTTATATCTCACTATCTCACTATCCTCTTTCTCTAAAGGGGATGCACAAAGCTTTAGCTGCTCTAGGTTGTCTTTGTTTGTAAAGCAGATAGTCGCTTTTTTGTGCTTTAGGATATTTGCTAGAGTATCTTTTGGCGTAGTTTCATTTTTTTGTCCTATGGAGACTATGAGTGTTGCGGGGTTGCTTGAGAGAGGTATGAAGTATGAAAATGGTGCAGCATTTATGACTCCCTCATCTTCGGTTACTATCCAGGCAATTGGTCTTGGGATGACTGTATCTGATATGACTTTGTATCTATCTAGGTCGCTAAGCTTTTTGTAGTCTAAAATCATATTTTACCTTTTTATTTTTTAATCCAAATTATATCACAATATTTGGGTATAATTTACAAAAAAAGAGACACAATGAAGTTTAAAGGAGATTAAAATGGAAACAAGAGTAGAGAGAGACACGATGGGTGAGATGGAAGTTCCTAGGGATGCTTATTGGGCGGCACAAACACAAAGAAGTATGAAAAACTTCAAAATTGGTGAAGAGATAATGCCTTATGAGATTACAAGAGCTTTCTCATATCTAAAAAAAGCGGTCGCTCTTGTCAATAAAGACCTCGGAAAGCTTGATGCTAAAAAGGCGGATGCGATAGCTAAAGCAGCAGATGACATGCTCGCTGGAAAGCTTGATGGCAATTATCCGCTTGTTGTTTGGCAGACAGGCTCAGGCACACAATCCAATATGAATAACAATGAGGTTTTAGCAAACCGTGCAACAGAGATTTTGGGCGGAGATT
>CAZXOZ010000124.1:0-3119 GCA_964642805.1 uncultured Sulfurospirillum sp. | reverse complement strand
TAGTTATATTTCAAAGGTTCACTTGGCTTCATAGGAGTTGAGCTCTCTGATTAACAAGTGGAGGTACTACCCAACTCTTTTTATTCCAAGGCTTAATTTCATTTTTTTAATGCTCTTCGTACTATCTCATCTGAAAGTGTCTCTATTACATTTAGTGACACAAGTTCATCTGCTAAGAGTTACATAGTCCAAACACTTCTACCCTCAGGTGTAGTTGAGCATGCTAGTGTAACAAGGTGTACTTCTGCAAGTGCATCTAACTTTCTCTCATAAGTACGATTTCTTTTTTTATCATACAAAGCATTTTCAAAACTCTCTTCAACACAACGCTTTCGAGTACGCTCTACTGTTGGCACACTGCGTTCATTTTTGTAATAGTGGGGTGGTGCTAGTAAAATATAGACTATTTATATGCCGCCTTTCGCTTGCATTTTTTTCTCCCATACACCGCCTAGATATGCCATAAATGCAGTTATACTAAAGTACATGCCAGCGATAATTATCCATGTTTCAAATGGTGAAAATGTGTTTGCAACTATCTCTCTGCCTACTTTTGTTAAATCAGTAATAGATATGACAGAGACTAAAGATGAGTCTTTGACAAGAGCGATCATCTCTCCAACTAGTGTTGGAAGTGCCCTTTTTAGTGCTTGAGGCATGACGATAAAAGACATAGTTTGAAAATAGTTCATGCCAAGTGACTTAGCGGCTTCATACTGTCCTTTATCTATAGACTGTATCGCACCTCTTAGAACCTCTGCTATGTAGGCTCCAAAAAAGATACCAAGTGAGAGAGCTCCAGCTAAAAATCTCTCTAAATCAAATATGGTTGCAATTATGAAGTAAAATATAAATATCTGAACAAGTAGAGGAGTTCCTCTGATGACTGTTATGTAAATAGTAGCAATATCTTTTAAGAACTGAAACCTTGAGAGCCTCATAAAAGCCAGTAATATTCCAATAGAAAAAGCCAATATTGCAGCAAGTCCAGATATCTTAAGAGTAACTATCAAACCATCTAGAAGAGGCCCCATAGCCCAAGTTGTTTTTGTAGCGATAGAGTCATATTCAAAAAGCTCATATCCATTTGCTACAACCAAACTATACCCGCTAGGAATCTCTATCTCTTTACTGTCACTATCACTACTAATAATAACCCTACCACTCTCTTTAATATTTACTATGCCATTGAATGGAGCCTCAATAGCTGTTATTTTTTCGTATACAAAATATTGTGGTACACTTGTCCACTTCCAGATGTAGTTCATATTGGTAGCTGCACTAAACAAGAAGTAGCCTATAATTACGTAAAAAAGAACAGCTATCGCATGTCCTAGTGTTTTATTTTCTAGAATTGGTTTTTTTATTTTTGCCATGTTTTCCTAACTTATACTCAATAGGGTGCCTCTACTCACTATATAAGTGAACAGAGTAGAGACGCTTTTTGCATCTCTACAAGTAATCTACATCACTCTTTTTTGCCAAGCATCTTTTTCAAACCATTTGGTATAGATTCTGTCATATAGACCATCACTTTTTGCTTGATTAAGGAAGTGGTTTAGCCAGTTAAGAAAATCAGGATCACCTTTTTTTATGCCCCATCCTAACGGCTCATAAGTTAAATCTTCATCTAGGTGTATAATTTTGCCAGTTGCCGCTTTTTGTGCATAAAATATAGCATTATATGGCTTGTCATAAACAAACGCATCTGCTCTTCCATTGAGTACCTCTTGCGCTGCGTCAGCCTCTGTTTCAAAAGTTCTAATTTTTGCTTTTTTAAACATCTTTCTAGTTGCAATTTCACCTGTAACACCAAGTTTAGTCACTATGGTAAAGTCTGGATTGTCTAGCTCTTGCCAAGTTTTACCACTATGTTTTTTATGAGCTATGATTGTTTGACCAACACTGATATATGGGTCAGCAAAGTTGATTTTTAGATTTCTTTTTTGAGTGATAGTCATGCCACTTATCAAAATATCAAACTTACCAGTCAAAAGCCCAGCGATAATCCCATCCCATGCCGTTGGAACAATCTCAAGTTTAACTCCCATAGCTTTTGCCATTGCCTTCGCTATATCAACATCAAACCCTATGATGTTACCTTTTTTATCTTTCATCTGAAAAGGCATATAGCCTGGTTCCATACCAACTCTCAAAACACCTCGTTGTACTACTTCATTAAGTGTAGAGTTTTTCCACAAGTTGATGTCATCTGCCACCACCGCACTGTTAAGTCCAAGCATTACAAGTAATGCAACAAGAATTTTCTTCATATTTTCTCCTTATATTTTTAGAGTACCCTTAGTGTATAAGTACCTCTTTTAAAAATTGTTGTGCTCTTTTTGTTTTTGGGTTTGAGAAAAATTCTTGAGGAGTATTCTCTTCTAAAATCTCACCCTCATCCATAAAAACAACACGATTACACACCTCTTTTGCAAAGCCCATCTCATGAGTAACACAAACTATAGTGTAGTTCTCTTTAGCTAAATCACGCATAACATCAAGAACTTCGCCTATCATCTCTGGGTCAAGTGCTGAGGTTGGCTCATCAAATAGTATGATTTGCGGCTTCATTGCAAGTGTTCTAGCTATCGCTACTCTTTGTTTTTGCCCCCCACTTAGCTCACTAGGATACCCTTCTGCTTTATGAGCTAACCCTACTTTTTGTAGTAGTTTTAGTGAGTTCTCATGCGCATCATGCTTTGAAGTGCCTTTAACCTTGGTTTGTGCTATTGTGATATTTTCTAAGATTGTGAGGTGAGGAAAGAGGTTAAAGTGCTGAAAAAGCATGCCAGCTTGAGCTCTAAGTTTGTTTATGTTGATTTTTTTGCTATACAGATCTTTTCCATCTACAAATATATCTCCACTGTCAATCTCCTCAAGCCTATTTATACATCTTATGAGAGTTGATTTTCCGCTTCCACTAGGCCCACAAACTACAACAATCTCCCCTTTATTGACAGAAAAATTGATATTTTTGAGTACATGAAAATCTCCAAAGTATTTATCTACACTCTTCATTCTTATAATCGGTTCGTCCATTAAGCCCTTTCTTTAGGATTCTAAGAATCCATCCATAGGCTGAAATGGTATCAAGTTTTATATAAAACAGAGATAAA
>CAZXOZ010000123.1:0-3158 GCA_964642805.1 uncultured Sulfurospirillum sp. | reverse complement strand
TCGCTAGTTTTCACAGAAACTTTTCACTTTGTGAAACCGCTATTCGCTAGTTTTCGTAGCTTTAGGGGGTTGCAAGGGATTTATCCCTTGCACTATAGCGAGCTTTGCTTGATTAGTGTGTAAGGTCAGAAAATAATCTTAATTTAAAATGAAAGATCATATATGTATACGGAAATTGAAGCTATATTCTCATCCATAAGCTACAAAGATCCTCTTTGGATTGGTGTTGCATTTTTATTTGGTGCATTGAGTCGCACCATCGGACTACCTCCTCTTGTCGGCTTTTTAGTTGCTGGTTTTGCTCTCAATGCACTAGGTGCTGCTGGGGGATACTTTTTGAACGAGATGGCAGATTTAGGTATCGCTCTTCTTCTGTTTACCATTGGTCTAAAGCTGAAATTAAAAGAACTTTTAAAGATAGAGATTTGGGGTGGGGCATTGGCACACATGTCTATATTTATCATATTTAGTGCCGCAACTCTCTACTTCTTAAAAATGACGGGCTTACCTCTTTTTTCTACATTGACACTCGCACAAATACTCATAGTCAGCTTCGCACTCTCATTTTCAAGTACAGTTTTTGTAGTTAAAGTGTTAGAGGAGAAAGGTGATTTTCTCTCAAAATATGGTCAAATTGCTATTGGAATATTGATTATTCAAGACATAGTTGCCGTTTTGTACATGGGTGTTTCTATGGTAAAAGTACCATCATTGTGGGCAATTATTCTGATAGCTGGTATTATAATTTCTCGTCCAATGCTTGTTAAGCTATCTACTTCCGCAGGGCATGGTGAGCTCCTGCTTCTGTTTGGATTAGTTATGGCACTTGGCAGTGCTACACTATTTGAGGTAGCTGGAATGAAGGGTGATTTAGGCTCACTATTTATTGGTATACTTCTTGCAAATACACCCAAGGCTGAGGAGCTTGCAAGGTCACTGCTTAGCATAAAAGAACTTTTTCTGATAGGCTTCTTTTTAAGCATTGGAATGACAGGACTGCCAAATATAGACACTCTAATTGCAGTTCCAATTCTGTTGGTATTGATATTTATCAAAAGTGGTCTATTCTTTTGGTTGTTGTCTTTTTTCAAAATAAGAACTTTTCCAGCAATAAAAGCATCAATAGCACTGGGAAACTATAGCGAGTTTGGACTAATTGTTACAATAGTGGCTGTATCTCAAGGGTGGATTTCAACTGACTGGCTAATAGTAATTGCTCTGCTTGTCTCTTCATCTTTTGTAATATCATCAGCCGTAAATGAAAAAAGTGACAACATATACACTAAATTTCAAGAGCATTTTAAAAAATTCCAACACAAATCTCTTCTCAAAAAGGAGAGTGAGATTGACTTAACTGATGTCAATATACTTATTTGTGGTATGGGTCGTGTTGGTGGGGGAGCTTATGACTATCTCTCAAAAGATAACAGCATCATAGGACTTGACTTTGATAGTGATGTCATAAAAAGACAGTGCAATAGCCACAGAAGAACCTACTATGCCAATGTAAGTGGTTCTGATTTTTGGTCACAAGCAGATATTAAAAACAGTAGTGTTAACTGGATAATGCTATGTGCTCCAAACATAGATACGAACAAACATGCAGCAGCCTTAGCTAGAGAGTGGGGATTTAAAGGCACCATAAGTGCAACAGCAATTTACGATGACGAGAGAGAGGAGTTGCTTCAAAATGGTGTTGATACAGTTTTTGATGTCTATGCTGAAGCGGGAGCAGGTTTTGCTCTACATGGCAAAGAGACATATAAGAAGAGTTTATAATGATAGATTTTGATGAGATAGTAGATAGAAAAACAGTTTATGGAGATAAGTGGGGTCGCTACAAAAACCAAAATGTAATCCCTATGTGGGTTGCTGATACAGACTTTAAAGCTCCTAAAGAGGTGATTGATGCTCTACATGCAAGAGTAGAACATGGCGTGTTTGGATACACAGGTGTAGACAAAAAGACTAATCAAGCAGTAGTTGACTTTATAAAACGACACTACAATTGGCAGATAGAGTCCTCATGGATAGTTTGGCTTCCTGGTGTAGTAAGTGGCATGAATGTTACATGTAAAGCAATAAAAACTAAAGAGGTTATCACTACAACACCCATATATCCTCATTTCATAAAAGCTCCACAGCAAGCAGGTCAATGTGTCATAAAAGTTCCTTTAAGGGAGATAAAAAATAGGTGGACGATAGATTTTGACGAATTTGAAAGAGCTATTACTCCTACATGTAAGCTTTTCATGTTTTGCAATCCTCACAATCCAAGTGGAACTGTTTTCACAAAAAAGGAGCTAAAAAAGCTAAGTAAAATTTGTATAAAATATGATTTGATTATCTGCTCTGATGAGATTCATGCTGACTTGATTTTAAATCCTAAAGCAAAACATATACCAATAGCATCACTCAATAGTGAGATTTTAAAAAGAAGCATTACCCTACTAGCTCCAAGCAAAACTTTTAATATCGCTGGACTTCAAAGCTCTTATGCAATTATACCAGATACTCGCCTAAGAAAAGAGTTTAAAAAAACGGTTGGAGACATTGTTAGCCAGATAAACCTACTCGCTATAACTGCCACACATGTTGCATATACTCAGTGCGATGAGTGGTTGTTTAAACTTAGGATTTACCTTCAAGAGAATCTCAAGATTATCCAAAAGTTTGTAAGTAGTGAGCCAAAACTAAAACTCTTAAGCCATGAGGCTACATACCTAGCATGGATTGATGTAAGTGGACTTGAACTTGAAAATCCTTATAAGTATTTTTTATCTTACGGCATAGGACTTAGTGCAGGCGATGGATTTGGGGATAAAAACTTTGTTAGGCTAAACTTTGGCACTACTAAAAAAACTCTAAAAGAGGGATTAAAAAGATTTAAAAAAGCAATAAAAGAGTGCTAGTCTAAAAAATATAATACCCTCACAAAAACAAACAACTTTCCCCAAAGTTTAATTCAAGTACACTAAAATTAAACAATAAAAATAAAGGCGAAAAGACACTAAACGAGATAGCAAGTGCAAACAATATCATTCCCAATAATCTATCTAACTAGAAAGAGAGACTTCTATCGAATGCAGAGCTAGCCATGGAACCCTCTAAAGCAGTCAAAGAGTACAAAGATGAAAACATCCAACTTCAAAAAAAGA
>CAZXOZ010000122.1:0-3354 GCA_964642805.1 uncultured Sulfurospirillum sp. | reverse complement strand
ACCACCGACCTGCTGCTTACAAGGCAGCTGCTCTACCAACTGAGCTACATCAGCACTTTAATTGTGAGGTGAAATTATATCTCAAAAGTCCTTTAATGTCAATGTTTTTTAAAATTTTTTTAGTTACAATATCAAAATATCTAAACCTCAAGGCAAATATATGAAAATTCTCTTCTCTCCAAGCGAAACAAAGTCTGATTTAACTGACTCTCAAGCTCTCTCAAGCGACTCTTTGATTTTTGCTAAACTTTTTAAAAAAAGAGTATGTGTAGTTGAAAAGTTAAACTCCTTCTTGCTCAAATGCGACTCAAGTAGTTTAGAAAAATTCTTTGGCATAAAAGATAGTATTGAGTGTAAAAGATTAGCAAAACTTGAGCTACTTACATCCCCTACATGTAGAGCTGTAGAGAGATATACAGGTATTGCATATAAATATTTAGATTTTAAAACTATAAAAAAAGAGCAACAAGAGTGGATTTATGAAAATACTATTATCTTCTCAAATCTTTTTGGTCCACTACTAGCTGGTAATTATCTGCCATATTATCGCTTCAAACAAGGCTCATCGATAGATGGATTTAAACCAGAGATTTTCTACAAAGAGAGCTTTAGTGAAGCGATAGACAGCCATATAGGTAGTGAGTTGATTATAGACTTAAGAGCTAGTTTTTATGAGAGATTTTATACACTTACGCGCAAGCACATCACTATAAAATTCATCAAAAATGGAAAAGTAGTAAGTCATTGGGCAAAAGCATACAGAGGTAAAATCTTAAGAGATTTATCCAAGCATCAACCTCAGAACATTGATGAGTTTGAGAATATTAACTTCTCAAACCTATCTATAGAGGAGATAATAGAGGGAAAGATTAAAAAAGAGTATATCTTTAGTATTATTTCATAGCTTATTAGACTTTTGAAAGAAATCTATTGTAAATCTAAAGCTCTTGCTCCTAAGTTTCCGTATCTATGGTAGCTATGTGATATGCTCTGCTCTTCAAAATAGTTTAGAAGCTCTAGCCTTCCTTCTGTCATAGAATTTGTTCTAATAATAAACTTGGCAAGTTTTGCGGCTTCATCAAATACATAGTTACTAACTTTTGAGATATCTGAGTAGATAATTCTATCTATGCTTTCAAAGCACTTAACAAATGTCTTCTCATCCTCTCTTGCAACTCTATCTGTTGGTTTAAAAAGTCTCTCTTTATTTTCAAATATAAAAGATACTACACTGCTATCAAGTGTAGCCTCTATGCTTACATGTAGAGATACTCCACTCACTTTTGCAGCAATAATTCTACTCATTACCTCAAATAGTGTGTCGTCCTTAACTACTCTAAGTACAACTCCTCCTACTGGAATATAACGAAAGATATTGTCTTCTCCGCGAAGCTTAAAGTAGTCGTGCTCTACATCAAACTCCTCTTGTAGGTTTTTCAAATAGCTTTGAAGTGCTATACTTAGCTTTGTAAAATCATCCTTAAATCCTTTGTGAATACCTTTTTGAACCTCAAAATTCCAACTCTCTACAACATCTACTAAATGATGAAAATAGACCCTATCAACTTTCGGAATATCTATCTCTTTAAAGTCCATAAACTGGGAGACATAACTATAGGCACCAGCTTTTCTACCAGCACCAACAGCAGATTTGCCTACACCGCCAAACGGCTGACGAAGAACTATCGCTCCTGTGGTGCTACGATTAATATACAAGTTTCCAGCCACAACGCTCTCTCTCCAGTACTCTATCTCTCTATTGTCAAGTGATTCTAATCCTGAAGTAAGTCCATAGCCTGTTTGATTTACTAGCCTAATTGCATCTTTGAGGTCTTTTGCACACATCACCGAAAGTAGTGGACCAAACAGTTCATTTAAGTGGCAAAAACTCCCCTCTTTTACACCCCACTTTATAGACGGTTTTAACATGTACTCATTTTCATTTTCATATGACGGCTCAATCAACCAATCCTCACCATCCTCAAGTGATTCTAATGCTTGCTTTAAGTTGCCATCAACCCTATTTGCTAAAGTTCCAATTTTATTTACATAGCTCCAAACTGAGCCTACCTTTAAACTCTGTGTTGCATCTTTTAGGGCTGATTTAAAACTCTTGTCATTGAAAACCTCCTCTTCAAGAATCAAAAGTGAAGTTGCAGAACACTTTTGACCGCTATTGCTAAATGCTGATGAGACAATATTTTTGATAGCTTGCTCCTTGTCAGCCATGGCTGTAACTATAGTGGCATTTTTTCCTCCAGTCTCTGCTGTTAGATAGAGATTTGGCCTTGCTTTTAGCATGGTATATGCTGTATTTTCACTACCGGTTAGTATGACGAAATCAACTTTTGGGTTTTCTACTAAGTGCTTTCCCGCTAAAGCTCCCATTGCAGGAACAAATTGAAGTGTATTTTTACTAACTCCAGCACTCCAGTAGCACTTGCAAAGCTCGTAAGCACAAAGTGCTGATGCTTGAGCTGGCTTTAGTATGACACAATTTCCAGCCGCAAGAGCTGCAGTTATACCGCCAGCAGGAATTGCGATTGGAAAATTCCAAGGAGAGACCACAACACCCACACCCTTGCCACTAAACTCTAAGTTCTCAAAACTGTTAAAGTAGTCTGCACTATGTCCATAAAACTCTAAAAAATCAATAGTCTCACTAACCTCTACATCAGTCTCGGTGATGACCTTACCTACTTCTGCAGCTGCTACTCCTATTAGATTTGCTCTTTTTTTTCTCACTTCATTTGCAACTTTTGCAAGTACCTCATAGCGAGCCCCATGCGTCATGCTTCTCCAGCCATCTGGGTCTGCACTAGCAGTATCAACTGCTTTTTTTAAATCATTCTCGCTAGGATTGGTAAACTTTCCACAAATCACACCATCTTTTAATTGAGACTTGTCTAGTGCCTCAACTGTTTTTCGTCTACCTTTTAAGTTTTTCCCTCCAACTACAACAGGTACTGCCTCTATCTTGTCATCTTTTTTCTTCATCCATTTTGAACGAATATCTTTTGCCCACTCTCTGTTTTGAGCCAAGATAAAATCTGTATCAGGCTCTCCTTTATACTCTTTGCTATAAAAACTTCCGCCCGTATAATCATCCCATTTTTGAGTTAGTCTGTCTTGTTTTCTTTTTGTACCTATCGATATATTTTGCCTGTTTTCAAAAGAGTTTATAAACTGCTGTTTTAACATCTCCCAATCTTTACTACCAGCTTCAAGTCCAAATGAGTAGCGAATAAAATTCTCTTTGCCAGTATTCTCATCAAATCTTCTTACAAGATAGGCAATTGCATTGGTAAACTGCTCTTTTTTCGCAACTGGGGCATACAAAATCACCTCACCACT
>CAZXOZ010000121.1:0-3357 GCA_964642805.1 uncultured Sulfurospirillum sp. | reverse complement strand
ACCTACTATCGCTATATTATATTTTCTCATAATCTACCTTATATTTATTGATTTTTTTCTCCAACGATGTTCTCCCTATGCCAAGTATTTTTGCAGCTTCTGCCGTATCTCTATCGACACTTTGCAATACTTCTACTATCAACTCTCTCTCTAAGCTATCTATGTTTTTTGTTTTGTTTATGTCTCTGCTTTCTAAAAAAAGATCGCCTGAATCAATCGTGCTATTATCGCTTAAAATCGCTGCTCTTTCAACGACAGAAATCAATTCTCTTATATTTCCTGGCCAATTATAGCGATTGAGTTCATCTAGTGCCTCTTTTGAAAACTTTAACTCTTCAAGCTCATACTTTTTGCATACATCTTTCAAAGTATAGTTCGCTATCGGCTCTATCTCTTCTACTCTGCTTCTTAAGGGTGGTATTTGGACTGGAATTGTATTGAGTCTATAGTACAAATCCTCTCTAAGCTTTCCCTCTTGTATCTCTTTGCGGATATTGGCATTGGTTGCACAAACTATGCGAACATCTATAGCAATCTCTTTTACTCCTCCCACTCTTGTGATGACTCTCTCTTGAAGCACTCTTAGGAGTTTTGCTTGCAAACCTATGGGCATCTCTGTAATCTCATCTAAAAAGAGTGTTCCTGTGCTAGCTATTTCAAAATGCCCTTTTTTTGAAGTCACAGCATCTGTAAAAGCTCCTTTTTCGTAACCAAAAAGCTCACTTTCAAGTAAACTCTCAGGAATTGCTGCCATATTTATCGCTACAAATCTGCCTTTTTTTCTTGGTGAATTTTTATGAACAAAGTTTGCAAACAGCTCTTTCCCAACCCCACTTTCGCCCATCAATAGCACTGAAGCATCTGTTCTTGCTGCTTTTTTAGAGAGCTTTAAGACTCTCTCAAGAGCTGGTGAAGTTGCTATAAAATCTCCATTGGCTTTTTTAAGCTCTACTGTTGCAATTCTCTTTGTTTTTTTACTTATCTTCACTTGTCTATTTATTGCATCCACAAGAGTGTCAATCTCAAAAGGTTTAGTTAAAAAATCCTTCACTCCAAGTCTCACTGACTCAATAGCACGATTAAGTGTTGCATTGCCAGTAATGACTATGATGTCATATCTGCCATCAAGCTCTTTAATAAACTCAATACCGTCCATTTGAGGCATGTTTATATCAGTAACTATCAAGTCCACACTACTATCTATCTTTTTAAGTGCATCAATCGCACTCTTGTATGTCTGAACAGAAAACTCCTTATACTCTGTTAAGGCAAACTCAAGAGATTTTCTCATATTGATATCGTCTTCAACTATAGCTATATTCATACTCTACCTAAATAGTTATTTGATAGTTTTTATATTAGCAAAATCGTCTTTAAAATCTACTGTAAATTTTATGGGGATTATAGTGAGTACCGTTTTCTCCATGACACCTCTTGTTTCCACAAGTGTGTGATTCACCACTTGAGAACTTAAGCGGTAAAAACAAGGAAGAAGTTCATTAAAATTTTCATTTAAAAAATTTTCGGTTGATTGATATGGGGTTTTTTTGATTTTTAATTGACACAGAAGCTCATACTCTTCTATATCGACTATTCGCATTAAAGGAGAGATATTTCTCTCCTCATATGCTATGATTCTGTTTTGGGTAGCTATTTTATAGGAAAACCAAAAACTCTCATTTGCAAAAAGGCTACATGCAAAGATAATTAGTAAGCAAAAATTTCTCGCCACCTACTACCATCCATCTTTAGCTCCATTCTTACTACAAACAGACCATCTTTAAAAGTATGCTCAGCAACAGTAGCATTTTTTACAAGTCCATTTACCTGAGAGACAATTCTTGAATCAAACAGTGCCGCATTTCTAACAGTGTCTTTCGCATTGATTTGCACTCCATAGAGTTTTTCAGCCATCTGTCGATATGCATCTGCTATAGCAGCTCTCTTTGCTAAAGCCATAGCTTGAGCTGGTGATACTGTATTTTGAGGAGCAATTCCTTCACCATTTACTGCAAAAACTCTATCTGGATTATTGTTTAGATATAGAAATCTCTCCTCTTTAAGAATCTTCTTTATATCCTCTGCATCAACCTTTTGAACGATAACCTTTGGCTCCTCTTTTTTTACCTCTGCTTCTGGATAAGTCATTCCGCATCCAGAAAATAGTACAAATGCTCCCGCTCCTATAAACAAGGAGATAATCCATCTATTCATAATTCACCTTTTTGTCAATTTTAAAACTAAAAGCAATTAGTGTTCCTATTGGGCTACTCTATGAGAGTATTGTCACTATCTAAAGTCTCCTCTTCTCTCTCCTCTTTAGGACATCTTGCTATCGACTTAACAACATCTTTTCCGCTTACATTTACCACTATGACCCCACTCGTATTTCGTCCCGCTTTTCTGATAGTCTGCATGTCTACTCTTATCATCTTACCAGCAACACTTAAAGCCATCATGTCCATCGTCTCATCCACCATCAAGCAACCGATAACATTTTTACCAGTTTTGTTAGTCATCTTCATAGCAATCACACCACTTCCACCACGATTTGTCAAGCGATACTCACCCGCTTCTGTTCTTTTACCGATCCCCTTTTCGCTCACTACAAGTATCTCTTGTTCATCACTTTTGATGATATTTGCATCCACAACTTCATCACCTTCAAGTTTAAATTTGATTCCTCTCACACCTCTAGTGTTTCGTCCTTGATTACGAGTTTTATCTATATTAAATTTGATACATTGAGAGAGTTTAGTCATCATAAATAGCTGTTTTACATCTTGATTGGCTATCATGGCTGTGATAATAGAGTCATCATCATCTAGATTGATAGCTTTTACGCCATTATTTCTTATGTTTGAAAACTCTCCTAAGTTTGTTCTTTTGACAATACCGTTTCTTGTAAAAAATACCAAAGACTTCTCATCGCTAAAGTCCGTTGTAGGTATGATAGATTGTATTTTCTCATCAGCCTCAAGTTTTAAGAGATTTACCACCGCTTTGCCTTTTGCAGTTCTACTTCCCTCTGGTATGCGGTAGACTTTCAACCAGTGAAGCTGTCCTCTATCTGTTACAAACAGTAGTGTATCATGAGTATTGCATGTAAAAAATTTCTCTATAAAATCATCTTCATAAACCGTAACAGCAGTCTTTCCTTTACCGCCTCTTTTTTGCTTCTCATAAGACTTCAAAGGAACTCTCTTTATATATCCACGATGTGTGATTGTAACGACCGCTGGCTCATTTGGAATTAAATCCTCCATATCAATATCGTCATAGTTATCCTCAATCACAGTAATACGAGGAGACTTAAACTTCTCGCCAATCTC
Organism: uncultured Sulfurospirillum sp.; assembly: GCA_964642805.1. Classification (GTDB taxonomy): domain Bacteria; phylum Campylobacterota; class Campylobacteria; order Campylobacterales; family Sulfurospirillaceae; genus Sulfurospirillum_A. The sequence goes on along the minus strand of CAZXOZ010000121.1, from coordinate 25 downwards.
TATAAGCTCATCTTTTATGATAGCA
>CAZXOZ010000120.1:0-3377 GCA_964642805.1 uncultured Sulfurospirillum sp. | reverse complement strand
ACAGTCCTGATTTGTGGTCTAGTATAGTTTATCTGCTTGATAGTTTTGCAGATAAATTCAATATCAAGTTTATTGTTATGAGTGCTACTTTGCCAAAGATTGGAGATATTTTAAATGAGCCAAATCAAAAGTTTGTAAAACTTGTATCAAATAAAAAAGAGTATTTTGAAAATCCTAATTTTAGGCAAAGAGTTATCATAAATACAAAACCTATAAAGATAAAAAAGTCAAAAGATATTTATGACAGACTAATAAAAGAGAGTAAAAATTATCAAAAATTAGATACCAATAAAACTAAGAAAGTAAAAACCGTTATTGAGTTTATCACCAAAAAAGGTGCAGATGAGTTTTACCAAAAGGCTGTAAAAGAAAATAAAAACTTTTTTGATGAGATATTTATCTTAAGTGGTACGATTTTAGAACCTAGACGAAAAGAGATTATTGATTTTTTAAAGAAAATAAATGATAAAAATATTTTATTGGTAACGACACAGGTGGTTGAGGCTGGCGTAGATATAGATATGGACATAGGGTTTAAAGAAAAATCATTAATAGATAGTGATGAACAACTTGCAGGTCGTATCAATCGCAATAGCTCTAAAGAGGGCAATAAGCTCTTTTTGTTTGAGATGGAAAATGCAAAAGCTAAGTTTGTATATAAAGGCGATAAAAGATTAGGAGTTTTAGTTACTGAAGATGTATTGAAAACAAAAAATTTTGATGCTTATTATGACCAAGTGATAAGTAAGATTAAAAAATCAAATGATACTCCATTTATTGAGGGGTTAAATACCTATGTAGACCATATTAAAAATCTTAGATTTAGTGAAACTCATATCAAAATCATAGATATGGAGTCGCTATCTGTTTTTGTACCTCTAGATGGTGAAGCAGTGGCAATATGGGAAGAGTATCAAAAGACAGTTAAAAATCAAGAGCAAGACTTTACAAAAAGAAAAATAAAGCTACAAAAGTTGGCTTCTGAAATTTCAAACTATACTTTTTCATTAGCCATGTATCGAGGCAGTGGTGTAGACTATCTAAAGCCTTACGGCAAAGAGGAGTTAGGGTATTTATATCTTAGAAATTATGAGACTATTTATAGCTATAAGAATGGATTAGATACAAAAGTTTTAAGTGGTGAGCATATTGATATGATTTTATGAACTAATCTTACGCACTTAGCGGATCAATGCACACTGCAATACATATAGACCAAGGAGCAAGTTATGAAACCAGTAAAAATCTTTCCAAATACTCAAGTGATTGTTGAGAATTGGTATTGAGATAGTAGCTTATGCAATTAAATGCAACAGGCACTCTCATAAACTACTACTTCCACTGTAAAACCCAATGCTGGCTCCATGCAAACCGCATAAACCTTGAAGATAACTCTGAAGATGTTCGCATAGGAAAAGTGCTTCATGAGATAGCTGAGAAAAAAGGTAAAACTGAAGTTAGTATAGAAAATATAAAGATAGACAAAATCACAAAAGATTATCTTGTAGAGATAAAAAAGAGCGATAGTGATGTGGAGGCAGTGAAGTGGCAAGTACTTTTGTATCTGTATAAACTTAAACAAAAAGGGGTGAATAAAAAGGGTAAGATTGAGTTTATACAAAAAAGAAAACAGAGTAAAAAGGTGCATTTTATAGAGCTTGATGAGTCAAATAAAAGAGAGCTTCTAAGGGTTTTAATCGGGATAGATGAGCTGACAAAAAGCCCAAAACCACCAGTAGCAACAAAGCAAACTAAGTGCAAAAGGTGTGCTTATTATGAATACTGTTTTATATAGGAGTTAGGATATGGCAAAAAATCATACGAGGTATATATTTTCAATGGGTGAGCTAAAGAGAAAAGATAACTCAATCGCTTTTAAAAACGAAAAAGGCTGGTTTTACATCCCTATCGAGGACACTAGGGAGCTATACTGCATGAATGAGGTCAGTATAAATACTAAGTTTTTAGACTTCATCTCAAAAGCTAAGATAGTTATGCATTTTTTCAACTATCACGAGGGATATAGCGGTACATTTTACCCTAAAGAGCACTACATAAGCGGAAACTTGACTCTAAAGCAGAGTGAGGCATTCGTCAACCAAAGAGAGATTATAGCTAGAGAGATTGTCAAAGCTATCGCTAAAAATATACATGAAGTTTTATATCACTACTATAGACATGGCAAGAGTGAGTTGAAGGAGTTTTTAGACTGGCTTAGGGTGGATTTGCCTAGTTTGGTTGATGAGACAAAGGGTATAAAGCAGATTTTATCTGTCGAGGGCAGAGTTTGGTTAAAGTTCTATAGTAGCTTTAAAAGCTTTTTGCCCGAAGATTTTTTGATGAACAAAAGAGTAAAAAGACCGCCAGATAATCCCATAAATGCACTCATAAGTTTTGGCAATACTCTACTCTACACCAAAACCATATCGGCTATATATGCCACTCACCTCAACCAGTCTATAAGCTTTTTACATGAGCCAAGCGAGTCGAGATTTAGTTTGAGTTTAGACTTATGCGAAGCCTTTAAGCCCATACTTGTTTTTAAAACTATTTTTGAGCTAGTTGGTAGAAAAAAACTACAAGTTACCAAGCATTTTGACAAAAACCTTAACTATGCACTCCTAAACGAGGCTGGCAAAAAAATCTTCATAGAGGCATTTGAAAACAGACTAAACGAAACCTTTAAACACACAAAACTAAACCGCCAAACAACATACAAAAATGCCATAAAACTAGATGGCTACAAACTCATCAAGATGCTCACCGAGGGCGAAGTTTTCAGACCATTTTATCTAAGCGAAAAAAGATGAACCATAACTATACTTTTGTAATGTACGATGTTAAAGAAAAAAGAGTAAACAAGGTATTTAAGATATGCAAAAAATACCTAAAACACCACCAAAACTCAGTCTTCAGAGGCAACATAACCCCATCAAGCCTCATCTCCTTAAGAGAAGAGATCAAAAAAATCATAAACAAAAAAGAGGACTTCATAACCATCATAAAACTAAAAAACCAACACATCTTCGAGGAGGAAACCATAGGCACAAACACAAAAAACACAGAATCAATATTTATATAATTTTCCAATGTCTATAGAATTTATACCCTAGTAACATACGACTATATAGGTATTTGAAAGTTCTTTAATTTAAAATTGTTAATTTCCAAAAATGGTTGGAAAAAAAGAGCAAAAGTGTGATAGAATGGCACATCTTTGAAAAATAAACTTTTTGAAGTATGGTTTTATGGTACCCTACATGTACAAGTGTTGTATTTAAATCCTGTTACTAAACTTCTTTGTGCTATCTCGTTTTTACCCCTACATGTACAAGTGTTGTATTTAAATGTAATAAATGAACTATCTAACACAAGTG
>CAZXOZ010000119.1:0-3548 GCA_964642805.1 uncultured Sulfurospirillum sp. | reverse complement strand
TATGTTATAATGTACAATAAAATGTAAGGAATTGATATGCAAGTAGTAAGTATGATAGAAGCAAGAAATAATTTTAAAGAGATCTTTGATAGTTAATTACTGAACTTACGCATTTATTTCTCGAAAAGTCCTACTTTTCACAGAAACTTTTCACTTCGTGAAACCGCTATTCGCTAGTTTTGTAGCTTTAGGGGATTTATCCCCTGCCACTATAGCGAGCCTTGCTTGATATAGTGCGTAAGGTCAGTGAAATCAAAAAGATACTAGAGAAGGTAAGGTCTTGGAAAAAGAGTTAATAAAGATATGAATGTAGCTTTTACAGATGATAGTTGGAATGAATATTTATATTGGCAGCAAACAGATAAGCAAATTTTAAAGAAAATAAATCAGTTGTTAAAAGAAATAAAAAGAGATCCATTTAGCAGAATAGGTAAGCCTGAAGCACTTAAGCATGAATTTTCTGGATGTTGGTCAAGAAGAATAACAGACGAACATAGGCTTGTTTATGAAGTGATAAAATATAGTCTATTGTTATATCTTGCAGGTTTCATTATTAAGTATGAATAAAATATATATTTATGGAGCTAGTGGTCATGGTTTGGTTGTAGCAGATATTGCTAAAGCTTGTGGATATGATGATATTATATTTATAGATGATGGAGATAATCCATACCAAACTCTTGAAGATATAAAAACTAACATAAACATACCTATAGCTTTTGGTATAGGCGATAATCAAATACGAGCTAAGCTTTTTGATAAAGTTGCTAAAAGTGGCTTTAAGATTGTTAGTTTAATTCACAAAAGTGCTACAGTATCATCTAGTGCAACTATTGGGCTAGGTACGGTTGTGATGCCAAATGCAGTAGTGAATGCAAAAAGCAAGATTGGTCAAGGTGTGATTTTAAATACCTCTTGCATAGTGGAACATGAAAATATCATAGAGGATTTTGTGCATATCTCACCAAATGCGGCACTTGCAGGCGGTGTAAAGGTTGGAGAGTTTACACATGTAGGGATTGGGTCGAGTATCATACAAGGTATAAATGTAGGTAAAAATTGCATGATAGGAGGAGGGAGTATGGTTATAAGAGATATCGGTAGTGGTAGAAAAGCTGTAGGTGTTCCTGCAGTTGATATTTGTGAAGTGGGGGGGGTAAACTGTAGGCTCTATACTCCTATCTTGAGGCTTGCAATATGAAAGCAGTCTATGGGATATATGGAGCAAGTGGCTACGCAAAAGAGGTATATCCGCTGATAAAAGGTAGATATAAAAATACTCTCTTTATTGATGATGTGAGTAGTCTAAAAAAACTATATGGATGTAATGTTGTTACGCTTGAAGAGTTTTTGAGGATTGATGCCGTTCAGCGTTATGTTGTTGTGGCTATTGCAGATGGAAAAGTTAGAGAAGCATTGACTTTGAAGTGTTTGGAAAATCATATTGGTCTATTTAGCGTTGAAGCGGACAATGTTGTAAAGTTAGAGAATGTAGAGATAGGCGATGGTTATATCTTAAATCCATTTGTAACTTTGACATCAGATATAAAGATAGGAAAATCGTTTCAAGCAAACCTGTATAGCTATGTTGCTCATGATTGTATAATCGGAGATTATGTTACTTTCGCACCAAGTGTTAAGTGCAATGGTAATGTGATGATTGATGATTATGCCTATATAGGAACTGGTGCGATTATGAAGCAAGGAAGACCAAATAAGCCTTTAAAAATAGGAAAAGGTGCGATTGTTCAAGCTGGGTCATTTGTTACAAAAAGTGTTCCAGATGGTGTGACTGTATTTGGCAATCCAGCTGTCGAGCTAACTAAAGAGAATCTAAAGAGGAGAAGATAGTATGTCTTTAGTTTTTGATAAACTAGCAATAGAAGATATAGAGATAGGGATGGAAGTTAGTTATGCTCAAACTATAACTGATGCAGATGTAAAGGCATTTTCAGGTATATCAGGAGATAGAAATCCTGTGCATTTGGATGAAGAGTATGCTCAAAAGTCAAGATATAAAAAGAGAATAGCTCATGGACTCATGTCGGCTTCCTATTTTTCAGCTCTGTTTGGCACCAAGATACCAGGAGAGGGTTGTGTCTATGTGGCTCAATCATTGCGGTTTTTAAAGCCGGTGTATTTAGGCGATACTGTAACTGCCATTGTAGTGGTATCAGGCATAGATTTAGAAAAAAGAAGGGTGTTTTTTAGAACTCTTTGCAAAGTAAAAAATAGAGTGGTAATAGACGGAGAAGCAGAACTATTTGTGCCATAAACAGGAGAAACTATAAGTGAAGAAGAGGATTTTTTTATCGGCCCCTCATATGAGTGGAAATGAATTAAAGTATATAGAAAAAGTATTTGAAAGCAACTACATAGCACCCTTAGGTGAGTATGTTGATAGGTTTGAGGATAGTATAAAAAGCTACACTAGAGCTAAACATGCTTTAGCAGTTAGTAGTGGGACGACTGCTATCCATCTAGCACTTAGGGTTTTAGGCGTAAAGGAAGACGATGATGTTTTAGCTTCATCGTTTACATTTATCGGCTCTGTTAGTGCTGTCTTATATCAAAAAGCAAATCCAGTTTTTATAGATAGCGACAAAGAGTCTTGGAATCTTTCAGCAAAACTTTTAGAAGAGTATCTATCTACATGTAGAAAAAAACCAAAAGCACTGATACTTACTCATCTATATGGTCAATGTGCAGACATAGAAAAAATAGCCTCTACATGCAAAAAGCACGGAGTATATTTCATAGAGGATGCAGCGGAGAGTTTAGGGGCTACATTTAAAGAAAAATATACTGGTACTTTTGGTGATTTTGGAGTCTATAGTTTCAACGGCAATAAGATATTGACAACTTCAGGTGGTGGTATGTTGGTAAGCGACAACAAAGAGTGGATAGAAAAAGCAAAGTTCTACTCAACTCAAGCAAAAGAGCCTTTTTTACACTATGAACACGAAGAGTATGGATATAATTACCAAATGAGTAATGTATTGGCTGCTATTGGGGTTGCTCAGATGGAGGTCGTAGAAGAGAGAGTAGCTAAAAAGCGAGAGATTTTTGATTGGTATAGAGATTTTTTAGATGATATAAGAGAGATAAGCTTTATGCCAGAGCTTGAGAATACGCGTGGCAACAGATGGCTTACGGCATTAACTTTTGAAAAAACTGACTCTAGCAGAGTCATAAAAGCACTCGAAGAGATAAGTGTAGAAAGTCGCCCACTCTGGAAACCGATGCACATACAACCACTATTTAAAGATGCAAAAAGATTTGTAGATGGCACAAGCGAAGAGCTATACATGAAGGGGCTCTGCTTGGCAAGTAGTACTATTATGAAAAAGGATGATGTTGAGATGATATGTGAAGCTATTAGGGCTAACTTGGACAAATAGCAATCAAAATATATAATTTGTGCTACAATGACTTAAAAGGAAAATGCATGAAGATTTTACTATCTTTATTGTTGCTTGTAAGTTTTATGTTCGCAGGAGTGGATATAAACAAGGCAGATGCAAAAGAGCTAGCTACTCTTAAGGGGA
>CAZXOZ010000118.1:0-3550 GCA_964642805.1 uncultured Sulfurospirillum sp. | reverse complement strand
TCAAAGTGTAACATTTTTTAGATTTTACTTGCCTAGTTTTAGAGTTCGCTTGACATTCTCTTGAATTTGAATTTATATATGTATTTATTTTACCTGATTATTGGTTTGAGGGAGGTTAAAGTGGATTTGGTAAGTTTTTTGTTAATTGTTCAGAGGGCTCAAATATTTATTAGTAAACAACATTTTTTAAATTGGTTTGATCTACTAGGAAGAAATGGCGAGAAGGTGTAGGAATCGAACCTACCAGCAACTAGTCAACTAGTCGCCCATCGGGTTTGAAGCCCGTGCTGCCCACCAGGGTCAGATACCCCCCACTCTTGTGAGGAGTTGAATTATAGCCTATGTAATGTAAAATATAGCTTACTATATTACAAAATAGATATGAGCATCTTTTCGCTCTAGTAGCGGTATTGATTTTAGAGTTTCTTCTCCTACATGTACGCTATATTGAGTATTTGGGATAGTTTTTGCAAATGTTAAAATCAGCCTAGCACTCAACTCTCTCTCCTCTTGGTTGGCATCATGTGAAAGCAACCCAAAAGGGCCAGGAATCTCATCTGCTCTAACCTCTATAAACTTACTATTTTTTGCATTTTCGAGTAGTTGATTTTCCTCTTTATTTCTACCAACTACAAGCTTTGCTCCATTTGGAAGTCTTAGATGACGACCATTTTTTAGTATATCTATATCTTCTACATGTAGGGAGTTGTGCTCTAAAAACTCTCTTAATTTTTTTGTAAAATTTATATCAGTTAGCAAACAACCACCGCCAGGATTTTGAAAATCTTCCCATCCAAAATCTTTTGCAAGTTGTAGCTGAGGCTCTCTGCTTCTGCCACTGATATTTAAAAGCTTGTCTCTATCAACCCATCCCTCTCTCTCAGGCTTTGTTATGGGCATATTTTTTGCACACAGTGGCCGAAGAATTAGCTCCTCCTCATCCAATGCTAACTGCTTTACCTGCTCTAAAGCCTCTGCTCTTTGGCTCATAGGGCGTTGACCTAAAACCTCACCAGTTACCATAAAACTAGCACCCAGCTCTTCAAGATACTCTTTTGCAACTCTAAACATAAAACCATGACAGTCTATACATGGATTGAAATGTTTTCCATAGCCATACTTTGGATTGAAAAGAACTTTTTTGATATAGTCATCTCTAACATCAATAACCCTAAAACTTCCTCCTGCAAGTTCGGCTCTTGTCTTCATAATCTCATCTACATTGGTTCTGCTTCCAAAGCCTATATTCATATTGACTGCTACTACTTCAATGCCTTGAAGTGTCATAAGCTTTATGGCTATCATGCTATCTAACCCACCACTAAAGAGTACGATTGCTCGTATTTTATTTTTCATATTTTACCAGTTTTCCTTGTTTTAGTTTAAATATACTGTCTCGAATTTTTCGTATCTCAAAACTCTTATTTTTATAATCCATAGAGGAGTTTTTAACCTCTGTTAGTTTATCGTTATAAAAATTTATTAAAAAATTTAGCATTGAGGCCATTAGCTCCTCCTTGTCATAGACTTTTATATCGTCCCTTAAAAGTATTTTTCTTAGACTAGGATTGTCTATGTCATCTTGTAAAAGCAAAGAGAGCTCTATGTTGTGAGTCTTGAACATGTCTATGCTTATAGTATCCAAAAGGGTGCCGATTAGTTCAGGTGTAGTTAAGAGAGTTTTTATAATTGTAAGCTCTAGCATGTCTTCAAAGACTCTCTTTTGCGTTTTTAATCTATCTGATTGATGAGTTTGGACTTTTACTAATTTTTGATCTATATTTAACACTCCTGAGAGAACTCCAAAGTAGCTACTTGCGATTGAACTTGGAAGAGATTTTAGAAATGCAATTCCTTCCTCTAGTGCTTTTTGCTTCTCTATGGGGTTGCTTAAATCATAATTTTTTACTATCTTCTCTATGGCAAATTCAACAAAAGGCTGAGGAGAATCAAAGAGTCTACTCAATTTATCACTTCGATTTTTTTGAATCATATCGGCAGGGTCCATGCCGTCTGTAAATAGAACCACTCCTCCACCAATACCCGAACCACTTAACATAACTGAAGCTTTAAGAGCTGCTTTAACTCCTGCACTATCACCATCATAAGCCAAGATAACTTTTGGGTCACCTCTACTTATCATAGGGATATGCTCTTTTGTTAAGGCTGTTCCTAGAGTAGCAACTGCATTTGTAAACCCTGCTTGATGCAACATTATCACATCAAGATAGCCCTCTGTAACTATAACTGCCCTATTTTTATATATACTCTCTTTCGCAAAGTTATAGCCATAAAGAAGATAGGATTTATTGAAAAGTTTTGTTTGAGGAGAGTTTACATACTTAGCTTGATGACCACTTATAGTGCGACCCCCAAAACCCACTATCTTACCACTCGCACTTCTAATAGGAAATGTAACTCTCTCTATAAAACGAGCATAATTTTTTCCACTCTCTCCAACCCCTACTACTCCTGTCTCAATAGCCTCACTTATCGCATACCCACTCGAGCTTAAAAAGTTAAGGCTCTCAAGAGAGCTTGGAGCATAGCCAAGCTCAAACTTCTCCATACTAGCCTCACCTATGCCTCTCTCTTTTATGTAGCTTAAAGCCTCATTTTTATGGACTAATCTTTTTTGAAAAAATAGATTTATATTCTCAAGTAGTTTTCTATCCTCTCTCCTCTCTCCATCGCTCGAAGTGTAGCTCAAGGAGAAGTTATACATAGTGGCTAACCTCTCTATGCTCTCAGGGTAGTTAAGTTTCTCATACTCCATCACAAACTTTATACTATCTCCACCAACCCCGCAAGCAAAGCAATGGTATATCTGCTTAGACGGACTTACAACAAGACTAGGATCTCTATCGTCATGAAAAGGACATACACACTTCCAGTTTGCACCACTCTTTTTAAGCTCCATGTAGTGCCCAACCACCTCAACAATATCAAGTCGGGATTTTAAGTTTTCTATTGAGTTTGAGTCTATAATCTTACTGTCTCCTTTTCAAGAAGCAAGCTCCTTGAAAATTCCTCTCACTAAAGCTTTCGCTTTGCGAAGAAATACTGTTTTACTGTCTCCTTTTCAAGAAGCAAGCTCCTTAAAAAATTCTCTCTGCTGTTTGTTTAGAATGGGGCTTTTATAGTATCACCTTGATATTATACTAAATTTGGTATAATATTATCCTTTGTAAAAGGAGCCTATTTTGGATAGCATATTTTTAGAGTATCGTGATCCTATGTTTGGGCTTATTATACTTTTTTCTGCTATTTTTCTTATCTCTTTTGTAAACTACTGGTGGGGAGCTTATAGGAGAAAAGAGGAAAAAGTTGATATAGAAAACTTTATAAAACGCTTTGAGATTGTAAGTGATGAGAGTGAGTTTAAAACGCTTTTGAAAGATAAAACAATCCCTCTAGAGTCTTTGACGCTTTTAGCACATGGGTATGGTAAAAGTGGGGATTTTGAGAAGGCGATAGGGCTGTATCTGCTAGCATTAGATAGAGCAAAAAAGAGAGAAGAGAGAGAGTATATACTAAGCGAGCTTGGCAA
>CAZXOZ010000117.1:0-3627 GCA_964642805.1 uncultured Sulfurospirillum sp. | reverse complement strand
CTTTTATAGTTATATTTATATCTCCAACTTCACTATATGAACTATTTATCTCTTTGTGTCCATTTACAAAATTCCAAGAGCTATTTATATCTGGATTAAAATTAACAATTTTACATTGTGATTTATTTTCTGTTATGCTTACTTCAAAACTATCTCCAATTGTTTCGTTATAGTCTATTGCATTGTTGTCAGTTATATCAGTGGCATTAAAATCTATCCCAAAAAGGGTTCCTGCAAAAAAAACTGTTGCATTAGTATCTATCTGAAACTCTTTTGGACGAATTGCAAAACTATCCAGCGATGTTGCATTGGTCTCATTTGAATCCATAGAGCCATACACTCTAATCTTTGCACATCTTGTCGCTCTATTATAAGCAAAAGAACTCACATCAAAACAACCACTACTGTTTGTCTGCCCAACACCACTCCAAACATCAAAAGTATCAATCAAACTACTACAACCTATATCACTATAGTTTAACAACTCAACCTTTGTTATATTTGCATCACTCACAGCAGTACCATTTTCATCTCGTGCTAAAACAACTAAATCTATATTTTGATTGACTATTTTGGTTGTTATATTTCTATCCCAATTAAAACACCCACCAACTCTATCTACAACATTGAAGCTGACATTTATGTCGTCGGTAGAACATATACAGTTTCTAACTAGCCCCATATAGTCTAAACCATTTTTTTCAAAATCATAAGTTGTTTTTATCTGCTCCAGACTTAAGGCACTATTATATATCTTAACCTCGTCCATGATACCCTTAAAGACTTTTAGCGTACTCCCAGTATAAAGATTTCCTATATAAAAGTTGGAGTCAAAATCTGGTATCGAACTGCTACTTTCTGGGTGAACTGAGTCTAGTTGACCATTGATATATATTTTTAATCTCTCACTTACAGGAAGTTCTCCATCAAAAACAATTGCTATATGCGTCCACTCTTTTTCTTTTATAAAGGTATTTGAGTGTGTTCTATCATTTTGGCTAACTATATCAACATATAAACGCGCACTATTTGATGTTTGATTATGTCCATTCCAAAAAAAGGCTCCGTATGCATACTGAGAATTTCCTGAAAAATGATTTATTTTAGAAAAAATACCTCTTGCATTTGTTCCATTCGTCTGCTCTAGCTCTTCGGGATAAATCCAAGCCATTGTGGTCAATTTATTAGTATTATCTAGCACACTACTGTCGTTGACATCTATATACTGGTCAACACCATTAAACTCTACGCCCGTACATACTTTTGCGCTTTTAGCTATCAAGGTATCCCCGCTAGGTCTAACGGTTCCATTGATTCCCAATTCACTCTCAGCAACTAAAAAACCACTGCCCCCAGAGTTACAAAGGTCATCTAAACGATAGTTAACTATAGGCTTAGCACAAACGGTACTTCTTTCACTCCCATCATAATTTTTTTTTAAATACTCATTGTCGTATATCGAAGTCATAAGATTTTCATCCAAAGCCTCGCCAAACACCTTAACTTCATCTATATTTCCAATAAATCTTGGCAGATGTGGAGCATCCGAGACATATTTTCCTATCCTAAATGGCTCTGTTGATGTGTTTGCACTGCCTCCTGCAAATGATTGAGTACTTACAAGCTGATTATCTACATAAAACTTTATTGTGTTGTTGTTTATCGTAACTCCAACGAAATGCCAAGCTCCATCATTTACATCTACCCCACTAAAATACCAATTGCGTGTTCCTGCACCATTCCCCATCCAAAAAGCAAGCTCTTTGGCTCTGCCGTATCCTCCTACTGAAAAGATATATCCATCCCAAGGATTGGCTAGATTTGCTTTTGATACTATTACTCCATGATTTTGTGTTGTTTTTATCCATGCTGATATAGTAAAATTATTATCCAAGTTTAGCTGACTACTATCACTTAGCTCTAGATATCCAGTACCATCAAACTTGCCGACTCTAGCTATACCTCCACCTGCTGTTTCATTACTTTCGGTATCTGCTGTGCTGCCCATCATAGTTAAATCATAGTTGTTTACACTATCTTTTGCTTCTCCTGCTGTTCCGTCCCAGTAGCATTCGTCTAGTTGGTAGTTGGCGACAGGATCAGGGATAATACATTTAGAAAAAGTCCTAGTATTCCCATTCCAGTTTTTTCCAATACTTTCGTTATCAAAAATACTTTGAACCTCACTAGAAGACAAGGCCCCACTAAAAACCTTAACTTCATCCAATTGTCCATTTAAATAATGAGTACCAAAAGCTGTTACTTCTCCTAGTCGTATTATATTGTGTGTATTAAGTGGTGCTTTAAAATTATTTTCTTGGCCTTGAGATACCCCATCATAATAAACTTCCAAAATTTCTGTATCTTCATCATAAGTAACCGTAAGTAAAAACCAACTATTATTAGGAGGAGTAGGAAAATACTTGTAGTCAAAACTGCCTGAAATACCCCTGTTATGTGCAACAGTCAAGCCATTACCGATATACACCTCTATATCCGTACCCTTGACAAATATTGGGCTATAGTTACCATTTGGTGCCTTAACCCAAGTACTTAAAGTATAAGAAGACAGATTGGGAGAATTTTTAATCTCTATATAATCTCCATTATTTGACAAGTCAGCAACTCTAAATATACCGCCAACTGCTGAGCCATCTATGCTTGCTCCACCCTTTGCAGTAGCAGCATATTGACTTTTTCTATGATTTTCAATTTCACCTTCCGCTCCACTCCACAAGCACTTTTCAAAACGATATTCAATAATAGGACATTTTGCAATACTTCTTTCACTCCCATCATAATTTTTTTTTAAATACTCATTGTCGTATATCGAAGTCATAAGATTTTCATCCAAAGCCTCGCCAAACACCTTAACTTCATCTATATTTCCAATAAATCTTGGCAGATGTGGAGCATCCGAGACATATTTTCCTATCCTAAATGGCTCTGTTGATGTGTTTGCACTGCCTCCTGCAAATGATTGAGTACTTACAAGCTGATTATCTACATAAAACTTTATTGTGTTGTTGTTTATCGTAACTCCAACGAAATGCCAAGCTCCATCATTTACATCTACCCCACTAAAATACCAATTGCGTGTTCCTGCACCATTCCCCATCCAAAAAGCAAGCTCTTTGGCTCTGCCGTATCCTCCTACTGAAAAGATATATCCATCCCAAGGATTGGCTAGATTTGCTTTTGATACTATTACTCCATGATTTTGTGTTGTTTTTATCCATGCTGATATAGTAAAATTATTATCCAAGTTTAGCTGACTACTATCACTTAGCTCTAGATATCCAGTACCATCAAACTTGCCGACTCTAGCTATACCTCCACCTGCTGTTTCATTACTTTCGGTATCTGCTGTGCTGCCCATCATAGTTAAATCATAGTTGTTTACACTATCTTTTGCTTCTCCTGCTGTTCCGTCCCAGTAGCATTCGTCTAGTTGGTAGTTGGCGATGAGCGTAGCATTGGAATACCCAACAAAAAATAGCAACAAAAACAACACTCTAGCTAAAGGGGATAACACTAAAGGGGACAGGCTACTTTTATTCATATCAAACTACCTTAAAACACTTCATTAAAATCTATACTCACACTACACCCATCAAACTCAAAGTC
>CAZXOZ010000116.1:0-3661 GCA_964642805.1 uncultured Sulfurospirillum sp. | reverse complement strand
CAGTATAGAAAAAAAGGTTGGTTTTTTAGTGGGAGTGGGAGTAGTTTTTTTAAGCTTGACAGAAAAACATAATTATAATATAATTATATAAAAAGGAGTTTGTTATGCAAGTTTCACTTATAGATATAGGAACGAGTAAGGGCATAAGAATCCCTGCTAGTATATTGAAGATGTTTGAAAAACCTACTTCATTTGATCTACATGTAAGTAAAAATAGTATTGTTTTAGAAGTTTCGAAAAACCCTAGAAAAGGCTGGGAAGATAAGTTCAGAAACAGTAAAAACGAACTTTTAATAGACGATAGTTTGGATATGAAAGAGTGGGATGAACTATAACCAATATGAAGTAGTTTTGGTAAACCTAGACCCAACTATAGGAAGTGAGATACAAAAAACAAGACCTTGTTTGATAGTCTCTCCAAAAGAGATGAACTATAACAATGTGATTATTGCACCGATGACTTCAAGGCATAGGGATTATCCAACAAGAATTCAGCTAAAAAAAGATAGCTTTGTTGTGCTTGACCAGATAAGAACGGTCTCTTTAAAGAGGGTATTGAAAAAACTAGACATAAGAGTAACCTCTAAGCAGATAAGTGAGATAAAAAGTATTATTAAAATCATGTTGGTGGATTGATGTGGAGCTAGTTTATCTTTGGGTTGAAAAATACAAAAATATAGAAAAGCAAGGGTTTAATTTTTCTCCTCGGTTTGAATGCAAGTATAAAGATGATAAACTGACCATTGAAGAAAAAAAAGACTATGTGAGTATATTTCCTGAAAATATAAATGTAACTGCTATTGTGGGTGAGAATGGGAGTGGGAGTAGTTTTTTTTAGGGTAGATATGTAAATGAGCTAGTGAAAAAGAGCAGAACATTCAAAACAAAAAAGTAATATTGCTTCACAAGTTACAGTATCAGTTATCAGAATATTTTCAAATATGAGAAAATTGGTACTTTTAAACAGCTAAGATGTTAAAAAGAATAAAGAAGCAACAATGATAAAAAAAGATAATTTTAAAAAAGCATTAGAGACATTAGGTTTTAAAAGAACTAATGATATGTATATCAAAAAATATGCCGAGTTTAACACTCAGCAAACAATCAGAAAATTTTGTAGTATTTGAGTGCACAGATAGACTTTTATCGCAAGGGTACAATCCTAGTCACATAGAACTAGAACCAAAATGGCAGGTAGGACACGGGGCGAGTGGTGGTCGTGCTGATATACTTGTAAATCTATTTTTATGTAAAGTAGTTGATGAAGACAACAATACAAGAGATAGTAAAAATGAACTAAAATTTTACTGGAAAGGTGTCGCTTATGATGACCCTTTTTCACTTCAAGACAGACTTCAAGAGCTTTATCGTGATGGTATGGAGAAGTTTTTAAATGAAGAGATAACATATATTGAAAATATAGAGATAGAGAAGGCTTTTAGTGTATTTACAAATAAGCCAAATATGACTAGAGATATTATTGTCGAGTTATTTAAAAAGCAAAAGTTTTTTACAAATAGTGATTTTTCTTTTTTGCAAGTTCATAATGAAAAGTTATTTTATCAAAACTTTGAAGTCTTACTAAGGATAGTAAAAATGCTCCAAGACATAAAACTAACAGGTGGAGATGATGAGCATCAATTTTTAGGAGATATGTTTGAGGGCTTTTTAGACCAAGGTGTTAAACAGTCAGAGGGGCAGTTCTTTACTCCTATGCCTGTAGTAAAGTTTATCATAAAATCCTTACCACTTGAAAACATTGCAAAAGAACAAGATAGCCCAAAAAGCATAGATTATGCTTGTGGTGCTGGACACTTTTTAAATGAAGTAGCTTCAAATATGCCAAAAGATTTACATAAAAATATATATGGCATAGAAAAAGAATACAGACTTTCTAAGGTAGCAAAAGTTAGTTCATTTATGTATGGACAAGATGATATAAACATAGTCTATAATGATGCCCTAAAGCAAGATGAAATCATACAAAATGATAGCTTTTCAGTTCTTGTAGCAAATCCACCTTATAGTGTAAAAGGTTTTTTAGAAACACTAAGTGATGAAGAGAGAAAAGAGTTTGAACTTACAAAAAGTATAGAAGAAAAAAGCTACATAGAGTGCTTTTTTATAGAAAAGGCAAAACAGCTTTTAAAGGCAGATGGTGTTGCTGGTATAGTGTTGCCTAGTTCTATTTTAAGTAAAGGCGATGGGGTAAATACTTATGTGCAAACACGAGAGATAATCATAAGGTACTTTGACATCATAGCAATTGCAGAGTTTGGAAGTGGTACATTTGGCAAAACTGGTACAAATACCGTAACACTATTTTTAAAAAGAAAAAACAATAATCCCGATATTCAAAAGCATCTAAAATATATGGTAGCTTCGTGGTTTAAGGGAGATTTTAGTACAAATGAATTATTTCAAGATAAAGATTTATTAGAAAACTATTGTTCACATGTAGGGATAGATTTTGAGATTTATAAATCATTTTTGCAAAATGTAAAAAATGAAGAACTCTTTAAAAAAGAGATATTTGAAGAGTATAAAAGTAGTTATGACAAATCAAGCCAAGCAAACAAGAAGAAAACTACACTCATAAACTATATACGGGCCATAGAAGAAGATAAGCTTTACTACTTTTGTTTAGCTAGTTTAAATAAAAAAGAAGTCATCATCGTTAAAGCTCCAAGTGATGGTAAAGAAAACAAAAAGTTTTTAGGTTATGGGTGGAGTGGTAGAAAAGGAGATGAGGGTATTCAATATAGTGGTGGAAATTTAAATACAATACAGACACCCCTTTATAATCCAAGCGATAAAAAAGATGAAAACAGAATAAATAGTTTAATAGCTAGAAACTTTAGTGATGAAAAAGTTGAGATACCTGAAAGTTTAGTGAAGTTTGTTTCTAAGGCTAGATTGATTGATATGTTGGATTTTTCAAGAGTTGAGTTTAATAAGGCTTTGAGTTTAAATCCTAATAAAAAAATTGAAATAATTGGAAGATCTGAATGGCAAAGAAAATTAGGTGATGTTGTTGATGTATTAATTGGCGGAACACCAGCAAGAGCTAATTCTGAGTATTTCAACGGCAATAATTTATGGGTTTCTATATCAGAAATGAATGGAAATATCATAAGCGAAACAAAAGAAAAAATAACAGAAGATGGAATTAAAAAATCCAATGTAAAATTAATACCAAAAGGGACAACACTTTTAAGTTTTAAACTTTCTATTGGTAAAACTGCAATAGCAGGGAAAGATTTATATACAAATGAAGCCATAGCAGGACTGGTACCAAAAACACATGAAATAAGAAATGATTATTTATTTCATTTATTTAATGGAAAAATAATTGATTTAGAAAAAGATAATTTTAATACATTTGGAAAAAGTTTAAATAGTGCCTTTTTGCGAAATGAAGTTAAAATCCCACTCCCACCCCCAAATATTCAAAAAGATATTGCAATAGAGTGTCAAAAAGTAGATGATGAAGTTTTAAAAGCAAATGAGATTATTGAAAAATCAAAAATCAGTATAGATAATTGTTTTCAAGACATATTATCCAAAGCAGATACGACTTTTAAATTAAGTGATGAAAAAGTATTTAATGCTTTTATAGGTAGAAGAGTTTTACAAAAAGAGATTACCAAAGATGAATCAG
>CAZXOZ010000115.1:1676-3669 GCA_964642805.1 uncultured Sulfurospirillum sp. | reverse complement strand
CTATCTCCTTGTTTTATGTCACTAAACTCTAAAAATCTAGCAAAAGTATCAATTTTTTGCTTAAATCTTAGATTATTGACTTTTCTATTTTCTATAAAAATAACAGACTTTTTAGGGCTTATCTTGGCATTGTGCTCAATCGCTTCATAAAAATTTTGATACTTATACTCTATCATTTTTAAAACTTGTACTTAAAAGAGAGGGTGAGCATATGAGCTGCTGAGTCTGTAAACTCTCCGTTTGGATTTGGCATATCTCTACTAATCCTCCTATCCTTTTTGTCACTAACGAGATAAGCTAAGCCCATCTTCATATCTCTATTTATCTTGTACTCAAATCCAGTAGAGTATATCAAAGCATCGCTATCAGGTGTTTCAAAACCAAGCGTGCTATCAGGAATAGGAGACTTGTCTATACCAAAACCAGCCATCAGTTTTAACTCATCACTATATCTATGAGTAACACCAAATCTATAGGTATTGCTATCTTTCCAGTTTTTTGGCTTTACCTGACCAAGAGCAGAAGCCTCTAGGATTGAGTCAGCAAAATTAAAATCTAGTGAATCATACGCAGACCAATAGGTTCTGTCATATACAAACTCTACTGTTGTTTTATCTACTGTATAAGCCACGGCTAATGCCAGTGCTGCAGGAAGCGGTATTAGTGTTTTAGCGTCAGTATCAAAACTATGTGCTCCTAAATTTCCCTTAGCATCACCTTCAACGCTTAAGTCAACCTTTGAGCGATATGTTGCAGATAGGGTCAGATTTTCAATAGGTTTATAACTCATCGCTAAATTGTAACCAAAATTGATAGAATCAGCCTCCATCTCACTCTTATATCCTGTTCCCTCTAGATTAATTACTCCAGTCGAATATAGCCCTCTAAGACCAAAACCAACTGCAAATCTATCATTTACCCTATAAGCTACATTTGGATTTAACTCTATAATCTTCAAGCCAAACTCTTCAGCAGTCGCCTTTTGAAGAGTGGCATCCCACCTTCTTGAGAGTCCTGCAGGAACTACCATAGAGAATCCAAATCTATAATCTCCATAGGATGGTGACATGTAGTGAATAGTTGGCAAAATAGAGCTCTCTTTTAATGACTTAGCATCAAATGCACTATTGCCGTTATGCTTATAGCTAGTTTGAGGAATATGTATATATGTTAAAGATACCTCTATATCAGAACCCTCATCCATCCAAACCATATTTGCAGGATTATAGTAGTTGCTGTCTGCTCCATCTGTATTTGCCACATAAGCCGCACCTAGTGCCATGCTATTTAGTGATTGTTGAGGGATTTTGTATCCTGCTGCATTTAATGTTGCTGCACTTAAGCCAAGCAAAGCAACCATCTTTGTATATCTCTTCATCTGTTCTCCTTAGTGAGGTTAGTTTTCAATTAGACTATAAAGAAGCTCAATCTCTTGCTTCCATATAGTGCTATCAATTGTCTCAAGCACCATCGGTATATCATCTATCCTCTCATCATTCATAATAAGTCTAAATGGCTCAAGCCCCAACTTTCCCTCTCCTATGGAGTGGTGTCTATCAAGCTTGCTCCCAAGATCTGGTTTAGAATCATTTAGATGCATTCCCATCAAGTGTCCAAATCCAACAATAGTATCAAAACTTTCCATAGTTTCTTCATATGTTTTTGCTGACCGAAAGTCATAACCAGAGACAAAAAGATGGCAAGTGTCTATACAGACGCCTGTTCGCTCCTTATCTATAGAGTTATCTATCAGATACCCTAAGTGTTCCAATTTGTAACCTAAGTTACTGCCTTGCCCAGCAGTATTCTCTATAACAAGCTTTACGCCACTTGTTTGACGCAACGCCTCATTCATGGACTCGCTTATGAACCCCAAGCACTCCTCTTCGCTTATAAGCTTCAAATGACTTCCGGGGTGAAAATTCAGTCTATCGAGTCCTAGTTGCTCACAGCGTTTTAACTCATCTATGAAGGCATTTAGTGATTTTTCTCT
>CAZXOZ010000115.1:0-1576 GCA_964642805.1 uncultured Sulfurospirillum sp. | reverse complement strand
ACCTTCAACTCTATATGTTATATCAAAATTTTCTGTCTCTATCTTTTGCTCAAACCCGCTCTCTATTTTTTTAAGATTTTTTTTATCATATATTGGCTTAAGTCTAAATATCTCATCTACAAAGCTCTCGTAGTGTGTGTACCCAAAAAACTCTACATTGAATCTCTTTTTTGATACACATGTACGATTTATGCAGACCATCTGCTCTACATGTAAATCAAGTATAGGCGTTGAAGCAGAGAATAGCTGGAGGTTGATTGTGCTCTCATTTTTCTTAATAAATCCCGTATCAGCTACGGCTATTTGTGAGTTTTTTATGACTATAAAGTATGGCTTTGAAGTTGTGTATGGAGCTTTGTATGCACATCCTGTAAAAAAAAGAACTACTACTAAAAGTATCTTACTCATTTTTTACCTTTTTGCGTCTAAAATAGGTTCCAATCTCAGCACTAAGCATACCAAATAGAATCAATCCAGCTCCAACAAGCTGAATGGTATAAAACTGCTCCCCTGCAAAGTAGTAACCAAACACTCCCGCACTAACAGGCTCCATTGTAAATATAATAGCAGTTTTTGCAGGTGTTGTAAACTTTTGCATAACTGTTTGAGTAAAAAAAGCAAAAATTGTAGCAAAAATTACAGTTATAGCAAGAGCTTCAAGAAAAACCCCATCAAAACTACTTGGCACAATATAGCCATCAAGTATAACTGCTCCTACAAAGCAAAACAGAGTTACAACAGCAAACTGAATAGTAACAAGCAAAAAAGCACTATATTTTTTTGCATAAAAATCTGTAAAAGTTATATGCAGTGCAAACATAACCGCACACAAAAGAGCATAAAATTCACCATAACTAAACCCACCTAAAGCCTGATTATTGGTCAGCAGATACAACCCTATTGATGCAAAAACAGCCCCAAACAGTGAGTAGATAGAAGCTTTTTTCTTAAATATCAAATAGACTGCAAATGGAACAATCACAACATTAAGCCCTGTTATAAATGCTACTGTAGAAGAGTATGTATGAGTTAAAGCAAAAGTTTGAGTTGCAAAACCTAAAAACAAAAAGATGCCTAAAATCCCTCCTGCTTTCAATATATCAAAGTCAAGTTTTCTAAGCTCTCTAAAAGAGAAAAGCCCCATCAAAACAGTCGCAATCAAAAACCGCCAAAATAAAAATATATACACAGGGGTATCCTCTATGGCATCTTGAACTATAAAAAATGTCCCGCCCCAGCATATCGCGACTAGCAACAGTGAAAAATCTGCACCTAACTCTTTTAATCTACTTTTAATCAAACTCTACCTTTTTTGCAAAAAAACATTCTATCATATTTATTGAACCCTCTGAAAATTTGATAGTTAGTCAAAGGGTTCAATTGTCATTCCACTTGCTAAGGTATTGAGTAAGCGGAGCAATAAAAACAAAGAGGAGATTATACTTAGTCTCTGGCCTTACGCACTATATCAAGCAAAGCTCGCTATAGCTGTAGGGAATAAATCCCCTACAACCCCTAAAACTACGAAAACTAGCGAATAGCGGTTTCACGAAGTGAAAAGTTTCTGTGAAAACTA
>CAZXOZ010000114.1:0-3695 GCA_964642805.1 uncultured Sulfurospirillum sp. | reverse complement strand
AAGCGTTTGTCGCCTCCATGCCAGTAAGCTCACAAATCATACTTTGGTACTCATATAGAGCTTGAAGAGTTCCTTGCGAAGCTTCTGCTTGATATGGAGTATATGCCGTATAGAACTCTGAACGCATTGATAGAGCATCCACTGCAGAGGGAATTATGTGATCATAGTATCCACCACCTAAGAAGCAGACTTTCGAAGTATCGTTTTTATTAGCTAACTCTTTAAAGTTATCAAACACCTCAAACTCACTAAGCCCTTCAGGCAGATTAAAACTCTTTGCCCTAAGCTCATCTGGAATCATATCAAAAAGATTTGATTCATCTTTTATACCAATCAGGTCAAGCATTTTTTGCACATCTTGCTTAGTATGTGGAGTGTACGACATCTATAGAGTTCCTATATAAGCTTGATAAGCGACTTCATCCATAAGAGTCTCAAACTCATCTTTATCACTGATTTTTAATTTGTATATCCAAGTAGTCTCAGCTGCGGTATTTAGAAGCTCAGGTGCACTCTCAAGCTCCTCATTGACCTCAACAACCTCTCCGCCTACTGGAGTATATATATCACTAGCAGCCTTTACTGATTCGATAAAAGCAGCACTCTCATCTTTAATCACTTCAGCACCAATCTCAGGAAGCTCAACAAAAGTGATGTCTCCTAGCTGCTCAACTGCATAAGCAGAAAGCCCAATACTAACTATATCACCGTCTATCACAGCCCACTCATGCTCATTGCTATATTTTTTTGTCATTATCTACCCTTGTAAAATGGAAGTTTTTCCAAATATATCGGAATATCTCCCCTGCTGTTTTTAAGCTTTAGTGCATTATCTCTATCAAAAAGTTTTGATTCAACCGAGCCTAGCCCTATGCCAGAGTCAATTGAGGGCGAAAAAGTTCCACTCGTTACAACTCCTATCTTCTGCTCATCTTGCCAAATCTCCATGCCGTTCCTTGGTGCTCTTTTTGAGCCTGTCTTAAAGGAGATAGACTCTCTTAAAGCACCAGACTCTTTTTGCCTCAAAAGTGCCTCTTTGCCTGTAAAACTCTTATCATACTTCACAAAAAAACCAACACCAGCCT
Organism: uncultured Sulfurospirillum sp.; assembly: GCA_964642805.1. GTDB lineage: Bacteria > Campylobacterota > Campylobacteria > Campylobacterales > Sulfurospirillaceae > Sulfurospirillum_A. Next base: position 2,610 of record CAZXOZ010000114.1, on the reverse strand, counting down.
CTATAGGAGTTCTCTTTTCGTTTAACTCTTGCCCATAAAGACTATAACCCATCTCAAGACGAAGAACATCTCTAGCCCCAAGTCCAGCTGGAACCGCACCTCTTTGCATTAGTTTATCCCAAAGTTTTGGTGCTGTTTCATTTTCAATATATAGCTCATACCCAAGCTCACCTGTGTAGCCAGTTCGACTTACTATCGCTTTGCTACTCATAATCTCACACTCAGCAAATCCAAAAAACCCAAGCTCACCTAAATCAAACGGCACAAACTCTTGAAGAGTCTTTTTAGAATCTCTTCCTTGAATATCAATCTTAGAGGTTTGACTAGATAAGTCTGTAAACTTCCCACTTTTAAGATGCTCTTTAATGGTCTTAAAATCAATCTCAATCCTAGAGGCATTTACAACAAACATAAGCCTCTTATCACTGATTTTATATATAATAAGGTCATCAATAACCCCACCATCCTCATTTAGCAAAAAGCCATATTTGCACTTTCCGATAGAAAGTTGCACTACATCAACCGTAGTAGCATCATTGACACCGCTAGTGCGAAGATCTCCCTCAAAGAAAAACTCCCCCATATGAGAAGTATCAAAGATAGCCACCCCGTTTCTGCAAGCTTCATGCTCTTTTAGTATGCCCGCAAACTGAACAGGCATCTCCCATCCACAAAATCCAATATTTTTTGCACCTAGTTTTTTATGCCTATCAAAAAGGGCAGTTCGTTTAAGTTTTGACATATCTCTCTCTTGTTTTAAAATATTGATGTAAGATTAGCAAAAACTATATTTATTTTTGCTAAAAGAGTTGAGTTCTATCTCTACATGTAGAGTTTTATTTGGAGAGCTGTTTTTTAACTGAATATGGACTTGGATAGACAAAAGTTGTCTCCCTTATAACTATGATTTTCTCCTTATTTCCCACTGCAAATGCAGTTACAGTTAGCTCTAAAACGGTATCTTTTTTCTGATGTTGTGATAGACTTTTATCTGCTTGTAAAATCACTATCTTCTTCTGCTTAGCTCCTGCTTTTAGAGCAAAGGGTTTTGATGGCTTTTTGATAGATATATCTTTGTGACTAATTTCAAAATAGTATTTGTGGTCTTTTGAGTCTGTATTTTGAAATAGAAATATATAGGCATTTTGTATAGTTTTACCCTCATCTTTTATCTTAAATAGCTGAGTTGTGCGGTTGATGTTTAGTAGCATATGCTCTTTAGTGCTCCCCATTATAAACAGGGCTATAAGAGCGACCAAAAGTGCAACCCCGTACGCAATAGTTTTAAATCTCACAAACTGTGTCTTTCTGTTTTGCTCAACTGCACTTGTGCTAGCCCAAGTTATGAGTGAAGTTTTACCAAGCTTGCCCATGACCTCTGTACAGGCATCAGCACACTCTAAGCAGTTGATACACTCTAGTTGCATACCCTTTCTGATGTCTATATGAGTAGGGCAGACTGTTACACATGATTGACAGCCCGTACACTCATCCTTTGCCCCTTTTGGTTTGCTACTGATGAGATTTTTATGCTCATCATATATCTTTCCTCCACGATTTTCATTGTAGACTGTTTGGATAGTCTCATCATCATATAGTACAGATTGAATTCTCGCATAGGGACAGACGAAGATGCAAAAATCCTCTTTTAAAAGGACAATATCATAAATCAAAAACCCAGCAATACCTAAAAGAAATCCCAATAAAACAGTATGCTCTAGGGGATTTTGAAGATAAGTAAAAAAATCTTGTGGAGGCACAAAGTACCATATAAAGTTAGCTGAAGCTAGAAGGGAAAGTGCAATCCATATAATTAACGCTAAGATTTTTTTATAGTCACTTTTGTAGGATTTTTGTTTATTTTTGATACTCTTTCTTATGCCCAATAGCTTAGTCTCTATCAAGTCTCTATATATAACCCTAAAGATAGTCTGTGGACAGGCCCACCCGCACCAAACTCGTCCACCTAAAGCGGTGACAAAAAAGACCCCCAAAAACAGTAAGATGAGTAAAAATGGCATGAGATAGAGCTCTTGCATATCAAATGATGTGAAGAGTAGGTGAAGCTGTTTTTTGTCAAAACTTAAAAGAAAAAAGTGATTGCCATCTATCTTAATGAAGGGTAAAGCCAAAGATATTAGAGTTATAACTCCAAAAGTAGAGTACCTTTTTTTAGAATACTGTGTTTCGCAACTACTGCTACATGTGGGCATTGTTATTTTCTCTAAATTTTAAGAGAGTACTCAATACTTCTAGTGAGGCCATCTCTTTGTCTATGCGAATATTTTTACTGCGTATACATGTAGCAATATCTTGTTTTACTAGGCAGTCTAAAACTTTGGTTATCTCGTCCATATCGCTACTAAAAACTCATAAATCATGTTGAGCAATTATGTTGGGCTTTATTGGTTTTGTTTTTTAGTAGTGCTATATTCATTTGTCACCTTTTTATCACTACTGAAAGTATAGCAGTACAGACGAATAAAGTCAATATATTGGTGTATATTTTCGTCTAAGCTTTAGTCTAGATTTTTTTGGTATAATACAAATCCAAATTTAACCGAAAGGTGGTGATAGAGGATGCCAGGAATTAAGGTACATCCTAATGAC
>CAZXOZ010000113.1:0-3757 GCA_964642805.1 uncultured Sulfurospirillum sp. | reverse complement strand
ATAGAGCGATACTTTAATTTTCTAAAAACTATATGAATAGTTTACTTTAAGCACTGGGAGTATGACATGAAGTTTTTAATTCTCATAATTTTTGTCATATCAAATCTTCTTTCTAGTGATAAACTAGAAAAAGTTTCGCTACAGCTTCATTGGCTTGATCAGTTTCAGTTTGCTGGTTATTATATGGCAAAAGAGAAGGGCTTTTATAGGGATTTTGGCTTAGATGTGGAGTTTAAAAAGTATACTTTTGGCACAGATGTTGTACAAAATGTTTTAGACAATGAGGGATGGTATGGCGTAGGTAGAACTTCTCTTATCAGAGATAAAAGTCACTCAAAAGAGATTCTTTTGATGTCAGCTATCTTTCAGTCTTCACCATTTGCACTTGTGAGCCTAAAGTCTTCAGGAATTGACACTATTGAAAAATTTTATGATAAAAGAATTATGCTCAATACCAAGGATTATTCAGCAGGTATTTTCGCTATGCTTTTAACTGGCGATATTGGCAGAAGAGATTTTCAAAGAGTTGATACTAGAAAGAATAAATTGAATATTTTGATTGATGGAGAAGTGGATATCGCCTCCATCTATCTCACGAATGAGGTCTATGAGTTAAAAAAACGAGGAGTTGAAGTCAATATCTTTCATCCAAAGGATTATGGATTTAACTTCTATAGCGACATACTGTTTACTAGTCAAAAAGAGCATAAAGAGCATCCACGCAGAGTGCATAGGCTCAATAGCGCTTCCCTAATAGGATGGAAATATGCTTTTGACAATATTGAAGAAAGTGTTGAGCTTATACTAAAAAAATACAACTTCCAAAATAAAACAAGAGATGCACTGATGTATGAGGCAAATAAACTTAAAGAGCTGGCTTACTATGGAGATAGATCATTAGGAGATATATCTGAAGATGGAGTTAGAGCCATCAATGATATCTATAGGATAATGGGAATGACTAAATACCAAATAAATTTTGATGAGTTTGTGTTGAATGATGATGAGCATAAATCACATCTGAATAGAGCCCAAGTAAACTATATAAAGAGTAGAAAAGAGCCTGTTGTTTGCATTAGACCATCATCTGGTTTGGAGTACTCTATCACAAGCACTAAATATAATGGCATCATGATTGATGTGCTTGATTTTATCTCTAAAAGATTAAATTTTGAGTTTAGTTACTTGGAGTTTAAGAGCAAAGAGGAGTTTTTTAAACAAGTATCTGATGGAGGTTGTGATATTGTATCAATTAAAGTAGAAGATGAAAAGGAGCTTGAAAACTTTAATATTACAGATACTTTCTTAAAAGACTATTTTACCATTTTAACAAAACTAGATAAAACATTTTCAAGAAACCCACAAGAGCTTATAGGTGAAACTCTTATTGTTCAATATAAGTCATTTCAAAAGCATCTCGAGAAAATATATCCCTTTTTAGATATAAAAGTAGAGGAAGATTTATATAAAATAGTTGAAAAGATACATAGTGATAAGGTTTATGGAGTTATCACTTTAAGTAAGCTATCTGATACTATAATACAAAAATATGGGTTTGACCAATTAAAGTTAAATGGTTTTTTGGCAAAAAATAATCCTATAAAAGCTGGTTTTGGGGTTATTGATACCAGCCCAGTGTTATTAGAGATTTTAAATAAAGGACTACTCTCTTTAGATGAACAGACTCTAGATGAGATTACTCAAAAGTGGAGAGTTACAAAATATAATCCAAAGATAGACTACACTACTGCTTATGCTGTAGGCGGAATTTTATTTATAATCATGCTCTTTTTTGTATATCGACACTACCAAACTTTAAAACATAATAAAAAACTAAGAAAACAAAGAGAGCTTTATGACGCCGTATTTGAAAATACAACAGATAGTGTTTTTATACTAGATGCTAAGACCTTGCAAGCTTTAGACTGCAATGAACAAGCTGTGAGAGTATTTGGGTATGGCTCAAAACAAGATGTACTTAAAATCTCTACGGCACAACTATCACCAAAGCTACAACCAAATGGTGTGAGCAGTATGAAGGAAGCGGTAAAGATGGTGAAAGTGGCTCTTAGGGGTGGGTCTCACACTTTTGAGTGGCAACATATTAAAAAAAATAGTGAGAAGTTTTGGACTGAGGTAACTCTTACTAGCATTATCTTAGATGGGAGAAATGTTATCTATACCACATGTAAAGATATTTCAAAGCAGAAGTATGCTTTAAAAAAGATAGATCAGCAGCAGTACAAGCTAACTCATCAAGCAACTCATGATACCCTAACAGGACTGCCAAATAGAATTTTACTTAGTGATAGAATAGAGCAGTGTGTGCAAAAAGCAAAAAGAAATAAAACTAAGCTTGCATTGATATGTTTGGATTTGGATCAATTTAAACAAATTAATGATACTTTAGGGCATGAGGCAGGGGATAGAGTCATAAAGTCCGTGGCAAATCTTTTTAGATTTACAATTAGAGAGCAAGACACTCTAGCAAGATTGGGGGGCGATGAGTTTGCTATCATAGTTGAAGACTTAAATAAAGCCGAAGATGCCTCCTTGTTGGCTCAAAAAATAATAGATTCATTGGTAATAAATCCCTTACATGTAGATGGTTACGCTCATCATATAACATGCAGTATTGGGATTAGCCTATATCCACAAGATGCTAGCAATGCTCACAATCTTTTAAAATACGCAGATACGGCTATGTATAAAGTAAAAGATGAGGGAAGAGATAACTATCAGTTTTATTCACAAAAAATGACAGATTTTATTGTCGAGAAGACAAAGATGAAAAATAGCTTAAGGCAGGCAATCAAAAAGGAGGAGTTTTCACTCTTTTTTCAGCCACAAATTGATGCTAATTTAGATACAATTATAGGAATGGAGGCATTGGTGCGTTGGGCTCATCCGGTTTTAGGGCTAGTCTCCCCTGTACAATTTATCCCTTTGGCTGAAGAGACAGGCATGATAGTTGAGATTGATGCATGGGTGATGAAAACTGCTATGAAGCATATATCTTTATGGCGTAAAGAGGGGTTAAATCCAGGCACACTCTCACTAAACCTTAGTGCAAAAGAGTTAAAAAGTGATGCACTTATCCAGAGAGTTGAAAAGAGTATGTCAAGCTGTAATTTTAATCCAAATTGGCTGATTATGGAGGTTACAGAAGGTCATATTATGGAGAATCCTGAGGAGGCGATAGTGAGACTAAAGAGATTAAGTGATATTGGTATTGCAATCTCTATTGATGACTTTGGTACAGGCTATTCCTCGCTCTCATATCTTAAAAAACTACCAGTTAATGAGATCAAAATCGACCAATCTTTTATAAGAGATATTCCAGATGATAAAGAGGATGTGGCTATAGTCAAAACTATCATCTCTCTTGCTAAAAACCTTGGACTCAATATCATAGCAGAAGGTGTTGAGACAAAGGAACAAAGAGATTTTTTGCTAGAGAGTGGATGTTGCAATATGCAAGGATACTACTACGCTAAACCAAAACCACTAGATGAGATGAAAGCCTATATATTACAACATGAGTCAAGGAATGCAACATAATAATGTGATATAATTTCCATAAATTATTGGAGTATGATTATGAAATTTATATTAATACTTTTGCTTAGCTCATTGCTATTTGCTTCACAAGATATGATACAAAGAGAAACAAGAACAGAGATTGCCATACAAAAAGCACTAGAGCAAGAGCAGTTGTTTGCAAGAGAGCAGACTTTTTATGACAGATATAGCTATG
>CAZXOZ010000112.1:0-3826 GCA_964642805.1 uncultured Sulfurospirillum sp. | reverse complement strand
AGAAAAAATCCAAACCCATACACTCTAACCCACGAAGAGATACTAAACTCGGTTGAAAAATCATATAAAAACGGCATAAAAGAGGTTCATATAGTCTCTGCTCACAATCCGCAAACTGGTTTAGATTGGTACTTGGAGGTCTTTTTAAAGATAAAAACAAGATTTCCCTCTCTACATGTAAAGGCTTTAACGGCAGCAGAAGTACACTTTTTGTCTAAAGAGTATAACTTAACTTATGAGCAAATCATAGATAAGATGATTGAGTATAGAGTTGATTCTATGCCTGGTGGTGGAGCTGAGATTTTTGATGAAAAAGTGAGAAAAAGAGTTTGTGGAGGCAAGGTCAAATCAGAAGAGTGGCTTGAGATTCACAGACTTTGGCATAAAAGAGGAAGAGAGTCAAACGCTACTATGCTTTTTGGGCATATAGAGACAAGGGAGCATAGGATTGACCACATGTTAAGACTAAGAGGTTTACAAGATGAGATTGGCGGTTTCAATGCTTTTATCCCTCTAGTCTATCAAAAAGAGAATAATTTTCTAAAAGTAAAAGACTTTTTAAGCTCAACTGAAATTTTAAAGACATATGCCATAAGCAGACTAATGCTAGACAATATCCCGCACATAAAAGCATACTGGGCAACCTCAACGATAAACCTAGCACTGATTGCACTTGAGTTTGGAGCAGATGACCTAGATGGAACGATAGAAAAAGAGGCAATTCAATCAGCCGCAGGAGCAAAAAGTGCAAATGGCATGAGTATAAAAGATTTTACAGACCTGATAACTACAAGCGGATTCGTACCCGTGGAGAGAGATAGTCTATACAATGAGTTAAAAACATATTAAGGAGTGAATTTGAATTTATTTAGGCTTAAAGAACACAATACAGATGTTAAAACCGAGTTTAGGGCAGGTTTTACGACATTTTTGACAATGATGTATATTATCCCGGTCAATGCTATTATCATGAGTAAAACAGGTATGGACTTTGCAGCGCTGATTACTGCTACAGCTCTTATCACTATCTTTGCAACTATTTTAAATGGACTTTGGGCAAATACGCCGATTGCGATGAGTGTTGGTATGGGGCTTAATGCCTACTTTACATTTGGTTTAGTATTAGGAATGAAAATTCCTTGGGAGACAGCATTGGGAATTATATTTATCTCTGGCATGCTCTTTTTGATACTCTCATTTACTAAATTTAGGGTTTGGATTGTAAGAAGTGTGCCACATGATTTGAGGCGAGCCATCAGTGCGGGTATTGGTGCATTTATAGCATTTATTGGCTTAAAGAGCATGGGTATGGTCGTTAGTAATGATGCCGTTCTTGTTGGTCTTGGTGATTTTGGTGATCCGAAAGTTTTGCTTGGTGTTTTAGGTTTAGTTCTCGTGTTTGGGTTGTATGCTTGGAAGGTAAAAGGTGGATTTATCATAGCAGTTGTCTTAACCTCTATGTTTGCTTGGATAACAGGCATGGCACAATTTCCAACAGAGTTTTTCTCTATGCCAGCTTCTATTGCTCCTATTGCGTTTGAGCTTGATATTGTCTCAGCATTTACTCTAGCCCTTCTTCCAGTTATCATTACATTTTTACTTACAGATATGTTTGACTCTTTAGGTACTCTTGCTGGCGTAGGCTATCGTGCAGGACTTTTCAAAGATGAGGGAAAAGATTTGCAAAAAACACTCGAAGCTGATGCGGGAGCTACTGTGGTAGGTTCAGTTTTGGGGCTATCAACAACAACAAGCTTTATCGAGAGTGCGAGTGGTGTAGAAGAGGGCGGTCGCACAGGTCTTACAGCAGTTATTACAGGACTATTTTTTATTGTCACTCTTTTTATGATGCCTCTTTTTTCATCTATCCCCGAGAATGCAATCTATCCAATTTTGGTTATGGTTGGTGTTTTGATGTTTAGTGAACTAGCTCATATAGATTTCAAAGATACAGCTATCAGTGTTGCTACATTCTTGATTGTTGTTATGATGCCTCTCACTTTCTCTATTGCCAACGGACTAGCATTTGGTTTTATCGCATATCTAGCACTAAAGCTTATCAAAAAAGAGTTTGATGATATAAATATCGGTGTCATATTTTTAGCATTGATAAGCCTGCTTATATTTATACTTCACTAAAGGAAATTTATTGCGTTATTACAGTTATGATGAGTTTAAAGTTGATGTAAATATACTCGCAAAAGAGTTAAAAAGTTATGAGCCTGATGTGATTTTAGCAGTAGCAAGAGGGGGAATGACACTAGGTCATTTCCTCGCAGAGGCACTAGAAACAAGACACTTGTACTCTATAAACTCTATCCACTATGAAGAGACTAGAAAACTTGATACTATTGATATTTTCAATATGCCAGATTTAAGCAGGGCAAAAAAAGTGGTTATTGTTGATGATATTATCGATAGTGGTGAGACCATGATTGAGCTCAAAAGAGTTTTACTCGAAAAATATCCAGATTTAGATCTGAGAGTTGCATCAATCTTCTATAAAGGAAAAGCACTCCTAAGGCCAGATTTTACAACTCGTGAAGCAACAGAGTGGATAGAGTTCTTTTGGGATTTTCAGATAGATAACTGAACCCTTTGAATTAATCAGAGGGTTCAGCTATGTTTTTTATTTCAATTCCTTTTAAAATTTGTATTGTTGAATAGTCGACTGAAGTGCTTTACCCTCTATAAGTATTCCATTTTCATTTGATTTTATGTTGTCTATATCACTTTGAGTGTCAAATATGTTGTACCTGTAGTAGCTACTTTTTTGTGCAATTCTTAGAATAGATTGAAAAATATCAAAATTTACTCTATATTTTGGCTCAACTAGTGTTATAATTGATTGATTTGCCTTAAAGTTAATCTGTTGTTTTGGCATTAGGATGAAGCAGAGAGATTTTTTGATAACTAGAGTATCATCAGTCATAGTTGGTTTAACTCCTTTGCAGCTATATTTTAACTTATCATTATCACTCCAGTAAAAGGTAACTTTTGACTGCCACATGTCAATAGTTTTTATGTTACTGATTTCGCTCCACTTGTCATCTATTTGCATTTGAATTGTTTTTGCAGTATATTTACTGTAATCAAAAGGATCATTGTCGTACGAGTTAATCAAATAGACAATGCCAATAACTATAAGAATAAAAACAATGCTTATTACAGCAAAAATTTTGCCACCAAAAGATGAAACTTTTTCAAAAATTGATATTTTTTTCTCAACACCCTCCAAGTAACTAGATGCAAGCTCATCAGGCGTTCCAAATTTTGATATTATTTGGTCATAGTTTGCCCCACTTTCATCTATGAAGCTCTCTATTTCTTGAAGAATTTCATCCCTTTTGTTAGAGCTTAAATCTGCTAGATTTTTTCTCAACTCTTTTATATATTGTGAAGTTTTCATTTTGTCATCTCCTGTAAATTTATTAAGTTTTGATGATGTGTATTGTAGATTTCCATCATTTTTGTTAGCATCTTTGCACCCTTTTGGCTTATTGTGTACTCTTTTTTTGGATGTCCTGTTGTTTTTGGGATATTCCACGATGAACTTAAAAGAGTGTTTTGCTCCATCCTGTTTAGTAGTGGATAGAGTGTACCCTCATTTATAAACAGACCAGCATCCTCAAAAAGTCTTATAAGGCCTAGTCCGTGTTTTTTATCCCCTTTATTTTTGAGGAGAGTTAAAACACAAAGTTCTATGTAACCTTTTCTAAACTGTACTAACCATTTTTTATATTCCTCTTCCATATTAGCTCCTTTAAATGAATTGAACCCTCTGACTAACTATCAAGTTTTCAGCGAAAGAGAGAGTGAGCTATTG
>CAZXOZ010000111.1:0-3833 GCA_964642805.1 uncultured Sulfurospirillum sp. | reverse complement strand
CTCTAAAAAAAACTCAATTACTTTTTTTATCTCTTAGTCCTATTTTTAAATAACTCATAAATTATGCCTGTAAATAGTACAAAAAGCAAAAAAGCAAAAATAAAATAGACCATATTGTCTTTTGTTATCTTTAAGTTATCCTCTTTTTCTAGTTTTTGCCCTTTTATCATACTCTCTATATCAACACTTGTTAGCGTAGGAGTCTCACCCTCTCTCAAGCTAGACAATCCAAACCCTAAACTTGCTCTTCTTTCAAACTCTTTTAGTTTTGTGTTATAAGAGAGTGTTTTGTATGCTTTTTCTAACTCATCTCTTAGCTCTAAAACATCCTTAATATTTTTTATATCAGTTTCCCAATAGTTTTTTCTATAAGCCTCTATCATCTTCTCTGTCATGTCTGCTAGAGCTTGAGGATTATTCTTCTTAAACCACTCTACTATCTTGAGATTGTGTTTATCATCGATATAGACATACTTAAACTCATCCCACTGATCATCTCTTACAACATCAGGAGCGACAACTTGCCAGCCCCAAAAGTTGTTCAAAACAGATGATATTTCAACCGCTCCAGCATACTCCTCTTGCATCATCTCTTTTAGCCAATTAGGATGAAAGTATCTACTTCTTAGCTCCACAGACATAAATCTAGCAGTTGTTTGTATTTGTGCATTATCTGGGTCTCGCAGATTTGAGATATAGGTTTTTGGTGTTTTGCCATCCATATAACGAATCGCCATACCGATTGAGCCAAAGTGAGCATAAGGATCATCACTAGTTAAAAGCCCATAAAGATTTGAAGTTCTTGAAAATATAACTGCATTGCTTCCACTAATGTTTTTACCATAGAGATTTAGCTCTATATTTTTCTCATTCCATCTTGAAGTATCACTTCCAAAATAGTACCCCACATGCTCCAAATAGTTTTTTGCTATCCTCTTGTCATCCACCCATCTACTTGTCTGCTCAATCGCATCAACTCCACTTCCGTAAGTGCCAGTTTTGCTTGAAAATATTCTAATTGTAGAGAGATAGCGTGCTTCACTTTTGTTAATATCTCTGTTTTTTATTAAATCTGTCTCGATTTCTAAACTATTTTGTCTTAGAAAATTATACTTCTCTTTTAGTTGACTTATCTTTGTAACTCCATCAGCTATCAGTTTTATAGTGTTTGGATACATATCGCGATAGAGTCCTGTGGCACTTATCACAACATCTATTCTTGGTCTTTTAAGTTTTTTATATGGTATTATTTCAACACTAGTTATCTTTCCTTTTTTATTCCATACTGGCTCTACTCCCATGGCGTAGAGTAGTTGAGATTCTAAAACACCATGATGCCTTACAGTCTCTAAGCCCCAAAGATTAAATGTTATTTTATTTGGATACTTGCCATTTTTGATGTGATAGTTTTTTATAAAATCATCCATCAAAACTTTACCAGTCTCAAAAGCTGCTGGTGTTGGCACTTTAGTAGGGTCAAAACTAACAAGATTTACTCCTGTTGGAAGACTCTGCGGATTTCTTATAGGTCCACCACCAGTTCCAGCCTCGATATGCTCACCATCTAAAGCCCTAAAAAGATTTATACTCTCTTTTTGAGATGTTAAAAGTTTGTAAAAATGCCTTCCATCTTCTAAAAATGGTTTTAACTCTTTATGTTTAGTTTCACTCTTCTTTATTATACTATTTTTAACAAATTTATAAGCTCTTGAGCTATTAAAATCTGTATAATTTTTCAAAGCATAATCGTCTCCATTGGCTACTTTTAAAAAATCTTTACCTAGCATTTGAGTTATCGTGGTTATAAGGTGTCTCTCTTCATAAGCTGTTCCAAATGTATGCGTTCCTAAAGGTTGTGCCACAGAAGTAGACTCTCTTATATACTCCTCAAGTTCATGCCAAAAATGGTGAAAATCACTCATAATTTCCTTTTCGCTCAACTCTAAATCTTTATGGATATTTAGTGCTACTGTTTTGGTTATAATCTGCTCTTTAATCTTCTTTCTCATCAACCCTTGAGTGACTGTTTTGTATTGAGCTTTAAGCTCCATAATCTCATTGATTTCATTGTATGCACCAGCAAGCCCAAAAGGTGGTGTTTGGTGTGAGATTATAACTCCTCTTGCTCTTCTTTTTACCTGTATAGTCTCTGCAGTATTGTTTACAATATATGGATAAAAATGTGGTATATCACTTAAAGCCATCAAGGGGCTATCATGTACACTAAGTCCTCTTTGTTTTCCCATAGCCCACTCAGCAGTTCCATGAGTGCCAAGGTGTACAATAGCATTGGTTTTAAACTGATTTTTTAGATAGAGATAGGTTGCAAAATATGAATGGTTTATGGGAGCTGTCGGATTGTGCCAATCTCGCTCATCATCTTTGCAAATACAAAGATTTGACTCTCTTATACTAGAAACTCTCTCAAGCGGATGAGGTTGTGGCATTATCAGTATATTGCCAATCTCTACTCTAGGAATTAAAAAGTACCAACTATCGTCTCTATAGACCAGCATTTTCGACTCTAGCGGATAACCCCACTCTCTAATCATATCAGTTCTTACATGTACAGGCAACTTATAGAACTCTCTCATATACTCTTCATAAGGATACAAGTCAGCTCTATTCTTATTAAGCATTCTATCTACATTTTCATATAGATTGACATCATAAAGCACTTTTATAGTCTCTAGCATCTCATCTTTTAAAAAACTACTATTTACATCGTTTACACTATATCCGTGTTTACTAAATCCCTCAAAAATCTGCTCTAAACTTTTAGGTATATTTAAAAAAGATGCCCCCACTTTAGCTCTTCCAAGTGCGTAGTATATGACAGCTACTTTTTTGTCCGCATTGTCTAGAGACTGCAACTGTGCTAGCTTCATAGCCTTTGATACAAAAGACTCCATCTGATAAGGTATGCTTTTAAACTCTTTTGTAACTCTATTTTGTGCTGCAACTACAAAACTATCAGTAAGCCCCAAGCTCTCGGCCATAACAAAACTACTAGCAATCGCCCCAAACGGTATGCCTACCTCATCCTCTTCCCATCTTTTTTGGTCACCACCTCGATAATAAAGAGCATGCATTATAGGGATATTTAACTCTCTAAACTCTTCCGCCTTATTTGTAACATTATGTATAGAGCTAAAAAAGTAGAGCAGAACATCCGCGACTGCCTTTTTATTGTGTTGTAAAAATTCTAATCCAATAGAGTCATGCTTGCTTGAGTTTTTAAAGAAAAATGGTAACGCAATTGCCCCTTTAGATTCTATGAGTTTTATAGCCTCGTCAATTGGCTCCAAAATATTTCCAACTATTGAGTTTCTTCCAAAATATATAGCTATAACAGGTTTTTCATTATTGTCTATATCAACTCCTAAAAACTCAAAATACTCCTTAGTGGAGTCAAATACCATCTCGTTATATCTAGGATGATATATGCCATTCATAGGCAGTATTTTAGGAGAATCGATAGTTATTTGTTTGTCGTCTAAAATCTTATATTTTATATACTTCAACATATTTTGTATGTTTTGCACCCCACCATTACGCCAGTAATCATACAGAGTATCCCTTTGAGAGATTGTAGTATTTTTTAGATAGGGGTTGTCATCTTTAACCATAGGTACTACTCTGCCTTTAAAACTAGAGATAGCATCACTAAAATCTTCTAAACTTTTTTTAACATGTTTAACTCTAAGAGAGTCAAAAATAACTAAATCATACTGTGATAAAAACTGTTTTTTATTTTTAATCTGACTCACAAATCTATAATCAAGTCTTAAATCTATCTTTTTAGCCTCTTTTTGTGCAAATGCAAATTTTGC
>CAZXOZ010000110.1:0-3847 GCA_964642805.1 uncultured Sulfurospirillum sp. | reverse complement strand
AGATTGAAAATTTTTACACACCTCTACTTGGTGAGTTTAATGCTCTAAATCTACTCGTTTGCATTAAGCTAACAAGCTCAATGATTGACTTAGATGAAGCAAGAGAGATAATCGCAAATCTAAAAGGAGCACCTCATAGACTTCAAAGAGTGGATGCTAGAGGAAAAATCATTATAGATGATAGTTATAATGGAAACCTTAAGGGCATGACCTCTTCATATGAGCTAGCCTCAACACATAGTGGTAGAAAAGTTGTAATTACTCCAGGCATTGTAGAGAGCACTAAGGAGGCAAATATAGAGTTAGCTAAAAAGATAGATGAAGTTTTTGACCTTGTTATTTTAACAGGAAAGAGTAATATTGAAATTCTCTCTAGCAATATAGTAAAAGCTGAAAAAATTATTGTTAAAGATAAAAGTAAGCTCGAAGAGGTATTAGCAGAGTCAACTTATAAAGGAGATTTGATACTTTTTTCAAATGATACTCCTAGTTTTATGTAGTTGGAACTAAAATTGCTTTACATGTAGAAATTAAGTAGTTTGGAGTATGCATGAAGTTATCTTTTTCCATAGTTTTAATGGGAATTTTACTTGTTGGTTGTTCAACTCATCCTGTTGATCCTCAAATTGCTATGAAGCCTCCAGTCTATGTTGAGCAACTTCCACCAGAAACAAAACAGCAGATAATTGCAAATCCAGGTAGCCTTTTTGGACATGGGGATAACCCCCTTTTCGCTGATCTTAAAGCGATGAATCCAAACGATATAGTAACAGTAATTATCAGTGAAGCTATAGCTCAAAGCTCAGTAGGGCAAAAAACAATCTCGGAAACTAGCAAGGATAGCCTAGGAGCAGGAGTAATGACAACTAATGACGGTACGGGTGGAAGTATAAATAGAATCGCAAATACTCTTAATAAATTCGGCAATATTGGTTTTGAAGCAGGCTCAACAAATACTTATACAGGGAGCGGAAAAAACAGTCGCAACGAATCATTTACGACAACCATCTCAGCAAGAATAATCAAAGTATTAAAAAATGGTAACTACTTTATAGAGGGAAATAGAGAACTTCTGGTTAATGGAGAGAAACAAATAGTACAGATAAGCGGTGTTATTAGACCATATGATATAGACCAAAAAAACACTATTGACTCTAGGTATATCGCTGATGCAAGGATACTATATAGGACTGAAGGCGAGATTGACAGAGCTACAAAAAAACCATGGGGCTCAAAGTTTGTTGAGTCTGTTTGGCCATTTTAGTTAGAAACTCATTACCTTTCCCACAATAGTGCAATATCTTGTATGGCAATATCACTTCGTCGTGGTTTTATTTTTATTGATTTGATATTGAAGTTTTCTGCATCTAATTTATCTTTAATTTTTTGGACTTGATTTTCAAAATAGAGATTTAATTGCATCATATCATCTTGAACACTATCAATGAGATATTGAGTATTCTTAACATCATTTCTCTCCTTTAAGATACTTTTTCCTTTTTTAAGTGTTGATGCTCCCCTGCTAAGTGTAGAGCTTGAAAATACTTTTCGCCCAAAAAGTGCTCCAAGTATTGTCATACCAACTCCCATAACTGTATCTGCAGTTTTGCTTTTAACATCGCCTTGCTCTTTTTGTAGTTTAAATTCAAGGCGCTTTGCTTTATCTTCAAGACGCATGTATTTAGTTTGAATTTTACTTTCAAGCTTTTCAATCTCAAAATCTCGCTTCTCTTTTAAAATATTTTCTATCTCAATGATAAAATCACGCTTACTTTGATCCAAAGAGGACTCCGCCTTTAAAGCACTACAGACAAATAATTCAAGTCGTTTTGAGCTGTACAGATAGTCAGAAAGTTTTTTTTCAAAAAATTTCAATGTTTTTTCTTGTAGAAAAAAATCTGGAAGAGTTGAGTATAAAGCATCACTGCTAGGTTTAGTGTTAAGATTTAAAATCTTTTCTTCGTGAGCATCTTCCCATCTAAGAGTGTTATGAGAAGTATCAAGCTCAAGTTTGAAGTAGATATTCTCAAGTGTATCAATTCTCTTTCGTTGATTATAGAAGCGCAATTTTATGTGGGAATACAGATAGGGATAAAATGGTGTTTTAGCATTTATATTGGTATCGTTATAGTACTCTTTTATCGATTCGTTAAATAGCGGCTTACTTTCACCTCGCACTGTTTTTTTCTTTAAACTTAGTGTTTTATTTTTTTGTAATTTTTGTTTTTGGTCACTCATTAACACTCTTATATCATCTCTAGTCATAGGACCTTTTAAGTATGACATTACCCATCTTGTATAAAATTCATCCGTATAGTCTGTATGTACATTTTTAAGAAAAAAGTGACGACCCTTGAGTGTAGATATTTTAGTTGAAAGCTCTGCTTTGTTGTGATTTGACTTAGCTGAAACACCATCAATAACTTTAGCAATATCTTGTTTAGTTTGTAATTTTCCAATAAACCAAGTACCAATATTAGATAGACCCTTATAGTCAATATCTATAGGGTTCTGAGTTGAAAGAACAACTCCTGTACCAAATGCTCGAGCTTGTTTAAGTAGTAGAAGCATTGGTTGTTTCGATGGTGGATTTGATATTGGCGGAAAAAATCCAAAAATTTCATCCATATACAACAGTGCCTTTAGGGTGCTACTACCTCTTTGTCTACGCATCCAAGAGATATAAGCATTGAGCAAGATAGTTACAAAAAACATCCGCTCATTGTCGCTTAAGTGGGCGATAGAGAAAATAGCAATTTTAGCTTTTCCGCTACTGTCATACATCATATTTTGTATATCTAGTGGTGCTCCTTTAGTCCAAGATGAAAAGGTAATAGAGGAGATAATATTGTTAAATAACATAGCAAGTTTCATTCGTTCTTTTTGTGGATAAAATGCTTTTAATTGCAAAATTCCCACCTTTTTAAATGGAGGCGAAGCAACATAACCGATGAGATTTTCAAGGCTAAGAGATATATTTTGTGACCAATAATGATGAAAAATATTAGATAAAAGTAGGTGCTCTTTTGAGCTTATTGGATCAGATTCAATAGATACAAGAGACAATAAAGAGGAAACGGTCGTATTGATAAGTGATGAAAATGTATCTACATCATCAATAACCTCGCTGCTTGGCGCATTAAAATTACCTAAAATATCAACACTAACCCCTGAAGAGCTTCCTGGGGTATAGATAGTTTTTTCAACACTAGCTAATTTAGAGACTCGACTAGTATTTTGCGAGAAACTATTAATCCCATTTTTCCATATTAATGCTGTGTCATCTGCCATCTGTGAAATCGTTTTATTTTTATTTGCCGCTTCACTTGCATCAATCCATGGTTTAAAATCAAATCCACTCATTGCAGGAAAAGTTAAGCATAAATTTCCCATATCTCCTTTTGGGTCAATGATGATCGAAGGGATATTGTCAATAGCCGCTTCTTCAATTAGTCCAACCCCTAAACCAGTTTTTCCTGAACCCGTCATGCCGATAATAATAGCATGGGTAGTAAGATGTTTAGATTTATATAGAGTTAAATCATCATTAGTAGAGTTTTTTCCTAGATAAAATAGACCCATTTTCTCATAAATATTTGTCACATAATACCCTTTGCGCTTGAACCCAAATTATGTAATAGAAATCACTACTTAACCTTTTGGTTAAGCTCAAATTTTCTACAAACACCGCAGGCATAACCATAAACGCTATTTTAGTAATTTATATTGCATAATTTGAGTTGAAGATAACTTATGAATGATTGTATCATAAAATAACTATCAAACTATAATCCCAAATAATTCCATAACTTCCCCCACACCCCCAAATTCATAAAATCTCATCTTT
>CAZXOZ010000109.1:0-3885 GCA_964642805.1 uncultured Sulfurospirillum sp. | reverse complement strand
TTATGTTGAATCTTTCTTCATTTTTAAAACTTTTAAAAGAGTCTTTTAGAGATTTACTTCCAATTATCTTAGTAATTATGTTTTTTCAGTTAGCTATTATTCAGAGTGTTCCTGATGGATGGCAGAGCACTGCAACGGGATTGTTGATAGTAGGTATTGGACTTGCGGTGTTTCTTCTTGGTCTTGAGGTCGGAATTTTTCCAGTAGGCGAGGGGCTTGCTGGTGATTTTGCTAGAAAAGGCTCTACTACATGGATTGTTCTTTTTGCTTTTATGATTGGCTTTGGAACAACTGTTGCAGAGCCTGCACTTCTTGTTATTGCTGAACAGGCATCTATCGTTAGTGATGGTCGTATAGATGCTTTTACTCTTAGGATGGTTGTTGCATTTTCGGTTGGTTTTGCTATTGTGCTTGGTGTTTGGAGAATCATAAAAGGGCACCCTATTCACTACTATATCATCGCTGGGTATATTTTAGTTGTAGCGGCTACTGCATTTGCTCCAAAAGAGATAGTAGGGCTTGCTTATGATTTAGGTGGTGTTACTACTTCTACTATCACAGTGCCTCTTGTTGCAGCTCTTGGTATTGGTCTTGCTTCAACTATTGAGGGAAGGAATCCTATACTTGATGGCTTTGGCTTGATCGCTTTTGCCTCTTTGACTCCTATGATTTTTGTTCAATTTTATGGGATTTATGTATATGAGTTTGTAGATGTTACTAAGGTTATCGCTCCTGTTGCTGGGCAGGTCGCCTCTTCATCTGCTGTTTTTGAATTTAGTTTAGTAGCACTCCTTAAGGGCATTCTTAATATCGCATTTGATGTTATGCCAATCTTAGCTGTTATACTCTTTTTTCAATATATCGTACTTAAGAAAAAGATTAACAACCTAAAAGAGGTTCTTATCGGTTTTGGTTTGGTTATAATTGGACTTTATGCATTCGTTTTAGGCTTAGAGATGGGGCTATTTGCACTAGGAGAGTCAATGGCTCTGCAGTTAACTCAAACAAATAGCAACACTATCATATACATCTTTGCTTTTGCTATTGGATTTTCAACAACTATGGCAGAGCCGTCACTCATGGCAATCGCTAAAAAAGCTAAAGAGATTAGTGATGAGAGGATAAATGATTTTGTACTTCGTCTTTTTGTTGCTTTTGGTGTTGCTATTGGTATAGCACTAGGTGCATTTCGTATCGTAAATGGTGGTGAGATTGTCTACTATATCATAGCTGGATATCTGTTTGTTATAACTCTTACTTTTATGGCTCCAAGATATATAATCCCTATCGCTTATGATAGTGGCGGTGTTACAACTTCAACAGTTACTGTTCCTTTAGTTGCTGCTCTTGGGTTAGGGCTTGCAACAAATATAGCTGGTAGAGACCCGCTTATAGACGGTTTTGGTCTTATTGCTTTTGCCTCTTTGTTTCCAATGTTGACTGTCATGACATACGGTATTATAGTAGATAAAATAGGAATCAAAGGGCATCAAGAGATTCTAGATATAAAGCTAGGCGAACTTCGTTATGCATTAGCAGATGCAAACAACATGAGACTCTCAACTGTAAATATACATGAAACAGAAAGAAGACACTCCTATAGAGCACAGTTTTCTGCCGTACATGTCATAATTCCCAAAGAGCAAGAGGAAAAAGCTCTACTCATTGCTAAAGAGGCAGGAGCTACTGGCGTAACTATTACAGAAGCACATGGTATGGGACTAAAAGAGATGACCAATTTTTACAATAGACTTCATAGTGAAAATACAGATGTAAATCTTATGTTTATAACTCTAAATAAAAAAGTTGATAAAATTATTAAAAAAATTATGCAGGAATTAGATATAATTGGCGAAGGAGAGGGCATAGCTTACTCCTACCCTATATCTCATCTTAAAGGATTGACCCTTAAAATTGATGACCTTTAAGTGGTATTTCTAACTTAAATCCTTTCGAGTTTTTTAGAAGTTCTATTGTGCCATTGTGAGCCTCTATGATTTGCAAGCAAAGGGCTAAGCCTAAGCCATGTCCTTTTGTTTTTGTAGTTTTAAATGGCTCAAAAAGGATATTTTTATCCTCTATCTCTTTTCCGCTATCAGTGATATAGACGAAACTCTTTTTATAGGCTATTTCTATCTCTCCATATTCGCTTTCGTCCTCCTCTATAGCATCTATAGCATTAAATAGAAAATTTTGAAGCACTAAAGCAAGAAGCTCAAAATCACCTTCCACTAGGATATGTGGAAAATCAAATTTAAAATCTATATTTTTTGAGTAGGTGTACTGTTCTGCTGATAGATAACACTCGTCTGTAAGCTTATCTAGGTAAAAGTGTTGAAAGTTTGGCTTAACACCTTTTGTAAAAAGAAGAGTTGCTTTTATGATTCGCTCAACTCTAAAGATAGCTTTTTGTATCTCAAAAACTAGAGGTTTGCTTTTAACATCAACTTTTTTCAATAGAGTTGAAGCAAGTAGCAATATTGAGCCTATAGGATTTCTTATCTCATGAGAGAGGTGGGCTGCAACTTGACCCATAGATGCTAGTCTCTCTCTTCTTCTCTCTTGGGTTATGTCTGTCGCACTAATGATAGTTTTCTCATCTTGAGAGACAATTTTTACAAGATAGAAACTTCCATCATGCTCAATCTCGTGGTCGCCTTTAGAGTTATTATCTATATATTGAAGAATTTTTTTGATTTTTTTTGCTTCGCTGTTTTGTAGAAAAATCTCACCATCTTTGTTTAAAACCCAAAGAGCATTTGGTTGAACTTCGATGATTTGAGCTATGAAGTCTTGTAGTGACACATAAGACTCATTTAAATTTTTATACTCATCCTCTATAACATAAGTTTGTTCTATTAAATCTTCTAAGCCCTTTTTAAATATCTCTTTTTCACTATTGCTAAGGCTATTTAGTAGGTTTTCATCTATCAATATAACTCCTTGAAATCTTTTAGCTCAAATAGCATAATTTCACTATTTTTTAAACTTTGTAACTCTTTGCTAAACCCACTTTTAGAGCATAAGACAAAACAGGTAGCTCTTAATTCTGCTCTTCGACACTTTTTTTGCAAAGATTTGAGTATATTCGTACATATCTTATGATTTTTCCACTTAGCTTCACCTGCAAAAATTGTACCATCTTTTGTCTCAATAAGTAGGTCAATCTCTATATCTTTATCCCAATAGCTGCCACTGCTCAAAGTATTTTTATCTCCATATTTATGAACTATAAGCTCATTGCATAACTCTTCAAAAGTCAAGCTTATATACTGTTCAATTGTTTGTAAAATTTTGTCTACATGTAGATACTCTTTTTGAGCGACATAGGTAAACCAAAAACGGGTAAAATTGTTACAAAAGTGAATTTTGTCTTGCACTGCATAGCGTCTTAGGGATTTCTTAATTCGTTGAGATTTAAACCCTTTTATAGGTTTTTCACGACTTTTCTCTTTTTTGATTACCCCTTTTTCAAAAAGAAACCTATATAAAGAGCGTCCACGCATCTGTGAAATACCCTCTTTTTTATACGCTGTGTAGCTCTTTCTATCACCAATTGCTAGACGAGTGAGGATAGACTCCAAATCTTTTTGAAACTTTAAATCTTTATCATAGATAAAATACTCTCTTAGCTCATCAAGCCTGTCAATTATGTTGTTTTGGATTGATAAAGCTAGATTTTCTTCTAGTTTTAGAGCACAAGAGAGTGGGTAGCCATCAAATACCGAGTATAGCTCTATCGATTCTTGTATGTTGAGATATGAAAAATTATTATGGAATTGTTTAAATATAAATTTGCCTTTGTTTTATTTCTTTTCATTATATCAAAATATTAACCCCAATAATTCCATACCAAACCAAACAACAAGCTTAATTACCCTATAA
>CAZXOZ010000108.1:0-3939 GCA_964642805.1 uncultured Sulfurospirillum sp. | reverse complement strand
CTCTTATAAAGTATGCAAAAAAACCGAGTGCTAAAGTCAATTTTTGGGATAAAAACGAGTGGGATGCTATAGAAAAAAGTGCAGACACACTAGAGAGTATGAAGCCTTTTATAGATGAAACAAAAAAGCACTTTGAAGAGAAACTAAGCGAATATATAACAGACGAAGGCAGAACTTATGAGATTGATTTGAGCGACTTGCCGTCATTTACTTCAGCGGAGCATTCGGATAAAAAATGCAATCTCGTAAAGAGTGTAGAGCTTTATACTGACTTGAAATTTGTTGAAAATGGAGTTGAGATAGTAGATACTCCTGGGCTAGATGACCCAGTAATCCAAAGAGAGGAGATAACAAAGAATTATACCTCAAGTTGTGACTTGATGATACACCTAATGCATGTAAATCAATCAGCAACCGCAAAAGATATAGAGTTTATTGTTGATACTCTTTTGTATCAAAGTGTTGTGAGGCTTCTTGTTGTTATTACTAAAATTGATACCGTAGAGAAAAATGAGCTTGAAGAGGTGATTGCATATACAAAATCAAGCATAAAAGCGAAACTAGAGAGTCTAAACAAGCAAAATTCGCTTGATGGCATCATAGATAAGATAGATTTTTTGCCAATCGCTGCTCTTGAGGCCTTAAAGCATAGAGTTGGTAGACCAGGCACTAGTTACCCGCTTGAAAAAACAGGTATTTTGCAACTAGAAGAGTACTTAAGAAAAACTTTGTTTGGTAAAAACTCTCAAAAAGCAAATCTTATAATCGAAGCTAGCAAAAAAGAGCTAATCTATGTCATACATGCAAGCAAGGACTCTCTACATGTAGAGAGGAGTCTACTAGGAAAGAGTGCAAGCGAGATAGAGAGTGAACATGAAAAATATAAACAAGAGATAGGGGATATAAGAGAGCAAATAGCTAGACTAAATGAAAAGATTATAGATGAGAAGAAGGAGCTAACCAACTACCTTTCAACACTAAAAAACTTTGCAAAAAATAGATTTTTATCTCTACAAGCAGTAGTAAAAAGAAGAGTGGTTGATGACTTCTCTTATGAGGTGCGAAAAAACAGTAAAAAACCTGAAAGCTCAAGAGTATCCTCAATCATAGAGACTGCATTAAAGGATGGTTTTGTAGATTTATGTAGAGATTATAGGTACCAGTTTTCTAAGGAGATTGTGAATTCCTTTGAGAAGATAAATAGAGATTTTAGTGACTTTTCAAAAGAGAGTAAGCAGACTAGCGACACAAAAGAGTTTTTTCAAAAATACTTTGATAGCCTAAATGCACTTAACTCAAATACGATAGTGGTATTAAAAGTAAATAGTGCTATAAAATCTCACTCCAAAAAAGATGTAGAGGGGTTAAGTGTGGCTTTAGATCTAATTTTTGAAGAGGCTTTGAGTGAAATTTATGAGAAGTTTAACTCTAAGGTAGAAAAAATTAACAAAGAGCTTATATGTAGATTTGAGCAAGAGTGTAAAGCTCCAATAAAAAAGATTAAGATTAAGATGAGCCTAAATGAAAAAGCCTTAAGGGTTGCTAAAAAAAGAGTTGAAGATGAATCCTTTGATACTCTCAAGAGGCTTAAGAGTATAGAGTCTAAGCTAGAGACTCTATCAAAATTTGAGAAAAATCTATGAGCATACTAGAGAGTTTTATAGCCTCTTATAGAGAGAAATTTCCAAAAGAGGTGCCTATCTTTAATGAAGCCCTTTTAGATACAATCCAAAAAACACAGCTCCTTCTTTTAAGTGATAAAATGAACCCATCTAAAGAGCTTTCACAAAAACTATTATCTCTACATGTAAGAGCAAAAGAGCCTATGAGGATAGCTATAACAGGGCAGTTTTCGAGCGGTAAATCTACATTTTTAAATGCTTTGCTATCAAAAAATATACTACCAACAGGCATAACTCCTGTAACTTCAAAAGTCAATTATATCAAGTTTGGTAACGAGTTTAAGATAAAGATAAGATATATTGACAGTAGAGAGGAGTACCAAAGCATAGAGCATATAGCAAAGTTTACAGACCAAAGAAGTGTAGTTGAGGAGATAGAGTATCTTGTACTTTATGCTCCGCTTGAGCTTTTAAAAGATATAGAGTTTGTAGATACACCTGGACTAAACTCACAAGCCTCAATAGACACTATAACAACACAAAAGGTATTAAAAGAGGTAGATGGAATTATCTGGCTTTCACTTATAGATAGTGCAGGCAAGCTAAGTGAAGCAAAAGTCCTTAAGGAGTATCTCAAGGAGTACCAAAACAAGTCTCTTTGTGTTCTTAATCAAAAAGATAAGTTTTCAAAGAGTGAGGTGGAGCAGACTACAGAGTATATAAAAAAAAGTTTTTGCGAGTTTTTTAGTGAAGTTGTACCAATATCAGCAAAACAGGCTTTAGAGTCAAGGTGTCATGATAAAAATCTACTCCTTAGCAACAAGTTAGATAATTTTTTAGCCAAACTTTCAAGACAGATAAAAGCAGATGCTTTAGTAGATATTGGTAGCTCATACAATGACTATCAAAAAGATGTTCAAAATATACTAGATAGTGATCTAAATAAAAATATCGAGCTTTTAAAAGAGTCCAACATAGAGCAAGTATTGGATTTTATCAATAAAGAGATAAGACCAATAGCGGACAGCTCAAAAGAGTTTGCAATAAAAAAAGATATAGCTCTCATTTGCAACTCACTAATAGAACAACACAACTTTTTTTTAAAGATTTATACCGAACTATCACAAGAGCTTAATAATTTTGAAGATGAGGCAAATGAGAAGTTGAGTGAGTTAAAAACAAGGTTTACCAAAAAACTCAAAAATGCTTATAGTGGGATTGAAGAGATTGTAGACACTATAGCAATCAACATCTACAATCATATTGATACTACTACAAGAGTGCGATACACCAAGAAAAAAATTGGCTTCTTAAACAGGAGAGATGGCTATGATGCAGTAGAGTATAAAGTATCTAAAATTGATACTGATCTTATATATAAACATCTTTTTTATGATGATGACATAGTTGGTAGGATGTTTAAAAAATATGTTAAAAATTTAAAAGAGATTCAAGATGAGGTAAATCAAAACAATGCTTTAGTCTATGCGCTTTTAAAAAAAAGAGTGCAAAGGTGGCAAGACACCCATGAATACATAAGAAAATCACAAGATATACACTCTGATATAGAGTTTGCAAACATAAGAAAATTTGCCTCAAAAGTGCATGAGAATATACTACAGCCTTTTAGTGATGAGATTCACTCATCCTATGCAAAGATAAGCTCGGAGTTTAACCACCTCAGCTCTGCCGTAAACTTCAACTATCAAAATGCTACTGAGGTTAGTGTTGCATTTTTAGAGAAAAAGATAGAGCAATCAATAAAGCTTTATGAAGAAAATCCTACAAAATTCACCCTATATCAACCAAAAATTGAAGAGATTAGAGAGAGGCTAAAGATAAGCTTTCATCTATATGAACTCTCAAACATGATGAATACAAATAATACTTTTTTGAATAAAAATTACGATAAACTTATAGGGGAGTTTAAAAATATCAATAAAGAGAGAAATAGTTTCATACAAAAAAGAGAGACAAAACATCATAACGCTATAGAGATATTAGCTCTACATGGGAGGCATAATAAACCTTTCTAAAGCAACCTTGTTGATATTAATAATTAAGATTGATATTGTATTTTGTTAGATATAATTCGCTACAAAATAAATTCTAGTTTTTTGACTAAAAAATAAAAAGGAAATCTTATGGAAAAATTTCTAAAAAAACTAAGCTTAATCGCTCTTGCTGGGGCAGTAATAGCTACTTTATCAACAAGTTTAGTTGCAGAGTCTCTAGCGGGAATGGTTAGTAAAAAGGACAATCAAGGACCAACTACCGCCAAGCATTTGCGTATTGGTGTTTGGAATACTGCTGGAAA
>CAZXOZ010000107.1:0-4021 GCA_964642805.1 uncultured Sulfurospirillum sp. | reverse complement strand
TTACAGCATATTGCACAATAGGGTTGTCTTAAATATTGCCCCAAGCAGACTCACAAAATCAAAACTTAGAGACTATATATCCACAAGACAGAGTGACACTGTACTTGACTTAAAGCAGGAATTAAAAATTGGCTAAGCTATATTTCTGCTTTTTTAGATATATAATCAATAAAATTCATTAGGCTCTTTTCTTCAAAATGCTCTTCATTTTCAACTTCAAGTAACTCAAAATTTTTAAGATACTTTGTTGTTATTCTTGCACTTTCGATCGGCACTTCTGCATCAGCCCTAGAGTGTTTTAAGTAAATTTTCTGCTCAATATCTTTTAAGTCAAATCCCCAATAAGAAAATTCTAGTTTTACTTCTTGCCCTAGTCCATGGGCGTTATTTTTACTTGAATCTACCACAAAGTCTTGCTTTTTCTGCTCATCACTAAAATCCGACATAATACTCTTATAAAAATATTTTCCTACTCTTTTTGCATTTACTAGCTTAATAAAATAAGTCATCATTTTAATTTTCATATAATTTTCATAAGATAGCAAAACCTCCTTCAAGTATAAAGCACCAACCCCACTGTATATACATACTTGCTTTACACGCTCTTTCATCAAAACAGCTATTGCATAAGCATGCGGAGCTCCTGCAGAAACACCCAAAACGGTAAACTTTTTGATAGCTAGACTGTCCATTAACTCTTTTACGATATTTGCAAAATCCATATAATCTTTTAAAGGATAAAAATCAGACTCACCATAACCACATCTTGCAATTATAATTAATCTAATTTTTTTTGATTTTAAAAAACTTGCAAAACTATCTTGTTTTGCAGTACCCATTAAACCATGAAAAACAACAAGAGTATCTTTATAGTCTTGATTATAGTCTCCGTAAGACAAGTTATAAGCACCATGATGTGTAAAATTCTTTAACATATTGTTCCTTTAAAATCTATATTTAAGTTTTACGCCTATCTCTCTAGGTTCTGATAAAAAAATGACTGTTCCATAGTTTGTATCATTCTCCTTATCCATTATGTTGTTTGCATATAAGTATATTTCATAATCTTTTTTTTCATATCCTACTTTTATATCTATTGTTTGAAATTTATCTGTTTTTGCTAGATTTTGCTTATCTGAAAACATTTCACCTTGTCCTCTAAGATTTATATTTGCAAATACTCCCATATCACTTCGGTATTTAGCCCCTAAAGAGTAAGTGTATTTTGGTGAAAATGGATTTCTGTTTCCTGAATAGTCTCCTTGTGCATCTCTAAACTCTTTAAGTTTAGAATCACTATACCCTAGAGCTGTATATAGCTTTAAATTTTCATTGAGATTATAATCAATATCTAATTCAATACCCTTACTTTCAGCTTTAGCAGCATTTTGAATATAGGACGTTATAGGACTAATATGTGTAATTACCTGCTTGTCCTCTATATCCATATAAAATATGGCTGTACTTAAGAGTAAGTTATTGGTCAAATAAGTTTTTGCTCCTATCTCATAGTTGAGTGCACTCTCTTTGTCTGCCCACCTCTCATCTGGAGTTGGAGCAAACATGTAATACCCACCACTTTTAAATCCCTTTGATACTGTTGAATATATCATGGTATCGTCATTTAGGTTGTATTTCAAATTGATTCTAGGTGAAAAATTTGTATAAGAATTTGTATCATTAGCCCCTAGAAGGCTATCTTCTAATTCAATTTTCTCCCTATCTATTCTCGACCCCACAGATAGTACTAGATTGTCTAAAACTTGTAGGTCAACATTCGCAAAAATACTTGCAGTATTGCTTTTTGTTTCAAAATCTTGAAAGGTTGCACTATTAAATAGATTTTCTCTTTTTTTAGTCATGCTATCAAAATATACTCCAAATAAATATTTAAATTTATCGTACTCTTTTATCACTCTAAACTCTTGAGAGTACTCTTTTGTATCTATTTCTCCAGTGATATGAAAAGCATCGACAGGCGACAAGTCACCATCATATGCAAGATATCCATCTATAGTTTTATAAGTTGAGATAGAAGAGAAGTTATATCCACTATAATCGTAATCGACTCTAAAAACATTCGCATTATTGGTTGATTGATTCACGCCTTGAAAATTACTATTTACTTCTCTTAAATTGCTTGCAGTGGAAACATTCCAACTAGGGGCTCCATCATCTTTTTGTAAAATTGATGAAATAAATGAAAATTTTAGATAGTCCGAGAAAATATATTTTAAATATATTTTTCCAAAATCATCCTCTTTGTAATTATCGTAATTACCTAAATAGTTATTTTTTATAAAGCCATCTTTTTGAGAGTGTCTTAGATAAAAATCTAAAAGTAGTTTATCTTTTATTATAGGGGTATTTATGTTTAAATTAAATATCTTTTTATCGTAATTGCCAAACTCCAGTCCAACACTACCTTCAAAATGATTTCTAGGCTCTTTTGATACTATGTTGATAACACCAGCATAAGAGTTTTTACCATACAAAACAGACTGGGGACCCTTTAGTACTTCAACTCTTTCCATCCCAACTAAAATAAGTTCATTTCCAAAAGTTCCTACATAAGGAATACCATCAACATAAATCCCAACATTTAAATTTTCCGCTCCAGTGTTTGATGCTATTCCTCTTAGAGATGGAGATAAAATACCAGTTCCTCCAGCATCAAATATAGCAAGACCTGATGCATGGTTAGCTAAATCACCAAAGTCATCTATGCCTTTATCTTCTATGTCAAACTCATCAAGTACACTTAAAGATATAGGTACATCGATATATCTCTCTTCTTGTTTTTGGGCTGTAACTGTTATGTCTTCTAAAGACACAGTCTCTTTTGCATTCAATGCACTCAATACAAGCACACACATACCTAGAGCTATTTTCTCTTTCATCGTATTTTCCTTAATTTATAATTTTTATAGACTATAATATGATATAATGATAACGATAGTCAATAAATTTTTTGTCAATTAAGTATTAAAAATTGTCAATTAAGGAATTTTATGTCAAATACAAGAGTTATAGATAGTTTAGCAGAGTCCAGTAAAGTATCGAATGAATTTTTAAGTTATAACATAAAAGAATTCCACATAAAAGAGAAGCAAATCAACAAAGATATTACATTTAGCTCTATAGAAGCAGACTTAAACTATAGAGATAGTTTTTCTAAGTTTGAAGGCATAAATCACTTTAATGGGATTATTGTAAATGTAGTGCTTGATGGAGGCTATCAGCTTGAAAATAAGCAGTATAAATTTAACTCCACAGAGGACTCTACCAATATAATCAACATAAATAAAGAGCATTTAAAGTTAACATTCAACAATAATAAGCACTTTAAAGGATTTTTTATTATGGTAAGTCGCAATTTCTTAAAAAACAACCAACTAGAGCAAATATACAATAATAAAAAAGGAAACAGTCTCTTAAAGCATACTGCGACAGATGCGATTACTAAGATATCTATAAGTGAAATATTAAATAGTCCTTATGATGGAACCATAAATAATCTTTTTTTTCAAGGTAGAATTCTAGATATCCTATCAAATGAGTTTTCACACATACAGCAAATAAACAATAAAAAACAAAATTGCCATAATTTATTGCTTAATGAACAAGACATAAAAGCTTTAAATAAAGCCAAAGATATATTGATCCAAAATATATACAGCCCGCCCTCAATAAAAGAGCTCTCAAGATTAGTAGCACTAAATGAATTTAAGTTAAAAGCAGGATTTAAAGCAATCTTTAAGACGACCCCGTATAATATAGTCAAAATTCACAGAATGGAAATTGCAAAAGAATTACTTAAGACTTCTGAGTACAATATAGGTGAAGTTTCAAAACTTATAGGGATAAAAAGTCAAGCCCACTTCACTAAAACATTTTTTAAATTTTATAAAGTTCTACCAAAAGAGGTAATGAAAACTAGAAAGTATTACTACTAAAATAGAGTTGGCGTTATAGGAAACTTCAGATAAAAAACTGTTCCTATTTTCAGCTTAGACTCTAT
>CAZXOZ010000106.1:0-4045 GCA_964642805.1 uncultured Sulfurospirillum sp. | reverse complement strand
AACTGATGACGAAATTAAAAAGTAAAACATCAATCCAGGAAACTCTGTCCACAGCTCTCTTGCTGTATTCATGGAGAAAAGTTTTGCTTGGATATAAAACTCAATAAAATCAAGAACCAAACTAAATGCGACTACATAAAATGCTAATTTTCTTGCCAAATCTCTTTTGTTAGTCAATAAAAGATATATCTCAAACATTATAAATGGCACATAGATAGAGTATAAAGGCAACATCAACCACATGCCAGCAGTCCAGTTTGGGGTCAAGAACATCCAAGGCATCGCTAGAAGATGCAGATCTGTTGCAATCGTAAAGAGTCCTGCGATTACCATAGATAAGCCAGCTACCATAAATCCTGCTGCAACATTTGCTACTAAATTTAGCTTCAATATCTCTGCAACTGCAACTAAAAAGATAATTCCACTACCTACATATATCATATACATGTAGTTTGCGATAAAAAGCGTCCAAGGAACAAGTCTATTGACTTCTCCAACTGTCCCGAAAACTGCTGCTTTCATAGCCTCTCTAAGCTCTGGACTTGCACCATCTGCACCCATTGAGTGAGCAGTTGCAACATCTCCAAAATATCTCAGCATATATATGTCATAAATGCCATAAAATGCTAAAGCAAGAAGTATGTAGCCTATGTACATTGTTTTATTAAATAAAAGGCTTTTAATACTGACTCTATTGAAATCAAGCCCTATAAAAGTTAACTTCTCCATTCTTTACTCCTTCTCTCATTTGCTTTAGTGTATTTTGGCATTATCTCATCCCAAGTATGCACCTTTACATTTCGTCCTACACTCTGTCTTGCATATTTTATGCTATCTGGCAATATATAGAAGAGTTTAGGCAACACCCCTAGAGACTCTTTTTGGAAAAAGAATTTTTTCTTTTTTAGCAGTTTAACTAAGTCACTATTTTCATCGTCCAAATCGCCAAAAGTCCTAACGCTTGTCGGGCAAACACTTTGACAAGCAGTTGTTCCATACTCGTCTATCCTATGGTCACAAAATGTACACTTATCAACTGCAACCACAATGTCATCAACAAACCTTGCATCATAAGGACATGCCAACATACAACCCTTACATAAAATACATTTATGAAAATCAACTTTTACTATGCCTCCTTCGGAAAAATGGCTAGCATGTGTTGGACACACACTAACGCATGGTGCATCGATACAGTGGTTACACTGTGAAGGATAAAAGTTACTAAAGGGTCTTCCATGAGTAACTCCCTCTACAACTCCTACCCAGATTCTTTGCTTGTCTGCTCCAAGTTGGACTCCATTTTCTTGCTTACATGCAGTCTCGCATGCTCTACAGTTTATACAACTTTGATAATCAAGTGCCATTGCATAATTCATAACTACACCTTCCTTATCGATACAAGAGTATCATGCATTATAGAGCTACCAAAAACTGGCTCCATTCTATCTTCTATTAGCTCGTTATCACTTGTGCCGTTTCTATGGGCAAAAGTAAGGGCTTCAGATTTAGCACCAAATCCGTGTGCATAAAAAACTGTTCCTTCTACTATCTTTGCTGTTGGATAAGCCTTTATAGTTACAGTTGCTGCCTTACTCTCTACTTCTACCGTATCTCCAAGCTCAACTCCAAGCTCTTTAGCTTCTTTGTCATTTATCCAGATATAATTCTCTTTCATAAGTTCTAGTAACATTATGTTGTTTTGAGATGAATTTTGAGTCTGCTGAGCATGCCTTCCGCTTACGAACTTAAACTTACTTTTAGGCACTTTTACATAGTCTGCATTTACCCAAGTTGGCATAGGATGAACACCTCTTCTCTCCATAGAGCCCAAAAAGCACTCTACTTTTTTACTGGAGGTTTTAAAAACTCTCTTTAGTTCTGCAACTTGCCTAGGACTAACACAGCTATCCATAGCTACTTTCCTATCTTCTGCTTCTAGCTTTGCTGTGCTGTAGAACTTTCTATCTTCCTCATAGTACTGAAAAGTATTGTTGTCTATCTTCTTGAAAGATCTCGCCATATCAGGATAGTAAACACCTTTCTCTCTTAGTGTTTTCCAAGCCTCTTCTCCATATACCGGTACAAATTCATGCTCGTTTATATACTCTTGGGAATGGTTAAACGCATCAGTCAGATTAAAACCATTTTCATTATAATAGTCCTCCTCAGTTACACCCTCTTCTAGCTCTTTGAGCTCCTCTTGCACATCTTCATCATATCTCTTAGTTATTTCCCAAAGTGGCTTTGTTAGCTTTTTTGAAAGTCCGTGCATGATATCTAAAACTGGTTTTGTGTCATACATAGGGTCTATAACTTTTTGTCTTAAAATGATAGCTGGCTCTACTCCACCATGCGACTGCAAGGGATCTTCTCTCTCAAGATATGTACACTCTGGCAAAACAACATCAGCCATCATCGCAGTATCACTAGGTATGGTATCAATTACGACTACCAAATCCATAGCTTCAAGCATCCTTTTTGTTTTCCCCGTATCAGGAACACAGAGCATAGGATTTTGCTTATAAGAAAACCAAGCTCTTATAGGATACTCTCCTCTTTTTTCTAAAATCATATTTCTAAGTGCGCTCCAAGAGCCAACACTTGTTATAACAGCCGCTTCACCTTTCTCTAATCTCTCTAGAGCATTTGCATAAAGTGGCGCATTGACTGCATGACCCTCTAGTGGTAATTTTTTACCAAAAACGATACCACCTTTTACATCTATACTTCCGCTGAGTGCTGTAAATATAGCTTGTGCTCGCCTAAGCTGAAAGTCATTTTTTGCCCAAGTTGTACGGCGACCTTGATAATATACCGACCTAGGCCCACTCGCCATAAACTCTCTTGAGATTTTACGAATTTGTTCTGCTGGGACACCTGTAATCTCCTCAGCCCACTCTGGTGTATATTCATTTTTAAGTACATGATCTCTATACTTATCAAAATTTGAGAAGTTATTTTCTACATAAGTAACATTGTATGTTCTCTCTACTAAACACTCATGAGTAAGAGCCAAAACAAAAGCCAAATCAGTTCCAGGCTTAATGGCAACATAAGTATCTGCATGTTCTGCTGTGACTGTATATCTAGGGTCAACAACAGTGAGATTTATGCCTCTTTCTCTTGTTCTTTTGAAAAGATCGACTGTGTCAGGAGTCATAATAGCTTCAGCTCTGTTTGCTCCTGCTAAGATAGCATACTTTGCGTTATCAAGATCAGAAAATCCATAACCGCCTATAGTAAGGGCATATCCCGATACTGCGGTCTGCAAACAGATCGATGAGTGGTTAACGAAGTTGGAAGAGCCAAGCTTGTCTTTTAGCATAACTTTAAATGTATGTTCAGCCATCCCTTCCCCAGCACAGTATCCGATGGTTGAGCGATTATCTTTCTCTTCGTCAAGTATCTTCTCAAGACCAGTAAACTTATCTGTACCATTTAAGATGGCATCATATGCTTCTTCCCAAGTGGCTTTACGATACTTACCATCACCTCTTTCGCCTATCCTTATAAGGGGAGATTTTAATCTATCTGGATCATATAAAGCATGAACTCCAGCTGCCCCTCTTGCGCAGATCATATTTTTAGATCTAGGAAAAAGTGGATTTGGATCTATTGCTTTCACTACGCCATGTCGTACATTTGCGATTCCTGTGCATTTATTGACGCACATTTCGCATACTATTGGAACTTTCTTCTGGAGCACCGCTGCTGACTTACTCTCTTTAGAATCGCCAGCCAAGATACTTGTCGTGCTAAGCGCTGCTCCACCAGCAACACTTAAGGCAACACTACCTTGAAGAAATCTCCTACGCGAAATTTCTACTTTCATATTTTCTCCTTTTACTTCTTTAAGCTTTAATTGAAATAATTAACTAAAACACCTGTTTGTAAGTACTATTGTAGATATATTTCCTTATTTAAAGCTTACAATATTAGATAATAAATGAGATATTTATGATACTTATCAGGAAAGCCTTAAATAATGGGCTTCTTTAATATAAAAAAGAAAAGTTTTTTAAAAAGTAATAAAAAATAGACC
>CAZXOZ010000105.1:0-4116 GCA_964642805.1 uncultured Sulfurospirillum sp. | reverse complement strand
AAGGGATATACATTTGAAAAATACTAGCCTTATAAAAACTATGCTTGCATTGTTTACTGTCTTAGTGCTAACGGCTTGTAGTGGTGGTGGCGGAAGTGATGGAACTGAGATAAGTCCACAACAAGCTGCTATGAACAAAATTATGGCATGGGCAAATACAGATGGAGCAAGCTCAAGCCCTGCATTACAAGACTATGTAGCAATTGGAATAACAAGTGATTTAAGTATCAATGCTATGAATAGCTATATCTTAAGACTTAACAAAGATGATGTAAATACTTCACAAAAAGTTAAAGATATAGCGACACACTTCGGCACCACCATTATAGACACAGATGGTGATGGTGTTCCCAATGAGCTAGATGGTGATGATGATAATGATGGTATATCTGATATAGATGAGATTGCAGCAGGCACCGATCCTCTAGATCCTAGTTCAGGTGAAAACTTTCCACCAGTTGCCAATGCAGATATTCATAGAGTAATACAAAACTCTCCAACTTCATCAATATCAGTTCTTGCAAACGATACAGATGCGAACGGAGATACACTCTTTATTAAAGAGGGGAGTGTAACGGCTCCAGATAACGGAGGAACAGCTATAATCAGTGGAACAGAGATTCACTATACACCAGCTACTGACTTTACGGGCATTGAGACATTCAATTACGCAATAAATGATGGGACTATAGATAGCAGTACAACCACGGTGACTGTAATAGTCACTTTGATGTCAGGTGAAAACTTTCCACCAGTTGCCAATGCAGATATTCACGAAGTAATACAAAACTCTCCAACTTCATCAATATCAGTTC
Source organism: uncultured Sulfurospirillum sp. (assembly GCA_964642805.1). Lineage (GTDB taxonomy): Bacteria > Campylobacterota > Campylobacteria > Campylobacterales > Sulfurospirillaceae > Sulfurospirillum_A. The sequence goes on along the minus strand of CAZXOZ010000105.1, from coordinate 3,301 downwards.
TTGCAAACGATACAGATGCGAACGGAGATACACTCTTTATTAAAGAGGGGAGTGTAACGGCTCCAGATAACGGAGGAACAGCTATAATCAGTGGAACAGAGATTCACTATACACCAGCTACTGACTTCAATGGCACAGAGACATTTAGCTACATTGTGAGCGATGGATTACTAGAAAGCAATGCAACTGTAACAGTTACTATATTAACCCCACCAATGCAGTCACACAAAGGACTTATTTTTTATCACGATAATCTACCTGCTGCACAATACAGATTGAATCAATTGACCGATGATGAGTTTAACCTGCTAAGCGACAGCCAAAAACTAACAGTTTCTAACAAACTTTTAAATACGCTATTTTTTGCATATCCGCTAAAAGAGCTTAAAGAAAAAATTAATAGCGGCAACTTTTTAACTGCTATTAAAAGTGGTCTTGATACAGAAACTACAGACAGAGCTTGGCTAGAGAGCTACATACTAGATGATAGATATTTTAAGCAATACACTTCTCGGCAGCATGTTCCCCAAACACTTGTTATTCTTTCTCGTTTTTATGCTATGCAAGACTTAGATAAGTATTTTTTTCACAATTGGGTAGCCTATATACTGACGCAGACGATTATGTTCTCTCCTGCTTCTGAGCTTTTATCGACTCATACACCCAATATCGCTAATATTTATACAAACTTAGTTACTATGTTGGAAAATAAGAGTGGCATGAGATTTATCACATATACGCACATGTCAAGCCAAGAGAATTGGAGGAGATTTAGAAGCCCTGAAGACAATGGTCGTGAGATGCTTGAAATATATCTTTTTGACTTCAATGACTCAAATGTTCCATTAGCTGCACAAGCACTCCAAAATTGGAGACTCAACAGCGATGGTAATACTCTAGAAGTAGGACTCAACCGCAACACTGAGCCACTCTCACTCTTCAACACAACTGTCTATAGCGGCGATGATTTTTATGTAGAGCTTGTAAAATCTGAAGCTTTTACCAGAGGTGTAACTAGGAGGCTAGTTGATTTTTTCTTTCCAAAAAAGAGTACATCTGAAAGAGAGAATATATCTAATGCCATCATCTCTAGTGAGCCAGAAACTTGGCAGGATATTTTACTGCAAATTATTTTTTCCGAAGAGTATCTACTTCGCAACAATAGACCACAAGGTGCAGAAGAAACCTTTTATTCGCTAGCTAAAAAGATTAATTTTCGACATAGAACATATACATTCAGGTATTTTAGAGATGCTTTAGTGAGAATGCAACAAGCAACAATGAAATATAAACTCGGAAAGTTAAATAGAGTTCCTTTAGATGCCTTATCATTTGCAGAGTATCATAAGTATATACGACAAGAAGTGATGTTTCGTAGAGCAAATCCTGAAACAACCGATACTAGTCATTGGAACTATCGTGGATGGCAAGATAGCTTTATAGGTTTTGATAAATTTGAACACGATGAAACTGATGACGCCACAAGCTTAAGGAATTTTGTAGATTATTTATTTGAAGCTACAATAGCACGAAAAGCAAAAACTGATGAGCATAATCTTTTTAAAGGTCACATGATAAGAACTGTTGGAGGTGTTGAGGTATTTCACGGTCATTTTGATATGTTTACCATCAGAACAACCGATCAAGATAGAAAAAGAGAAGAACATAAAAGAAACATAGCTTACATAGTGCTAGATTATATATCAAGACTCGAAGAGCTATACAAGCAAAAAGGGATTAATTAAGATGCACAAGATAAAAAGAAGAGATTTTATGAAATTATCCTTGGTGGCTAGTTCGGCTACGATGATACCAAACTTTAGCCATGCTGCTCCGATAAATATGAATAATATTCGTTTTTCAAATTCAGAATATACAACAAATCAAGCACAAACTATCATTGTGTTTCTTTATGGAGGGGCAAGTCAACTAGGTGGCAATATCACTAACTTAGATGAGATAGAGATGCACTCTGCAGGTAGCCATAAAAGCTATTTTGGAGGTATAGGAATTACGCCTACTCCTAATGGTTGCTGGAAAGAAGCAGGTGGAGATGAGATGGAGAAGCTTATAGCTGATGGTGATATGACGCTTTACAGATCTTGCTATTCTCAGATAAGAGAGAGTGAGGACAATAGAGCTCATGGTGTATGTGTATATCAAAATCAAAAGGGCTCTTTTAGTCCAGATGGAGGTGGTATTGTATCCAATATCGCCAATATCCTTTATAGCAAAGGTGTTATTAATGAAAATACAATTATGCCATTTGTTACAATGGAGGGAGAATCAACTTTTTATGAAGATGGGGCTACGACACTACCTAGCTATCTCAAGCCTATAGGGATTAATGAAACATTCAATAACCCTTATGCGAGATCTCGATGGACAATAAGAAGATGGACGAACTATACTAGTGAAGAGAGAGAAATTCCTAACTATAATAAGGAAGATAGTGAGGGAGGATTTAATCCTGCTTTAACCGAAGAGATGGATAGAGTGGCACAAAACAATAATCAACCAGGAAAAATAAAAGATTTTTTTGGCAAACGAGAAGTAACGGCAAGTTTCATTGAAGATATTAAAAATACACCAACTCCTGATTTGGGAGTTGATGCATATGTAGAGAATAATAATTTTGCTAAAAAAATGGAGGCAGCCGTTAAGCTGTTGGACGGAAATCCTGATACAAAGATTATAACTATAGGAACGGGTGGTCTAGGAGGATGGGATGACCACAATAAAGCTGTAGATTATGTGCCAAGACATAAAAGGTTATTTTCAGCATTGAATTCTGCTATGGCACACCTGAAAGCTATAGGCAAAAATCGAAAAATTAACATCATGGTATTTAGCGAATTTGGAAGAAATGTTAATTTAAACTCTGGAGATGGATGGGATCATGGAAATCTACAGAATTTTTTTGTACTTGGCGGAGAGGATTATTTTACACATGAAGGTATCGTTGGAGAGACTGTAGTGGATGTTACTGGTAGAGTAAATAGGCTTTGGCTTAAACCAAAAAATGGAACATATTGGTTCGAGCCTCTAAGTATTGCGGCAACACTGTATAAGATATATGGTATAGAAAATCCAGATATACTTACAGGAGGGAATTATCCTCCTGTAAGTATATCTTAACCAAAATCAGGCTTGATACTATGGCGGATTCGACTCATAACCTAATACCCTTAACCATCACTCTAGCATCTAAACCTGTAAGTTCCATAAAAGCTTCATAAGGTGTTGCAAACCCAAGGCACTTTCTAGGTCTTGAATTTAGCTTGTGAGCTGCATCTATAAC
>CAZXOZ010000104.1:0-4119 GCA_964642805.1 uncultured Sulfurospirillum sp. | reverse complement strand
GTTAAAAAAGTAGTTGGGAGTGATTTGTCAGATAAGGTGTTTTGTGATATATTTGCAGGAACAGGGATAGTTGGAAGAACTTTTAAAAAAGAGGTAAAGCAAGTTATAAGCAATGATTTAGAGCATTATAGTTTCGTATTAAATAAAAATTATATAGAAAATCATGAAGAGATAGAAGATAAAGAAAAGTATATTGAGGATCTTAATAATTTGCCTTTAATTGACAATGGTTTTATATATCAGCATTATTGTATGGGTAGTGGAAGTGAGCGACAATATTTTAACGATGAAAATGGTAAAAAAATAGATACGATTAGAACCAAATTAAAAGAGTGGAAAGCCAATAATGAAATCAACTCTAATTTGTACTATTTTTTACTAGCTTCACTGCTTGAGAGTGCTGATAAAGTAGCAAATACAGCTTCTGTTTATGGTGCATTTTTAAAACATATTAAGAAATCTGCTTCAAGAGAGTTGATTTTAAAACCTGCTTATTTTATAGAAAATGACAATTTACATAAGGTTTTTAATATGGATAGCAATGAGCTGATAAGAGAGATAAGCGGAGATATTTTATACCTAGACCCACCATATAACCAAAGACAGTATAGCTCTAACTATCACATGTTAAATACAATCAGTCAATATGATAGTTTTATACCAAAAGGCAAAACTGGACTGAGAGAATACAGTCGTTCAGACTATTGCAAAAAAGGTGAAGTGCATAGTAGTTTTGAAGATTTAATAAAAAATGCAAAATTTAACTATATATTTTTAAGTTATAACAATGAGGGGTTGATGAGTAAATCTGATGTTGAAATGATTATGAAAAAATATGGAAAGTATAGTTTAGTAACAAAAGAGTATCAACGATTTAAAGCAGATAAAACTGAAAATAGAAATCATAAAGCTAAGACTACTTTTGAGTATTTGCATGTGCTAGAGAAGCATTGAGGATTTATAAGCTAGATAATAGAACAAACAAAGAGGCTCTATAGCGAGCTTTGCTTGATTTAGTGCATAAGGTCAGTGACTAAAGAATATTTTTTAGATATAATCTTACTTAAGGAGAAAGCCATGAGTTTACCTGAAATCATAAAAGAGGCCTTGCATTTGAAGCCTCAAGATAGATACATAATCATTGAAAACTTGATAAAAAGTCTTGATGCACCAGATGAAGAGATTGATGAAATATGGATAGAAGAGAGCCAAAAGAGAGTTAAAGCATACAAAAAAGGACTCACTAAAACACTCTCATATAATCAAGTTTTCAATGTATGAAGCTAGAAGTATTAGAGTTAGCATATCTTGAGATAGAGGATGGCCGTGAATATTACAATTTGCAGCAAGAAGAACTTGGAGATAAATTTAAAAAAGAGATTCAAAAATCAATTGACCATATTATAGCAATTCCAACGCTATATCCACAAGCAAGAAGCGATATAAGAAGATATTTATTGCATAAGTTTCCATATAGTATTTTTTATACGATTGATAATGACACTATTGTCAGTCGCTCATCAAAGAAGAAAACCGTATTATTGGATAGATGATAAAAAGGTATAACTTGTGAAGATTTATAAGCTTGATAGCACAACAAACAAAGAGGCTCTTTTCACTAAAATCGGCTCTACTAAAGAGGGAGTTAAGATACTCTCAAGCAAGGCAAATATAAACTTAATATACATAAAAGATATAAAAGCAGCAGCAGCAAATATACTAAAGCAAGATGCACTCTCGATTGGGGCTGATTTGGCAGTGAGTCGTGATACTGTTACATGTAGAGATGAGTTTAGTGATGCGGTTTTGATTGCTAGTGATGCTCAGTTGAAAGCTCTTGCTAAAAAGGAGCTAGCTCAGCCTTTTGGATTGAAGGGGTTTGCTAAAGAGTTGGAGAAGTTTTTGCCTAAAGAGAGAAGAGAGGCGAGAGTGATGGGTGTTTTAAATGTGAATGATGATAGCTTTTTTCAAGGAAGTCGCTTTAGTGGGGTTGAGGCATGTTTACATGTGAGAAGAATGATAGAGGAGGGTGCTAGTATAATCGATATTGGTGCTGTTTCGTCTCGTCCAAAAAGTATGGGTGTAAGTGAAGAGGAGGAGTTGAGCAGGGTGAAGCCTGTCATAGATTTGGTTTTTGAGAATAGACTATATGAAAAAGCAGAGTTTTCGATAGATAGCTACTCTCCAATTTGCGTGAAGTATGCACTTGAGCATGGCTTTAGAATTGTAAATGATATAACTGCTTTAGAGAGTGATGAGGTGGCTAAGCTTGTAGCCTCTTTTGATGCGACTGTGGTTTTGATGCATAGAAAGGGCGAGAGTCTGAACATGCAAGATAGTCCGCAGTATGACAGTGTGATTTTAGAGGTTGACGAGTTTTTTAAAGAGAGGATAAAAAGGGCGAAACAATTTGGTATAGAAAAAATCATGCTAGATGTTGGAATTGGGTTTGGTAAAAGCTTGGAGCATAATCTGCTTTTGATAAAACATCAAGCTCACTTTTTGCATTTTGGATATGAGTTACTTATAGGAGCTAGCAGGAAGTCGATGATAGACATGATAAGTAGCTCACATGTAGACGATAGATTGGGTGGTACTTTAGCACTTCATCTAAAGGCGGTGCAGGAGGGTGCAAGCGTAGTGAGAGTTCATGATGTAAAAGAGCATATTCAAGCTTTGAAAGTGCAAAAGGCACTAAATGAGGTTTTAGTTGATTAGTAAAGAGTATAAGCAAAAAGTAGAGATTTTAAAAAAGTGGGCTTATGCTTACTATGTTGAGGATAATCCAATAGCGACGGATGAGGAGTATGACGAGCTTTATCGCTCTATAGAGCTTTACGAGAAGCAAAATCCTCTTCAAGTTGACGAGTTTTCACCTACTCTAAGAGTTGGTGGGGTTGTTAGAGATGGCTTTAGCAAGGCAACTCATAGAGCACAGATGTGGAGTATGGAGGATGTTTTTGATTTAGATGGTCTTGTGGTTTGGGTGGAGCGGATCTATAAAAATGTGGACAGAGTAGAGTTTTTTTGTGAGCCTAAGTTTGATGGGGCTAGTTTAAATCTTCTTTATGATGACGGTAGATTGATTCAAGCGATAACTAGAGGAGATGGAAGAGTGGGTGAAGATGTTACGCAGAATGTCAAGACAATTCACTCTGTGCCTTTGGAGATTAGTTATAGCGGTTTTATAGAGATAAGAGGCGAAGTTGTTATAAAGATGACTGATTTTGAGGCTATAAATAAAGAGAGATTAGAGAGTGATGAGACACTATTTGCAAACCCTAGAAATGCAGCAGCTGGGAGTTTAAGACAGCTTGATAGTTCGGTTACTGCTAAGAGAAGGCTTGTTTTTCAGCCGTGGGGGATTGGTGAGAACTCGCTTGAGCAGACTAGGCTTTCACAAAAGATGGACTTTATATACTCGTTGGGATTTTTAAAGCCACCTATGGGTCAAGCTTGTTTGCATGTAGAGGATATTGAGCAGTTTTATAAAAAAGTTTTGGATAATCGAGATAAGATTTCTATGATGATGGATGGTATGGTTGTCAAGGTTGATGATATTGAGCTTCAAGAGGATTTGGGCTATACCGTGAAGTATCCAAAATGGATGTGTGCCTATAAGTTTCCTGCAGTTGAGAAGATAACTCGCATAAATGCAGTAACTTTTCAAGTTGGGCGAACAGGTGTTATCACTCCTGTAGCAGAGGTTGAGGCGGTTGAGATTGATGGAGTTAGAGTTGAGAGAGCCACTTTACATAATTTTGATGAGATAGAGAGAAAAGACATAAAGATAGGAGATAGTGTTATCATCATCCGTAGTGGCGATGTGATACCTAAGATAATCAAAGTCATAGTTGAGCGAAGAGATGGTAGCGAGATTGAGATAAAAAGAGCTGTTGTTTGCCCTACATGTAGAGGTGAGTTACTAGATGAAGGGGCTTTGATAAAGTGTCAAAATCTGGAGTGTAGCGATAGGGTGGTAAACTCAATCACTCACTATGCGTCAAAAAAAGCTTTAAATATAGATGGTTTGGGTGAAAAAATCGTGGAGCAATTTTATAAAGAGGGGTTGATAAAGAGTGTAGAGGATTTGTACTCTTTACATGTAGAGGAGCTTTT
>CAZXOZ010000103.1:0-4131 GCA_964642805.1 uncultured Sulfurospirillum sp. | reverse complement strand
ATTTGCAACTGCAACTCCTAGGTCGTTGTGATTATGCACAGACAAGATTGCTCGATCACCAACACTCTTGTGAAGCTCTTTTATGATTGCTCCCATCTCACTTGGCATTCTATACCCTACAGTATCAGGAATATTTAGAGTAGTTGCTCCCGCTTCGATAACAGCATCAAGCACCTCTTTTAAAAACCCTATATCACTTCTTCCTGCATCTTCACAACTAAACTCTACATCATCACAAAATGTCTTTGCATATCTAACTGCATCAACTGCTTTTTTTACAACTTGGTCTGGAGTCATTTTTAGCTTATACTCCATATGAATTGGACTTGTAGCAATGAAGGTATGAATTCTTTGAAATTTTGCACTCTTTACTGCATCGCCAGCAGCTTTTATGTCTCGTTCTAATGCACGAGAAAGTGAACATACTATTGAAGTTTTTACCTGATCACTTATCCTTCTAATCGCATCAAAATCACCTGGACTTGCTGCTGCAAAACCAGCCTCTATCACATCAACTCCAAGTTTTTCTAGCTGTAGAGCTAGCTGGATCTTCTCTTGTGCATTCATAGATGCTCCAGGGCTCTGCTCGCCATCTCTTAGAGTTGTATCAAATATTATTATGTTGTTCATTTTAGTGTTCCTTTTACTTTACTATCCCCTTTTCAAGGAACAAGTCCCTTGAAAATTCCTCGTGACTGAAGCACGAAACGGAGTTTTAGTATGCTTTACTATATAAAAACCTTACAATGTAAGGTCAAAGCAGTTTATATTCTATTTGAAATTTTAGAAATTAAGAAGGAGGAGGAGATTACTATTTCTATTTGTTATTGTAATATGTCTTACATGTAAAGTTATCATGTTAGTCTCCTTGTGTTTTTTATATTATACTAGTTTTTTCTTTTTTTTGCAATCATATAGGCTCCTCTAAAAAATCCATACAGTAGGTATGCTGTTATGAGAAGTGTTGTACTTTCTATGGGATAGAGATAAAGAATAGAGAAAAGAAGTATTAAAATCACCAAAACTTTCTTTATATTTGCTTTTTTCATGTCAATTTTTTTAAAACTTGGATATCTAATATTGCTAACCATAAGAAAAGACAGAACACCTAAACCCATAAGCATTACTATCTCTAAGCCTTGTAAAAATGGGTATTTTAAATAGGTGAGTAGCCACATAGTTAGAACTGCAGCGGCTCCAGGAATTGGAACGCCTATAAACACAGAGGGCTCAGTTGTTCCACTCATAACATTGAATCTTGCGAGTCTTATAGCTCCAAAAACAACATAAAGAGCACAAAAAAGAGCACCAAATCTTCCAAACTGATAGCCAATGCTAAAGTAAAAAAGCATAGCAGGAGCTACGCCAAAAGCAACTACATCTGCAAGTGAATCAAACTGTGCACCAAATTTACTTGTTGTTTTAGTAAGTCTTGCTACTCTACCATCAAGTCCATCTAAAACTATAGAGAGCAAAATATATATCGCTGCTTTTTCAAACTCACCATTTGAAGAGGCAATAATCCCAATCACACCTAAAAATGCACTTGCTGCTGTAAAAAGATTTGGAAATATATACATCAGTTGTGACTTTTCGCCACTGCCATTTGTCATCTATATGTCTTTATGTGCAAAGTAGCCTAATACGCTCTCACCAGCCTTTACTTCATCTCCGACGCAAACTTTAACCCTTGAATCAAGCGGCAGATAGATATCAACCTCTCCCTCAACTAAAAGTCCAAATCTTTGAGCTGACTTCAGGGGGCCTATAGTCTTAAAAAGCTCTATTTTTCTTGCCAATACTCCAACTCCTATATTTATAATCAAATCACCATAGCTACTGCTGCACTCCAAAATAGCTCTCTCTGCGAGTTTTTTATTTAATGATAAACTTGTAGATAGAAAGAGTCCATGTCTTCTTTGAGTTGTTTTTATAGCCATCTTAGTTGGAGCCCTTAAAATAGAAGTCTCTAGTAGTGATTTTTGTATTTCTACTTTTATATAATCTTCTCCATCAGAGTGTTTAATCTTTGAAATAGCCGATATTTCTCCATCACTCGGGCTAAGAAATGCCATATCATCATCTTCAGCTGGAAGCCTCTCTGGATTTCTAAAAAGGTATATCACAAATACTAAAACAACAAAAAATACCCAAGGTAAAAAATCAAACAACAGCGACAATACAAATACAATAAATACAAAAAAAATGTGCCTCCAGCCCTCTTTTGCAACTAGTTGTGTTGTTGTACTATTTTTCATCACTACTACTACTGCTACTACTGCTAATTTTCCTCTCTCTTGGTGACTCAATTCCATGCTCATCTTCATATGCGTAAATTATCTCTCTTAGCTCTTCACCATCTATAGTCTCGTTTTTATTTAGTGATTCAACAATGCTCTCTACGCACTCTCTATAATCTTTGAGCCTCTTTATCACAATTTTATACCTCTCCTCAAGCATGTTTTTGATATATGCATCTAGATCTTCTGCCATCTTCTCACTATATTCAGCACTACTTCCGCTACCTATGAATGTGTTTCTCTGCTTAGCTAAAACCATAAGACCTGCTACTTCGCTCATGCCATATATACCTGCCATTGCCTTTATGATATCAGTTGCTCTCTCAAGGTCATTTCCAGCTCCAGTGCTAATCTCACCTATAAATACCTCTTCAGCTGCACGGCCACCTAAAAGAACATCTACTTCAGCTATAAGCTCATGTTTTTGTGATAAAAATTTATTCTCTTCAGGAGTGTTTAGTGTATACCCAAGAGCAGCAAGCCCGCGAGGGATGATAGATACTTTAGATACATTTTTTGCACCCTTTGTAGTCTCTGCAATCAAAGCATGCCCACTTTCATGATAAGCAACTATCCTCTTCTCTTCAGGATTTATACGACGACTCTTCTTCTCGAGTCCTGCGATTGAACGCTCCACTGCTTCAACCATATCTTTGTGATGGACATGAGACTTGTTATCTCGTCCTGCTAAAAGTGCCGCTTCATTTATAATATTTGCTAAATCAGCTCCTGCGAGTCCAGCAGTCAACCTCCCAATCTCTTCTAAATCAACATCCTTAGAAAGCTTTATACCGTCTACATGTACTTTTAAAATATCAACTCTGCCTTTAAAATCAGGCTTATCAACCAAAACCTGTCTATCAAACCTTCCAGGTCTTAAAAGTGCAGCATCAAGTACTTCTGGTCTATTGGTTGCAGCAAGAACTATAACAGGTGATTTGTCTGAGCTAAAACCGTCCATCTCAGCAAGCAGCTGATTTAGAGTCTGCTCTCTCTCATCATTGCCTCCCATCTGTCCATTGGCTGCTCTACTTTTACCGATAGCATCAATCTCATCTATAAAGACTATTGCTGGTGCCTCTTTTTTTGCATTATCAAATAGATCTCTTACTCTACTAGCACCAACTCCCACAAACATCTCTATGAAGCTTGAGCCTGAAACAGAGTAAAAAGGAACATCTGCTTCACCAGCAACAGCTTTTGCTAAAAGTGTCTTGCCAGTTCCTGGAGGACCTACAAGAAGAACACCTTTTGGGATTTTTGCTCCAAGATTCAGGTATCTATCAGGGTGTTTCAAAAAATCAACTATCTCCTTTACCTCCTCTTTTGACTCCTCAACTCCAGCAACATCATCAAATGTTATGCTAGGCTTTTCTGAACTTACTAGCTTCTTACTGCTTCCCATTCCAAGTATGCCGCCACCCATATTTTTTTGCATACGATTAGCAAGCAACATCCAAATTCCGAAAAAGATAAAAATTGGTATTATCCAAGAGAAAAGAATCTCTGTAAATATATTTGTCTCATTAAATGCACTATATGAGATATTTTTCTGCTCTAAAAGAGGTATTAACTCTCTATCTTCAGCTACTTTTTTTACTACATAGACTATCTTTGGGTCTTTTTTTTCAGATACTCCCCTTAGTATTGTTTGACCTATTGCAACATGGTCTATTTGATTCTTACTAATCAAATCTTTAAACTCGGAGTATTTAACATTTTTTGTAATAGTTTTTTGTCCTGCTGTATCGCTAATCCCTCCCATCCCATCATCTGGTGCTAAAAAGTTTTTAAACACCATGATAATTACGATTGAAAAAATCGCAAATAC
>CAZXOZ010000102.1:0-4262 GCA_964642805.1 uncultured Sulfurospirillum sp. | reverse complement strand
TTTAGATGCTAGAATGATGGTTAAGGGTATTCGGTTATGAGTCGAATCCGCCAAATATAAATAAACTAAAAGTTATAAATTTTTGCATATTTAATAAATTTTTCGTTATAATTTTACGTGAATAATGGTAATATCATAAAATTTATTGAGCTAGGTGGATTAGTCTAAATGCAGCAAAAAGCAAAGAGCCTTTTTAAATCTTTTTATATACGTGTATTAGTATTGTTTATAACATTTACTTCTCTATTTTTATTGGTTAATTATTACATTAGTTATACTAAGTTTAAACAATCTTCAATTATACAAAAAGAAAAACATGTTTCAAAAGTAAAAGAAACTTTACGTTGGGAAGTTCAACACTTTATAGAGCTTATAAAATATACAAAAAAAAACATGGAAGATTATAAGAGATTTAAATTAAAAGAAAAAATTACTGATATAAGTGTTTTTTCAAATAACTTATATAAAAAATACAAAGACACAAAAACAGATGATGAGATAAAAGAAATTATAATAGAAACTTTAAGGTCTTTAAGAAGTGGTAAAAATGGATATTATTTTCTACTGAATACAAAAGGTACATTAGTCTTGTATCCTGAAAAACCTTATTTAGAAGGATTTGATGCTTCTGATATTATAAATTCTCATGCATCTCAAGAAATAATAAACTTAGCTACAAAAAGAAAAGAAGGATTTATAGAGCACCTTTGGTCAAAACCAGACACTAAAGGAAATGAAAACAAAAAAATATCCTATATAAAACTCTTTGAACCATTTGATTGGGTGATTGGAACAGGCATATATAAGGAAGATTTAGAAAAAAACATACAAGAAGAAGTTTTAAACAATATTGAACAGATGAAATTTGATTCTACAAATAATAATTATATCTTTATTGGTACTTGGAAAGGAAAATCTTTAACATATCCTGCAAAGGGTAAGAACATGTACAATGTAAAAGATAAAAATGGTAAATTTATAGTACAAGAGTTAATTAAAAAAGCACAAAATGGTGGAGGATTTGTTAATTATGTTATGCCTTCATTAGAAGATGAAAGACACTCTCAAAAGATAAGTTATACTCAAGCTATTAAAGAATGGCAATGGTACGTTGGTGCAGGACTTTACGTAGATGATATAAATGAAGAAATCTTAAAGCTTGAAAAAAAGATGTATGATGAATTAATCAATATGTTCATAATAACTTTTATAATATCTTTAGTAATACTTCTAGTATTTTCATTTTTAAATAAAAGATTAAATAACAAAATTAAAAAAGATTTTAGTCTTTTTATAGATTTTTTCAATAACCTTGTACATAATAATGCAAAAATAGATATAAAAAAGCTTCATTTTGAGGAATTCCTTGATATGGCAAAACATGCGAATCAGATGCTAAAAGAGAAGAAGGAACTTAAAGACTATCTAGAACAATATAAAAAAATAGTTTCCAGTTCACAAGATTTTTTAGCACTTTTAGACGATAATTATGTATTTAAAGCTGCCAATGAAACATATGCAAAATACTTTAAAAAAGATATTAAAGATATAGTAAATCATAGTGCTGAAGAACTATTTGGTAAAGAACTATTTGACAAAACTATAAAAGATCTTGAAGATAGAGCTTTTAGTGGTGAATCATATGAAATAGAACATTGGCTTGATTTTCCTGTAGGAAGAAGATATGTTCAAACTCATTATAATCCTATAATTAAAGATGGTTCTAAAAAAGCTAAAGTCATAGCTATCGCTTCAAGAGACATTACAGATAAAAAAATAGCAGAAGAAAAATTAAAACAATGGGCAACAGTCTTTCAAAGTACTAGTGAAGCCGTAATGATATGTGATTTAAACTCGATTATCGTAAATGTAAATCCAGCATTTGAATTAATAACTGGATATACAAAAGATGAAAGTATAGGAGAAAAACCACATTTTATTAATTATGATATAAGTGCACTAGATGGATATGATAATATATTTAACATTATCAAAGAAAAAGGTAGTTGGAGTGGAGAAGTTAGAAATAAACATAAAAATGGTTATATTTATCCTTCTTATTTAACGGGAAATAGCGTTTTTGATGACAATGGAAATACGGTTAATTATATTGCCACGTTCAGTGATATAACAAAACTAAAAGAGTCCGAAAAAAGATTGGAGTTTTTAGCTCATCATGATATTCTTACAAAACTTCCAAATAGAGTTTTATTAAAAGATAGGGTAACTCATGCTATGCAAATGGCAAATCGTGAAAATAATATGGTTGCAATTTGTTTTATAGATTTGGATAATTTTAAAAAAATTAATGATAGTTATGGACATACTTATGGTGATGATGTTCTAGTTCAAGTCACCAAACGAATAAAAAAATCTTTAAGAAATATAGACACACTTTCAAGAGTAGGCGGAGATGAGTTTATCCTTTTAGTCGAAGGTCTAAAAAATACAAATGAAGTAATAAATATAATAAATAAGCTAAAAAACACACTAGAAGCACCATTTATAAGTAATAATAAAAAGTTCTTTTTAACTGCTAGTATTGGAATTAGTATGTATCCTGAAGACTCATTGGATAGCGACGAGCTTATAAAAAATGCTGATATTGCTATGTACGAAGCGAAAGATGCAGGAAAAAACACATTTAAATTTTATACTAAAGAGATGTCAATAAGTAGGCATAAAATGGTAGATATTGAAAATAGTCTAAAAGATGCTATTAAAAATAAAGAATTTGTACTTTATTATCAACCTCAAGTAGATTTAGAAACAAAAAAGACTATAGGTCTTGAGGCTTTGATAAGATGGAACCATCCTCAAAAAGGAATACTATCTCCATTAGAATTTATTAAACTAGCAGAAGATACGAAAATGATAATTCCAATAGGAGAATTTGTTATACAACAAGCTTGTGAGGATATACAAAGACTTAAAAATGCTGATATCTTTGATGGAAAAATATCAATAAATGTTTCGGGAATCCAGATAGAACATAGTGATTTATTATCTTATTTAAATGGTATTATTAATGAAACTAGAGTTGATCCTAAGAAGATAGAATTAGAGATAACAGAATCAATAATAATGCACAATCCAGGAAGGTGGATAGAATTTTTGAACGCTATCAGACAAACAGGTGTAAAAATAGCAATTGATGATTTTGGCACAGGTTATTCTTCTTTAAATTATCTAAGAAAATTACCAATTGATAAATTAAAAATAGACATGTCTTTTGTTAGAGATGTTCCCAATGATGAGGATGCATGTGCTGTTGTAAATTCAATAATAGACTTAGCAAATAATATGAAAATGAAAACATTGGCAGAAGGAATAGAAACAGTAGAACAAGAAAAATATCTAGCCCAAAATTATTCTGATGAGGGGCAAGGTTATTTATATAGTAAACCTATGAGTTATGAGAATTTACTTAAATGGTTTAAAGAAAAAAAGTCACAATAAAATCATTTTATAGTACGATATTATAATTTTTTAATAGAACTTATTATACTATACCTTAATTAATATAGGGTATATATGTATGCAAAAAAGATAAGTGTCATAAAAATTTTATCATTTAGGTCTGGAAAAAGGGGACAGGCTACTTTTAGACAATAAACCCCAAGCCAAAAACGAGACTAACTGATATGCATTGAAAAATGTCTGCTCTCTCTTTACCAGCTAGAGGCAATATTTTACTAAAAGTAGCCTGTCCCCATTTATCTCATTTATCTTTGTTGCAAGGAATTTCTCCGTTTAGTATCTTTGTAAAAATTGTCATTTTATCTCCTAATATATTTTAAAGTCGCTTTTTGAAGTAGAGCAGAACGAGTTAGATGGTGTTCTTTTGCATAACTATCCGCCTGCCCAAGAAAATTTGTACTTACCGAGATATTTATACGCTTATTTTCATTTCCAAAATCCCTAATAATACCATCAATAAATATATCTTCGTCTATTTGCGGAAAGTGTATACCAGTACCTCCAGCGATAAGTTTATAATCTTTTATTTTCTCTAAGTTTGCATTTTCAAGTCGTTTTGTGTAGCTATATGGAACAGTTAGAACCCTAGAAGTATTAAGCTCGATATACATTTTTTCATCACCAAAACCTACAGATTTTACCAATGTTCTATTCTTTGAAGTATTCATTCCATCCCTCCTTTAGTATTGTACTATTTTTTTCCACTATCTGCAAAAGCTTGTATTAGCCCAAATAATTCCATAACACTCTCCACACCCCCAAATTCATAAAATCTCATCTTT
>CAZXOZ010000101.1:0-4263 GCA_964642805.1 uncultured Sulfurospirillum sp. | reverse complement strand
TTTTTTACTACTTCAAGTGGAGTTTGAGGAATACCACATAAAAATTCCTGACGATGTTCACTTCCTTCTCTTTTGATTGAAGCAATCAATTTAGATGAAAGAGCATTTACAACAGAAACTCCAACACCATGAAGTCCACCACTTACTTTATAGGTATCCTTATCAAATTTTCCACCAGCATGAAGTATAGTTAAAACAACAGTCGCAGCGGACATATTTTCACCCTCATGGTGAGCTACAGGGATACCTCTTCCATTGTCAGTGATAATAGCAGAGCCTTCATTTGTAAGCTCAATGGTTATCTTGTTACAATATCCTGCCATCGCTTCATCTATAGAGTTATCTACTACTTCATAGATAAGATGATGAAGACCATTTATATTAGTATCACCGATATACATTCCAGGTCTTTTTCTAACCGCCTCAAGTCCTTTAAGAACTTTAATATTTTTTGCTCCATAATTATTCATCTATTATCCTATATCATAATTGGCATGACTATTGTCATAAAATTTTCACTCTCAAGCGTAAAAGGTAAGCCTGTATCATTAAAACCAAGTGTAAAACTACTCTCTTCTATATTTGAGAGAAAATCTAAAATATATCTAGAATTAACTGCTAAAAATATCTCATTTTCTAGTCCTGTTGCAAATTCTATCTCTGTTTTTGCTTCTATATTGTCTTCATTTAAACTTTCAAATAGTATTATATTTGGTTTAAAGGTAATTTTTATTTCATTTGAAACTATAGATATTTGTTTAATTGCTTCAACCATTTTATCTCTATTTAAAAGAAGTCTATATTTTTTCTCTTTTGGTATAATTCTCTCATAATCAGGAAATTTTCCATTTATAAGTTTTGTAAAAAAAAGAAAATTGTTTGACTTTGCTATAAGTGTATTTTGATCATAAAACATCTCTATATCATCAAAAAAAAGTTTTTGAATTTCACTTATTGCTTTTTTAGGAATTATAAGTGAAAAGTCATCTTTAGTTTGATTTTCAAGTTTAATAATAGCAAGTCTTCTTGTATCAGTGGCAATTAAATTTAAAGAGTTATTTTTGATATTTATAAGAGCACCATTGAGTTCAAATTTTGGGTTATTAGTATCAATAGCAGATGATATTTTTTTAATCGATCTTACTAAGAAATTACTATCAAGTTCAAATTTTTGTCTGTTTTCAATTTTAGGAAATTCTGGAAATTCATTTGGATTAAACATAGGCAGTTTAAATTTAGAACTATTTTGCCTAATATAAAGATAGTCATTTATAGTTTCTAATATAATTTCATCATCTTTTAATATTTTGATAATATCAAGAAATTTTTTACCATTAACTGTTGCAATTCCAGAATCTATTATTTTTATATTTTTAGTGCTAAACTCTAAACCAATTTCAAAATCAGTAGCTTTTACTAAAAATATATCTTCTAAAGAAGATATATAAAGATGTGATGTGATTTGACTTAAATCTTTTTTTTCAAGATATGGTTGAGTATTTAATAAAATCGTTTCTAATACATTTTTATTAATTGATATTTTCATTTCATTTTTCCTTTATATATTATATAAATATAGTAAAAGTAGTAGTTTATGTTGAAAATGTGAATTTCATTTATTAAACCCTATTTTTAGGAGTCAAAAATAGTGAAAAAACTTTTTTAGTTTTTCACATTAATTCACAATTATTTTATAAACTTTTACTCATTCTTTGTTAAAACCTTATTTTTAAGCTCGTCAACTCTTAATCTAAATGTCTCATTTGTTTCTATTAGTTCATTTATTTTTTTCATATTGTGTGAAACAGCAGTATGATCTTTCATTCCAAAAAATGATGCAAGAGCTGGCATTGAATTTGGTGTAAGAGTTCTTGCTAAATAGATACCAATTCTTCTTGCTTCAACTATATTTCTACTTCTTTTTTTAGATTTTATTTCACTTGGCTTTATATTAAGCTCTTTTGATATTATAGCAATTATATCTTCAAGTGTTATACTTTCTCTTTTCTCTTTAATTTGTTGCTTCATTACACTTTTAGCAAAATCAAAAGTTATCTCTTGACGCATCAATGAAGCGTATGCATTAAGATTGATTATTGCACTCTCTATTTCTCGTATATTGTCACCCATATTTGATGCGATATAGTTTATTATATCATCATTAAGGTCTATACCGTCTAATTCACACTTCTTTTTTATGATAGCTATTTTTGTTTCAAGTTCAGGTAGTCCAATATCGGCTATAAGACCCCACTCAAAACGACTTTGAAGCCTCTCTTCAAGACCATTTATACTTTTTGGAGGTTTGTCGGAAGTTAATACTATCTGTTTTCCTAAGGAATGGAGTTCATTGAAAGTATGAAAAAATTCTTCTTGAGTCTGTATCTTGTTTGATAAAAATTGAGCATCATCTATAAGAAGTATATCGCAACTCCTATACTTCTCTCTAAATCTTTCCATAGATTGATTTCTTAGATTATAGGTAAAATCATTCATAAATTGCTCAATGGTAGCATAGATAATAATCTTTCCATTTGATTGAGAATAATTACCAATAGCATGAATTAGATGTGTTTTACCTAATCCTGTTGGCCCATAAATAAATGTAGGATTATAAATAATACCAGGTTTTTGGGCAACTGATTTTGCTACAGTGTACGCATACTGATTTGAACTACCTACAACAAAACTATCAAAAGTATATGATGGATTTAAGATGGTGTTTTTTGCGATTTTACTGAGATCAATATCTACTTGAACTGTTTTTTTCTTAGTTTTATATATTTGATTTTTCAACACTACATTGATTGTAGGTTTTTTCCCACTTTTTATCTCAAAAAGATGAGCTATTTTATCTATATATTTTGTTTTAACCCAATTTGCTATAAGGATATTAGGAGCAATAAAAACTTCATTGTCGCAATGAGATGCTTTTTCGTGATATTTTAGCTGTTTAATATATCTTTTATACTCTAACTCAGAAATCTCTGATTTTAAAAGCTCTAAGACGGTGTCAGCTAACATTCAATATTCTCCTTTTTTAAAACTTTTTCTTTAGAAAGAGTCTTTCAAATTGATTTAAATTCATCATATAATAAATAAAATATGAATAGCTGGCCTTGCACACTATAGCGAGCTTTGCTTGATATGGTGTGCAAGGCCAGTGAATAACTTATTTATTCTAACCAATTTAGGCTAAAATGTATGTTAAACTACCATCATAAAGTAGTTTCTCACTATGTGAATAAGATGTGAAAAGAGGATTATAAGTGACAATTTTAGGAATTGACCCAGGAACAAAAAATTGTGGTTATGCAATTATCAAAAAAGAGAAAAGTAGAGTTGTTTTATTGGAAGCTGGTTTGATTAAAATAAAGGAGAAAACATTGCAGTACCAGATAGTTGAGCTATGTGAAGGTTTAGACACTGTTTTTAATAGTCATAAAATTGATGAAGTTTCTATAGAGGATATTTTTTACGCATTTAACCCGAAAACTGTTCTGAAATTAGCACAATTTAGAGGAGCTTTAAGTCTAAAAATACTGCAGATTTTTGGAAATTTTCACGAATACACCCCACTCCAAGTCAAAAAAGCAGTTACAGGTAATGGAAAAGCAACAAAAGAGCAGGTATCTTTTATGGTTAAGCGAATTTTAGGCATCAAAAAAGAGATAAAACCTCTTGACATTACAGATGCTATTGCAGTAGCTCTAACACATGCTCAGAGGCTTTAGAAGATTGCTCTTTAATCGTATATTTTTATACTAAAGAGATATTTATGCTCTTTAGGAAGCTTGTCATAAAGCAAGTTAGACAGATTTCTAATCTCCCAAAGAGCAGATTTGTCACTTCTTAGTGAGATAAAATTTTGTAGGCTTCTAGCATTGATTGTCCAAGTAAGCTCTGTCTTATAGCTCTCTGGCAAACAGTATTTAGCCTTATCGTTACCGATACCACTAGCTAACACTACTCTAAGATTTTCAAGTGCCTTTATACTCATCTCATCTACTATGTCAACACCAGTCAAAACTAAGTACTCTTTTGCTCTATTAGTATCACTACATGTAAAAGGTGCCTCTTTTTTGAGCTCTTTTAGAGTATATCTAGTAGATTTTACACTTAAGCTCGCTATGCGGTGGCGAGCTAGTTCTTGAAGCAGAGCACGACTAATGCCTTGTATGTAGTATGTATATACTAAATGCTCTAGCGTAGAAGCGTGTTTAAATTTATTGCCAACTCTATCGATGAGTTCTTTGTCTTTTT
>CAZXOZ010000100.1:0-4302 GCA_964642805.1 uncultured Sulfurospirillum sp. | reverse complement strand
GCAATTCAGAAAAATTGTGATAAAATATAGGCAGTATTGATTTAGAGAGGTTTTTTAAATCTCAAAAATCAATATAAGAGAAACTTAGCTGTTTGCTTGGTTTGAATTTGCAAGTGGCTCACTACTATAACCCTATAGACTATTCAAAAAGTCTATTAAACTTTTTAAGGAGAAGATATGAAGTTAGCAAAAAAGATTTTATTGTTGATTGTGTCTATTGCAACATTGGGTGTTTTTTCAGCATTGAGTGCAAGTAAACTAGATGATGTGATAAAAAAAGGAACATTAAATTGTGGGGTTGTTCTTGATTTTCCACCTATGGGTTATACGGACAAAAACAATGAGCCAGTTGGTTTTGATGTTGATTATTGTAAAGACTTAGCAAAAGTTTTAGGAGTGAAAGTAAATGTTTTAAATCTTACATGGGGAGATAGAATTCCATCTTTAATTTCAGGTAAAACAGATGTTGTTATAGGTTCTACTTCAGATACTTTAGAGCGTGCAAAATCTGTTGGCTTTACATATCCTTACTTTGTTTTTAAGTTTCAAGTAATCTCAAGAAAAGGTGTCAAAATGGACTCTTTTAGTGATTTGAAGAATGTAAAAGTGGGAGCTGCACTAGGCACAACTTATGAGACTGAGTATTTTAAATATGCAGATGAAAAAGGGTGGGGAAGATCAAACTATACATCTTTTAAGTCAGAAAATGATGCATTTTTAGGACTCTTTCAAGGAAAAGTAGATGCACTTATCTCTACAAATACAAATATTGCTACAAAACTAGCTTCAGGTCAGTTTGATAACTTTGTTGCAGGGCCGTATGTTCCAAACTATGATGATGTAGTGGGAATAATTACAAAAAGGGGAGAGTTAGCTTGGATTAACTATCTAAATTTGTTTCTAGTTCATCAAATCAGAGGTGGTAGATTGGATGCTCTGCATGTGAAACATTTTGGAACACCAGTATCAGCAGATATGATTCAATCCCTAAGAGATAACAAGTAAAATGATGAGCAATTAAGGAGTCTAAAGAGAAAATATGGGAGATTATGCTTTTCATTGGAGTGTAGTATTTAATGCTATGCCACAACTGTTGAGTGGTGCTTTTACAACTCTACATGTATCAGTTCTATCGATGCTTGTTGGTATAGTGTTTGCTGTATTTTTAGCTTTGGGCAAGATGAGTAGTTCAAAAATACTATATGGCATATCAAATACTTGGATTGAGATAGCAAGAAATACACCAGCACTTTTTCAAATATACATGGCTTACTTTGGGCTTGGTGCTTTTGGCATACATTTAAGCCCATACTTTGCAGTATTTTCTGCGCTAGTATTTGTCAATGCTGGATATCTAGCAGAGACATTTAGAGGCGGCTTTCAATCAATCCCTAAAACTCAGTATAGTGCTTCAAAATCACTAGGAATGAACAGTTTTCAAGTATACAGATATGTTATATTGCCTCAAATGTTTAGAAGAATTTATCACCCTTTAACAAACCAGTTTGTCTGGTCTATCTTAATGAGTTCACTTGGCATATTAGTTGGTATGAATGAGCTTTCAGGTGAAACTCAAAGGCTACAATCTCTCTCTTTTAGAACCTTAGAGTTTTTTATGGTAGCAGCAGTTATCTATTTTATCATAACCAAATTTGTTCTTCTCTCGGCAAGCTTAATTGCAAAAAGAGTTTTTAAGGGGGATATTTGATGAATCTTTTTACCCCTTTGTCTTGGAGTGATGCTGGTTTTATAATGACAGGTTTGTTAAATACAGTATATATATCCGTTGTTGCTATTGTTATAGGAACCATTTTAGGGCTTATTGTTGGATTTTTAAGAGCGGAGTCTAGCAAGATAGTCAATATTTTTCTTGGTGGAGTTTTAGACATACTACGAAGTGTTCCACTTATAATCCAGCTTATACTTTTTACCACTTATGTGGGTATTATGGGTTATCCGCTTAATCCATTTATAGCGGGCTCAATCGTACTTTCACTCTATACTATGGCATTTATGAGCGAAGTTTTTCGTGGGGGTTTTGAAAGCGTATTGCCATCAATGAGAGTTGCATCGAGGTCACTTGGTATGACATACTGGCAGACTGTAGTGTATGTGAGGTTGCCAATTGGTATGAGAGCAGTTTTTCCATCTTGGCTTGGAGTTGCACTAAGTGTCATAAAAGATTCAGCACTTGTTTCAGTTATAGGATATATGGAGCTTCTAAGAACTTCAGAGCAGTTAATATCAAGAACACAACAGCCACTAACAATACTTTTAGGAGTAGGACTGTTCTACTTTATAATCTCTTATCCTTTGTCACTTTATGGCAAACGCATAGAAAGGAGGATGGCAATATGATACAGATAAAAGGGGTTTACAAATCTTTTGGAGATCTAGAGGTATTAAAAGGGGTAGACTTAGATGTGAATAAAGGTGAAGTTGTGAGTATAATAGGAGGAAGTGGAAGTGGAAAATCGACTCTTTTATACTGCATAAATGCGATCGAACCTATAAATAAAGGGCAAATTATAGTTGATGACATAGATGTACACCACAAGCGGACTAATAGAGATAAGTTGAGAGAAAAATTAGGAATGGTGTTTCAGCAGTGGAACTCTTTTCCTCATTTGACAGTCTTAGAGAATACCGCTCTTGCTCCTCGCATAGTACGAGGTTTAAGTAAAAAAGAAGCCTTAGAGGTTGCACAAAAAGAGTTGGTACATGTAGGACTTGGAGACAAGTTTGGTGAGTATCCAACAAGAATGTCGGGAGGACAACAACAAAGACTCGCAATAGCAAGAGCGCTAGCAATGGAGCCTTCATACATGCTTTTTGATGAGATAACTTCAGCACTCGACCCGGAGTTAGTAGGAGAGGTTTTGGATACTCTAAGACTGCTTAGGAAAGATGGCATGACTATGATTTGTGTAACCCATGAGATAGCTTTTGCAAAAGAGGTATCAGATAGAGTTGCATTTTTTCATGAAGGTATTATAGAGGAGATAGGAGTAGCAAAAGAGGTACTAGACAATCCAAAAAAAGAGAGAACAAAACAGTTTTTAAGCAAAGTTCTCAACTAAACTTATATATGGAGTGAAGAGATGAAAAAAGAGACTACTGTTATGAATAACGCAATTGATTTAGCACAGACATGGCAGCTAAGAGCGACTGAAAAAATAGGTAATTTTGAGAAAAATTTTCATAAAAAAATGCAAAATATGTTCTCAAATCCTGTAGATAAAGTTATACTAATTGATCTTTTAGACCAAAGCTTTAGGGCAAAAAGTAGTGCAAGAGTAGCAGATCAAGTAGAGTATATTTTTGCAAAATACGGTATAGCAACCTTTTTTTCAACCTCTGAAAAGTTTTTAATCTTCCTATTTAGAAATCTTGGCGTATATCTTCCAAACATGTCGGTTCCATTGCTTATAAGGAGTATTAGAGATGATACTGATACGGTAGTTTTAAAAGGTGAAGATGATCTATTGAACGCTCATCTAAAAAAGAGAAAAGCTGAAAATACAAGAGTCAATATCAACATGATTGGTGAGATTGTTTTAGGGGAGAAGGAGGCAAGCGAGAGAATACAGAAGTATCTAAGTATGCTATCAAATCCACATGTAGACTACATGTCAATCAAAATATCAACTCTATTTTCCCAGATAAACTCACTCTCCTATGAGGATACAGTTCAAAAACTCTCAGACAGATTGGCTCAAATTTTCTCACAAGCTAAAAAAGAAGATAAATTTATCAATCTTGATATGGAGGAGTATAGAGACCTCTCATTGACAGTGGATTCATTTATGAAGACATTGGAGTTATCAGATTTTAAAGAGTTTAAGGCTGGTATTGTCCTTCAAGCCTATCTTCCAGACTCTCATCAGTGGCAGGTTAAATTAACAAATTGGGCTAAAAAAAGAGTGAAAAATGGTGGAGCTCCAGTCAAGATTCGTCTCGTAAAGGGCGCAAACATGGAGATGGAGGAGACAGAGGCTGGCTTAAGTCAATGGGAAACCACTACTTTCGATAAAAAATTAGATACAGATAGTAACTTTAAAGTGATGCTAGAGTATGCACTTGATGTAAAAAATGCACCATTTGTAAATCTAGGTATTGCTTCTCACAATCTTTTTGAGTTAGCTTATGGGCATGAGTTAGCAAAACAAAATGGCGTTATGGAGCACTTTTCTATGGAGATGCTTGAGGGCATGAGTGAGTCTGCTAGAGTTGCTATCAAGGAGCTAAGTGGTGAGGTGATTTTGTATGCCCCAGTTGCGAAAAAAGAGCAGTTTACCAATG
>CAZXOZ010000099.1:0-4376 GCA_964642805.1 uncultured Sulfurospirillum sp. | reverse complement strand
TGGCACTTTTAGACCTACTAGAGATTAGCAAAGCATATGAGTCGCAACAGATACTTAAAAATGTAGATTTTTTTATAGAAAAAGGTGATAGGATTTGTATCATAGGTAGAAATGGTGGTGGTAAATCAACTCTTTTAAATATAATAAATGGGGTTTTAGATTTTGATGAGGGTAGGCGCATTATTCAAGGCAATGTAAAAGTAGAGATGCTAAGCCAAACACCATCTTTTGAGATTGATATGAGCGTTAAAGAGGCGATAGAAGAGGAACTAAGTGAGCTAAAAATTGTAAAATTAGAGTATGATTACACGCTAAAAAAGCTTGAAGGCGATTTTGAAAACAAGGAGCTATTAAAAACCCTAGAGCGACTATCAAACTTTTTAGATATCCACGATGCTTGGAGCCTTGATGACAAAGTAGAGAGAGTTTTACAGCAATTTAAACTAAAACAGTATAAAAATCGTCCAGTTGCAATGCTAAGTGGTGGTGAACAAAGAAGAGTAACCCTAGCTGGACTAATACTAAAAAAACCAGATATTTTACTACTAGATGAACCCACAAACCACCTTGATGTCTATATGGTCAAATATCTTGAAGAGATGCTGATAAAGGAGAGTTTTACACTTGTTTTCATATCACATGATAGATACTTTATTGATAAGATTGCTACAAAGACAGTAGAGATAGATAAGTGCAAACTAAGAGTTTTTAAAGGTGGGTATCAAGAGTACCTAAGTGCAAAAGAGGCTTTGATGGCAAGTCTTGAAAAAAGTCATAGTAGGCTTTTAAGACATCTAAAAAGTGAAGAAGAGTGGCTAAGAAGAGGTGTAAAGGCAAGATTAAAAAGAGATGAAGGAAGAAAAAAAAGGGTCTTTGAGATGAGAGAGAGTGCCAAAAAAAATCCATCCTCTATACACAAAATGAGACTAGAACTAGAGAGAGAACAGAAAAATTTCAATCAAGAAAAATCTACAAATAAACAAAAAATGCTGTTTGAAATGAATGATATACATAAGAAGCTTGGAAATAAGGAGTTGATTTCATCATTTACAGCTAGAATTTTGCAAAATGACAGGATAGCCATAGTAGGAAAAAATGGGGCAGGAAAATCAACACTACTTAAAATACTTTTAGAGGAGCTTCAAATTGATAGTGGCTTATTTAAAAAAGGTGAGTTTAATATAGGATACTTTGACCAACAAAGAACTTTGCTAGATGAGACCAAAAATATAGTTGAAATTTTTTGTCCAAATGGGGGAGAGAGAGTTGATGTAAAAGGGCAAAATATGCATGTATATGGATATTTAAAAAACTTCTTGTTTCCAAAAGAGCACTTAAATAAAAAAATTAAGCTATTAAGTGGGGGAGAGAGAAACAGAGTGGCATTGGCTCTGCTTTTTACAAAAAAAATTGACTGTCTTATTTTGGATGAGCCAACCAATGATCTTGACATACCTACAATCAATATACTTGAAGAGTATGTGCAGAGTTTTCAAGGGGCTGTTGTATTTGTAAGTCATGATAGATATTTTGTTGATAAAATTGCAAAAAAACTATATATTTTTAAAGGTGAGGGAAAAATACAAGAGAGCTATCAAAGCTATAGTGAGTATCTTGAGATGGAAAATGAGATAAGAGAACTAGAAAGTTTTGCATGCAATAACAAAAAAACAAAATATAAAACTACTACAAACAGAGCATTAAAGCTCAGCTACAAAGAGAAGCGAGACTATGAGATACTACCTATCAAAATCGAAGAGATTGAGGGTGAGATAAAAGAGATAAAAGAGTGCCTACAAAGTCCAAAGTGTTATCAAGAGATAGGGTTAACAAAGTTGAGTCAAAAATTGGAGCTAAAAGAGGCTGAACTAGAGCCTCTAATAGAGATTTTTCTTAAACTAGAGGAGAAAATTGAGCTTATTGACTAATGTAAAAAGTGCCTCACTCCTGTAAAATAAAGTGCTATGTCATGCTCATTTGCAGCCTCAATGACCTCATCATCTCTTATGCTTCCACCTGGTTGTACTATGGATTTTACTCCTGCTTTTGCCGCCGCATCTATACTGTCACGAAATGGGAAAAATGCCTCACTAGCCATAGAGCACCCCTCTAAATCTATATCAATCTCTTTTGCTTTTCTAAGAGCGGATTTCGCAGCATCAACACGACTAGTCATACCCATGCCAACTGCTACCATGGCTGAATTTTTTACATAAACAACACAGTTTGACTTTGTAAGAGCTGCTATTTTTACAGCAATCTCAAGATCACCTATCTCTTGTTTATTTGCCTCTCTAGTAGTCATGCATGTGGAACTGCTTACTTCATCACTTTTAACTTTGTCGCTATTTTGATAGACAAATCCCCCATCTATATGTTTAAAATCATACTCATCACCGCTTAAAACTAAAAATTTACTCTCTTGAGTGAAAACCTTAACTCTTTTTTTCTTTGCAAACACTTCTAACACTTCTTTGTCGACATTGGCAGCTATAATAACCTCAACAAATATCTCATTAATCTTGCTAGCTAACTCAACATCAAGCCTACCATTGATAGCCACAACACCGCCAAAAGCAGAGATTGGGTCACATTTTAGTGCTTTTTGGTATGAATCTAGCAAATTTTCACCTATCGCAAAACCACAAGGATTTGCATGTTTTATGATAGATACCGCTGGTGCTTCTCCAAAGGATGCTGCAATTTTTACGGCTCCATTGATATCATTCATGTTGTTAAAACTTGCTTCGCCTTTTAGCGTTTTGAGATTATTTGAAAAAAAGTAGTCAAACTCATACAGTGCTCCTTTTTGGTGTGGATTCTCACCATATCTCGTATCAAAAGCTTTAGTTCCCACTATAAACTGCTTATAACCAAAACCACTATTGAATCTCCTGTTCATATAGTTTGCTATCATGCTATCATAGGCGGCAGTATGCTCATAGGCTTTTATCATCAAGCTTTGTCTAAACTCAAGAGTATTTTTATCCTCTCTTAGTGCATCAATAACCATACTATAATCCAAAATATCAGTAACTATCAAAACACTATTGAAGTTTTTTGCCGCACTTCTTACCATTGCAGGCCCACCAATATCTATATTTTCAACAATCTCACTAAAATCGTCTGTTTTAGCTATAGTCTCTTCAAAAGGATAGAGATTTACACAAACCAAATCAATAGCTTCAACGCCCAACTCTTTTGCCTGTTCTACATGTGAGCTTTTATCGCGACGATATAAAATCCCACCATGGATATATGGATTCAAAGTCTTAACTCTTCCCTCAAAACACTCAGGAAACTTTGTTATCTCATCTATCTCAATAGTTTTTATACCGCTATCTCTTAGCAGTCTAAATGTGCCACTAGTTGAAACAACTTCATAACCCAACAACTCCAACTCTTTTGCAAACTCTACAACACCCTCCTTGTCACTAACACTAATTAACGCTCTCAATTTTAACCTTTATCTTTTTTTATTAACTCATAAGCCTCATTTACCTCTTGTAGCTTTTGGGTTGCTTTATCAATTATTGACTGCTCTTCGCCTTGCCCCATCAATATGTCTGGATGAAACTTTCTTACAAGCTTTCTATACTCTTTTTTTACTACGCTAAACTCAACACTCTCTTTTAATCCTAAAACTTCATAAGCTTTTTTTAGGCTCATACCTGCTTGTTGTCTCATTTGTGTATAAAACTGCTCAAATCTTGAAACTAGACCCTTAAAATCAATGTTTTTTACTCCTAGTGCATCTGCTATATCTTCACATATCATAGACTCTGTATTTGAAAACTCACCATCTATAAAAGCTAGATTTAAAAGATATTCCATAACTCCAAGTCGTTTTTGATAGTCTCTGCTTGTAAGCCTAAGATATTTTTGTGCTATTATGATAGTATTGTCAAAACTTTGCATCTGCTTTTTATATATCTCTTTTAGCTTCTCTCTTATCTCCTCGCTATCTTTAAAAATCTTAGAAATATCTGTAAAAGTATGGCTAAGAAGTTCCGCCTCAAGCTCACTAACCCTACCATCTGCTTTTGCAACTTTTGCCATAAGAGCTACTAGAAGCCCCGCTTCATGCTCTGCTAAATCGCCTCTTAAAATCTGCTTCTTGCCTACTTTTATATTCTGATAATCGGCTGTTTTATATCCCTTGGTTAGCATATAAAACAAAAAGATCACCATAAAAAAAACTATCCAACTCAATATATTTTCCTTTTTTAGATATTCTACTAAATAATCACTTAATTTCATACAACTAAAAGGGTAATATGATAAAATAACTGACCTTATGCACTTATTTCTCGAAAAGTCTTACTTTTCACAGAAACTTTTGCTTCGCAAACCGCTATTCGCTAGTTTTCACAGAA
>CAZXOZ010000098.1:0-4576 GCA_964642805.1 uncultured Sulfurospirillum sp. | reverse complement strand
AAGAGATTATAGGTGAGATTGGAGATGACGGAGTTGTGCTTTTAAAGGGGGATTTGGCCGCTGGTAAGACAACTTTTGTGAGGGAGTTTGTTAAGTCTTTAGGCTTATATGTAGAGGTCTCTTCGCCGACATTTTCAATACTCAATGAGTATGAGAATAGGGTATGTCACTATGATATATATCAAAATGGCATTGAGGGATTTTTGCAAAGCGGATTGTTGGAAAAACTAGATGAGCCAAAATACCACTTGATTGAGTGGGCAGACAAGAGATTTGAGGAGATTTTAACCAAGATGGGATTTAAGTATATGAAGATAGAGATAGAGACTTTAGGGGATAAAAGAGGATATACATGCACACACTCAAAGTAGAAAAACTAGCAAAAAAAATAAAAAATGCACCTATTATTCACGAGATATCTCTACTTGTGAAGAGTGGAGAGATAGTAGGGCTTTTGGGACCAAATGGGGCTGGAAAGACAACAACATTCTATATGATATGTGGGCTCATTCCTCCAACAAAAGGCGAAGTGTATCTTGATAACTTGAAGCTAACAAGTATGCCTTTGCATAAACGCTCAAAACTTGGGATTGGGTATTTGCCTCAAGAGTCTAGCATATTTAAAGATCTTAGTGTTGAGGAGAATTTAATGCTTGCTGCTGAGATTGTTTATGACAATCAAGAGGATAGAGACAGAAGAGTTGAAGAGCTTTTAGATATGCTCAATATTGAGCCAATTCGTCAAAGAAAAGGGCTTAGTTTGAGTGGTGGTGAGAGACGAAGATGTGAGATAGCCCGTTCACTAGTGATAAAACCGAAATTTTTACTCCTTGACGAGCCTTTTGCAGGAGTTGACCCGATAGCTGTGGCTGACATACAAGGTATTGTAAGAGATTTGGTAAAGAGCAATATTGGTATCTTGATAACAGACCACAATGTAAGAGAGACACTCGATATTTGCGATAGAGCTTATGTTATAAAGGATGGCTCACTTCTTGCGAGTGGTCTAAGTGAAGAGGTGGCACAAAACACTCTAGTCAAAAAGTACTATCTTGGAGAGGAGTTTAAGCTCTGATGTTAAAGCAGAGGGTTTCTCAAAAACATAAGCTCTCGGCAACTCTTCGTGGATGGTTGCCTATCTTGCAATCTGATTTAGACTCGCTTGCTGAAGCGATAGAGCCTTTTGTTCAAGCAAACCCTTTTATAGAGGTTAAGTTAGGTCATGAAAAACCAGATAAAAAATTTTCAAAAAAGAGCTTTTTTAAAGAGCTTAGTAAAAACAGTGTCTCTGAAACAATCGAAGCTCTTACTATAAATAAAAAATCGCTATATGAGACACTACATGAGCAGATAAATCCTCCGCTTTTTCCAACTAAAATCTCACAAGAGATAGCTTATGCAATCATAGAAAATATAAGCTATGAGGGTTATTTTGAGATTGACACACTTCACGACATAGCCAAAAACTTAGGTGTAGATAGACAAAAAGTACAAAAGATAAGAGAGAGGTTTGTCTATCTTGAGCCTTTAGGGATTGGAGCAGTAGACTTAAGAGAGTCATTTTTGTTTCAACTCGAAGACTTTGATGTGCAGGAGGATTTGTGTCAGTATGTAAAAAAACTAATTAATAATTTTGAGTTTATAGAGGAGTATAGCCATGAAAAACAGTTTAATGAAGCTTTAAAGGTGATAAAAAAGTTCAGAAATCCTCCCGCAATTGACTTTTTAGAGGATGAGGTGCAAATCATACCAGATATATTTATCTATGATACTAAAGGAAGCATCGAAGTGGCTCTTAATGATGCCTATTATCCAGAGATTATCATTGATACTGAGGGTTTAGATGATAATCATGATTTTGTTGCTAATAAGATAAGGGACGCAAAAGATTTAGTAGATGCCTTAGAGATGAGAAAAGCGACCCTGTATAAAATTGGACTTATGATAGTAGAGTATCAGTATGATTTTTTCTTAGGCAGTGTTATAAGACCTATGAAGCTAAAAGATATTGCGGATGATTTGGAGCGAAATCCATCTACAATTTCGAGAGCTATTTCGGGCAAATATCTATCTTGTAGTCGAGGAATCATACCTCTTAAACAATTTTTTACTACAGCCGTTGAGGATAATATCTCAAATAGCACTATAAAAGAGTATATGCGTGAGCTTGTAAAGTATGAAGACTATAAAAAGCCACTCAGTGATGCTAAAATATTGGTTTTGATAGAGAAAAAATTTGAAGTAAAGATGGTTAGAAGAACTATAACTAAATACAGAAAAGAGTTCAATATAGCAGGCTCATCTGAGCGAAAAAAACTATATGCCCTAAAGTGTTAAGGGCACCTCTCATTTTTGTGATGAATTCTTATCATCTCATAAGCATGCTGAATTGTTTGAAACTTATCACAATAGAGTGAAGCAAGAGATGGATTTTTCTGCTGCATTGTGTCTGGATGATACTGCTTTACTAGTTGAAGATATTTTTTTCGTATCGTATCAAAACTGTCATCTACTTGGCAGTTAAGAACCTCGTAAAACTCTTCAAGCAGTGCATATAGAGCATTAAGCTTCTCTCTTTTTTTCACCTTTTTTAAAAGAGTTTTTTTATAAGCTAAAAAATCATCAATATCATAGATAAAATCTACATAGCAACCTATAATCTCTTTTTGATTCAAAAGCTTCTCTAAAAGTTTCGCAGTTTTATTTGAGTGTGGATAGAGTGTGAGTGTACAGTTTTTTGGTCTATATTTAATAAGATGGTCTTTGAAGTAGTTTCTAAGATAGGATATTAGAGTTGAGTTTCTAGAGCCCATGTTAAAAACAGCAGTATAGTTGTCTTCAATATCTATTTTAATTTCTAGTTGTTGTTGTAGTTGATTTGATTTTAAATGGCTAATTTTTATAGTTTTGTCTAACGATTTCTTAATATCTAGTGATACTTTGTCATCAAATAAGTCACTATTTTTTCTGTAGATTTTATCGATTAGTTTTAGAAAATATCTTCTTTGAACCTCTTCATCCTTCTGCTTGAAGAGTATAGTCTTGTTTTTTGTACCTATTCGCTTAGAGAAGTTTCTCTCTATAGTGTTTTGAAGTCGGTAGAAAGTGTTTGCGTCATCCTTAATAGTGACAGCTAGCATTTCAGGTGAAAATGATATTTGCATATAGTTCTCCTATTTGATAATGAAAAAGCAAATATAGTTCCATATATCTCTACTAGACAAAAAGCTAGAAAGTATTGTAGAATACGGCACAAATAAAAATAATTTTACAGGATGGTCATATAATGATAGAAACATTTAGAAATGCTACGATAGAAGATTTGCCACAAATAGTGAAGATATACAATAAAGCTATAGAGGATGGCTTCTCAACCGCAGATAGTGTAGAGGTAACCGCGGATGAAAAAGTAGACTGGTTTAGGTCGCATGATAAAAAAAGATATCCAATATTGATTAAAGAGTATCGCGGCAAAATAATAGCTTGGGTCTCTTTGCAACCATTTTATCCTCACGCAGCATACGATAAGAGTGCTAGAATAAATGTATATATCGATACAAATTTTAGAGGAAAAAAGTTAGGACAGATGTTTTTAAAGCAGGTTTTAGATATGGCAAGAGAGTATGAGATAGAGAATTATTTGGCTTTGATTTTTGCTGATAATGAGACAAGTATTAAGCTTTTTAAAAAACTAGGTTTTAAAGAGTGGGGGTGTTTCCCAAGTGTTGCTAAGATTCAAAATACCTATAAAGATTTGCTTATCTTAGGTATAAATGTAAGATGATAAAATCAATTATATTTGATATGGATGGAACCTTGCTTGATTCAAGTTATGCTATGACCAATAGCGTTAACCATGTAAGAAAAAGTTTTGGACTACCACCAATTCAAAAAGAGTATCTTGAATACCACATAAACAGACCCCAAAGTGACTTATCTATGAAGCTATATGAGACAAAAGAGTACCTGCCAATTCAAAAAGAGCGTTTTGCTGAACACTATCTTGTGCATGCAGATCAATATATAGAGCCGTATGATGGTGTTTACGAACTATTGAGGGTCTTGCATGCTGAGGGAATTATACTCAATATAGCCACTAACGCTCCTGATATTTTTGCACAAAATATGCTTAAAGGGCAGGAGATGTTAGACTTTTTCTCTTTTGTGGTGGGAGCAAACAGTGTTGAAAACTCAAAACCAAGTCCAGATATGTTGCATCATATAAGCAAGCTTAGCTCAATTCCTTTAAGCGAAACTATTTTTATCGGAGATAGTGCTAAAGATGAAGAGGCTGCGAAAAATGCAGATACTGAGTTTCTTTTTGCTACTTGGGGGTATGGAAAGAGCATTAATAAATCAAAGAGATTTGAAAATGTAAATGAGTTACAAAAATACCTACTCTTAAATATTTAAAAAAATTATCCCACTAAACTAAATAAAAATTTGGGAATCGAATTTTTTTTTGCTACAATTATCAACTGACCTTACGCGCCATAATGAGCAAAGCCCATTATGGCGGCAAGGGGATAAATCCCCTACAACCCCCTAAAGCTACGAAAACTAGCGAATAGCGGTT
>CAZXOZ010000097.1:2173-4770 GCA_964642805.1 uncultured Sulfurospirillum sp. | reverse complement strand
AATCAAGTCTTAAATCTATCTTTTTAGCCTCTTTTTGTGCAAATGCAAATTTTGCGCTCTGTGAGGATTTGTGAGTATCTGCTGAGATAATCAAAACTTTAGCTTGCAGAAAACTTGAGCACAATATTACAATAAAAAAAATATATCTCATTGTTTATCTCCATTTATACGACACATTTACAAAAAAAGTTCTAGCTAAACTATTTATGCCACTATATGGAGCATGATATACCGTATCAAGTATGTTTCTAACTCCAGCGCTAGCAGTAAAGTTGTTTTTTCTAAACCCTGCATATATATTTGCAACAAAGTATGGATCAAATCCTCTATACTGTTCAACTTTTGGATAATCAAGAGTATATGTCCCCTTGATTTTAGCCCAAGGCTTCCAACTATTTTGAAACTCGTAACGATAACTAACACTAGTGCTAATAGGCTGAGCTGCTGCTTTTACAAACTTGTCATCTGAAGTAATTTTATTGAAACTAGAACTTAGCAATACCTCGTGTTGCGGTATTGAGTATTGAAGATTTGCTTCTATACCCCAATTATTGACC
The DNA here is from genome assembly GCA_964642805.1 of uncultured Sulfurospirillum sp. Lineage (GTDB taxonomy): Bacteria > Campylobacterota > Campylobacteria > Campylobacterales > Sulfurospirillaceae > Sulfurospirillum_A. The sequence continues at coordinate 4,213 of CAZXOZ010000097.1, read as the reverse complement.
TCTTTAGCATTGTAAAACTTACTATATATATCAAAAAAATCGGTTTCTCTGTCATCATAATCTCCAGTTGCAGGATTACAATTTCCTAACCTTATACACTCAAGCAGAGCTGGCTGATCTATAATTCGTCTAACCTGCTTTCTCCAAATATAATCCTTAAAGTCACTATAAAAAATACTAGAAGTAAATGCAATTTTATTGTCTAAATATTTCCAAGATAGTTCAGCATGTTTTCCCTCTTCAGCTTTCAAATCCAGACCACCACCTAACACACCACTAAATGAGTATCTTTCCATCAAATCTGGATTGCGATAAGTTGTATTTAGATTGACAGAAATGCTATTTCTTTCATTTAGTAGATATTGAGCTCCTATGGCCATCGTTGGAGATGAAACTGTTTTTTTAGGAGTAATTCCTGATATTCCAACCAATTGACCCGCCAGCTCCCTGTTGGTTCCATCTAAAAGTTTTTGCTCAGTAGTCCAATGGTTTGAGCGAATACCTGCAAAAAAAGTCCAATCATCCATCAGATACTCACCATTTACAAATAGTCCAAAATAGTCCTGCTCTGAATAGACTCGAGTTTTAGCATCATCAAAGCGTGCTTCTGCACCAAATTTTAATATATAGTTATTACCAAAATAGTTAGAGATAAAATTTAACTGCTTAGAATTAAGTATAACCCCATCTCCACTCGCGCCTATGATTTGATTCTGCCTCATTTGAGCATACTGAATATTTAAATCGCGTAGCCAACCTAGCTCCTCTTTTCTATATGAGGCTCTTTTTGTATCAATCGTCATCCTATCATACTGAATTATCCCTGCATCATAAATAGTAGCTCCATGAATAATACTCATGTCTTTACCTATCCAATCACTCCAACTTAAATCAACAACACCGTCTTCGCCAGCTTTAATATTTAATTCAACATTGATATTGTCAGTATTGTAACCTAGATTATCCACAGGTATCGCAGCCGTATCATCTTGAGTAAGAAAATTGACTTTTTCTATGAGAAATTTTTTATCCTCCTCATCTCCTCCAATTTTATAGTCTTTTGAGTCAGCTTTCGTATAAGATATACGACCGCCTATTTTTCCTGTACTTCCTTCAAGAATTGTTGTGTACTTTCTAAGGTCATATCCTTGATCATATCCTACTCTTTGCTCAAGCGATAAGCCTTTTTCTCGTGGAGCTTTATGGGTGATTATATTTATAACGCCACCAGAAGCCCCTGGATCAAAGATTACTGCTGGGCTACCCTTTATTACTTCAATTATTCTAACATTGGCTATATCTTGCTTGCCTGATTGACCAGCACCAGAGTGAGTCATGCCTTGATTGCTAAGCCTAATCCCATTAATCAGCGTAGCAACTCTAGGACCATATAATCCTCTGATTTTAATAGTTTTGGCAAAAGAGCCACTTTCAGTAACACTAACTCCAGAAACATCTTTTACCGCTTCTGCGATATCAGCTATATTCTCTTCTATAATAGTTTTTTCGCCTATAATTTCCTTACTATAAGGCTTTAAAAACATCTCTTCAGCATTCCTTCGTCGCTCCTCTTGAGCACCCCCAACAACTTCAATCTTTTGAAGCTCCACTTCTGCTGATACACTTAGCGGAAGACAAAATATTGCACAACAAAACAGTAGAGTAGGTTTATTTATTCTATAGCTATTTTTCACCTTTAAATCTCCTTATAGTAAGCTTCTTACATAATTTCTTATAGCCTTATATATTGAAAGAAATTATGTAAGAAGCATGAAGTGCTGATATCTTCAGCACTTCATGCATTAGAGCTTTAAAGTTTAATCAACAATCCAAAAACCACTGATTCTGTTAACTTTTTTTAAGCTGTCTGCTGTATTTGTTTCACCACTTACCAAATACACCTCTTCTCCAGCATGATTGAGCGACATTCTTAAGCCAAACAGTCCGCCATACCCTGCGGTATTGTTTGTAGAACTTTTTGCCATAACTGAAAAAGGTATAGAAGCTGGATCTTCAAAGATATCGTTATCAGTACCAATG
>CAZXOZ010000097.1:0-2073 GCA_964642805.1 uncultured Sulfurospirillum sp. | reverse complement strand
ATGCATAGTCACTATCTGCAACAATATTGTCAAAATCTGTTTTTGTTGCAGTTTGGCCAGCAGTATGAAGCCAAGCTTGTTTAAGTGTTACACAATTTTTATTGCTTCTACAATTAGTTGGATCGCCATTGTATTTTGCAGCTTCTAAAAATAGATTTCCATCTTTAACAGCTGTTAAACTGATATGGTAATTGACATTATTGTCAGCAGGATTATCCATATGATCAATGCCATCTCCATTATCATAAACTTTGATACCAGTAGTTCCTGTTAGCTTAAGCACCATTGCATTTTTAAATGCCATGGCAAGCCAACCAAATCTATCATAAGGACCAGGACCTACAGGGTTTTTACTATCTAAATCATAGTTAATAGCCACATAAGCATCAGCACCTTCAAAGAGCGTAGCTCTAGCATTTGTTAGAGTTATAAAAGCAGGAAAGAATCCAGCATGAGATGGTTTATTTGTTGTTAAACTTATATCATGGTGGTCTGCATCATATACTGCAGGAAATGTTACTCCAGTAACCTCGCCTATACTATTATCTGCTTTATTGTATGCAGATATTTTATTACTTCCTTCCTTGGTCATATAGATATGAGTACTATTTTCGCTCAAGAAAAAGAAACTTCCATCTGCACCCGTAACATCTGAACAATTAAGAGCAGTATCGCAAAGTTGCAATCTTTTTCTTTCGTTAGGCGCAGTAGGATAGGATCCTTTTATATGAGGAGATACATAACTCACAAGCACTCCATCGGTTAAGCCTGTTGTATTATTTTCAATTACACTAATAGCTCTACCTAATGTGTGTGCACTATCAGAAAGCCTTACAACGATAGGAGCATGGCGCTTATCTTCTGGATTTTCATTTTGTAAGATATCTGCCAATTCATTATAAGCATTTAACTCTATGTAGGAGTTGGTTGTATCTACTTCATTTAAAAATAGTGTATTTGTAGAACCAATAACGCTTAAGCCGAGAGCTTGTATTTCTTGCTTTAAGCTAGCCCCTTCAAAAATAATACTTTCTGCACTAGTATCGGCCGCATCAAATCGTTTTAAAATATGATCCGCATAAAATATATATTCATAAGTTCCAGATCTAGGATCTTCAGCAGTTCTTGTTTCAGAATTTGCATTAGGATCTTGAAAAAAAGCATACTCTCTTTTTCCATAAACAGTTTTATCTCCCTCTTTTGTACCACTCATCACAAACACTCTATCTCCAAGTATCACATCCTCTTTTACCATGCGTTGATTGCCGGTAATAGAATCGTAGTGAACAATCTGATAGTTTCCTGTATCAGGATTTCTTACTCTATAGAATTGACTAGTAAAAACTCCGCCGCCTGTAATATCCCCCACTGGAGGCAATATAGTTATTCTTGCACTAGCTGTTTTGTTTCCATCCGTTACCTCAACAATCAAAAATTCGGTTGAGTAGTCACCAAAATTACTAAAAGTTATCGCTCCACTACTATTGATATCTGCACCAAGGTTGCTTGGCAAAGTAGTTATACTATAAAATATCTCATCTCCGTCATAATCTGAAGCTGAAACCTGAAAAGTTGGATTTTCCACAGTTGGCATTGCGATAGTAGCCTCATTTACAGTTGGAGCCGAATTTTCAACTGTTGCTGTTACCGTTGCTGTTACAGGATTAGTACCATCAGTTACGCCTATCTCTATTGTAAAAACACCTTTTTGTGCAGACTCATATGTTAGCATCCCCGTACTACTGTTAATATCTGCGATTCCACTGTTTGGCTGCGTTACAATTGAATATGTTAGCGTATCTCCATCAGCATCAGATGCAGTGATTTGTAAGTCTTTTGAACTATCGCCTGCAACGGTTAAAGTATTATCTAAAACCACTGGTGCACTACCAGTAGGGCTACCGCCTCCATCATCATCGCCGCCTCCGCCTCCGCAAGCAGTAAACACTAAAGCACTTGAAAACAGCAAGGCACTTAATAACTTAGAATTTCTCATCTTTTCTCCTTTTATAATATTTATTTAAATAATCATTATCAATGATTAACCAAAAGAGATTACTTAATCTCTTTTAC
>CAZXOZ010000096.1:0-5029 GCA_964642805.1 uncultured Sulfurospirillum sp. | reverse complement strand
TTTAATATCACCTTGATTATTAAAAACTAAACTCTTTTTAGCTCTAAAACTTCACTTATATGCTCATATTGATACTTTTTATACAAGCAGTTCTTAGAGGTGATAGCATAGATAGCCATACGATCTGCTAGCTCATTTCCCTCTATTCCTGCATGCCCTTTTACATGCAGTATCTTAATTTTATCTTTTATCTTCTCATATAGTGCGTGTATTTGCTTGATGAGTTCAAGGTTTTTTATCTCACCACCTTTTTTCTTCCATTCTTTGTTTTTCCAGCCATAAGCCCATTTTGTAACACAGTCAATACTATATTTTGAATCCGAAAATATCTCAATAGGAGTTGAGCAGTTTACATTTGAGGCAATTTCAAGAGCTTTGTGTAGAGCGTTCAGTTCAGCTGTATTATTTGTTCCTAACTCTTCATACTTGCCATATATCAAAGTAGGGTTATCTTTTCCTTCATATAGAGCAAGCCCACTTCCAGCATTGCCAGGGTTGCCAGAACATGCTCCATCGCAGTAAATCTTTAAAAACTCTCTATTTGGCACTAGTGACCTCATGACTTGCAAGCTCTCTGATAAGCTCTCTTGTCTCATCTTTGTCAAAAAACATGTTCATACTGAGTTCTTGTGCAAAAACTTTTAAAAGCTCTGTTTTCTTTTCTAAAAAAAGAGCTTTATTGCCATCATATTCTACAAGGTCATTATTCATTTTTTGCTTGTAGTTTTCCAAAATTTCTGCTTGTTTTTGTATTTTTGATTTGTGTTTTTGAGTCGGTTTATTGGATTTAATAAAGAGATATAGGAAGCCAAGTGCAATAGAAAGTATTAAAAGCTCCACTACGCTCCTTTAGATTAACCCGAAACAGAAGCGATTTTTAAAATCGCTTTCGTAGCTATTTCTTTTTTAGCTCTTTTATTCTTGCAGCTTTGCCGCGTCTCTCTCTTAAGTAGAATAGCTTAGCTCTTCTAACTCGTCCTCGTCTAAGAACAGTTATCTCTTTTATACTATCACTATAGATTGGAAAAATTCTTTCAACACCAACAGAGTTAGCACCAATTTTTCTCACCATAAATGTTTCACCAGTACCTTCTCCTCGTCTAGCTATACATACGCCTTCAAAATTTTGAACACGCTTTTTGTCGCCCTCTTTAATCTCAACAGCCACTTTTAGTGTATCTCCAGCTCTAAAATCTGGGACACTTTTTTCTGATATTTGAGCTTTTTCAAATGACTCTATGTATCTATTTCTCATCTATTATTCCTTGTTGCATCATAATGTAAATAGAGATCTGGTCTAAAGTATTTTGTCTTTAGTTTTGACATCTCATTTTTTAAGTCGCTTATTTTAGCGTGATTTCCCTTTAAAAACTCTGAGGGGATAGCTCTATCTTCAAAAACAGTAGGTTTTGTAAACGACGGGGCCTCTAAAAGCATATTTTCAAAGCTCTCTTTCTTTAAGGACTCCTTATTTCCTAAAACCTTACTTATGTTTCTACTTATCGCATCACATATCACACAACTTGCTAACTCACCACCAGTTAGGATGTAATCACCAATAGAGAAAACTTCGCCAGCATACATTTCGATAACTCTCTCATCTATACCCTCATATCTACCGCTTACAAGTACGATATGCTCTTTGTTTGCAAGTCTTTTTGCATCGACCTGAACAAAAGGCTTTCCAGTAGGCATAGGAAAGACAAAATAAGCATCAGGATTTTTACATTTAATCTCTTTTAGAGCATCAAAAAGTGGTTGAGCGTTGAGTAGTAGCCCAGCCCCTCCACTTGCTTGATAATCATCTACTTTTCCATGTTTATTTGTTGTAAAATCTCTCGGATTTATAAAATCAACACTTAGAAGATTTCTCTCTATCGCTCTTTTAAGTATAGAGTCTTCAAAATATGCAGAGATCAAATTTTCAAATAGTGTTACAAAAGTAAACTTCACTACGAATTCTCCAAAAGCTCTAACCCATCTTTTATCTCTATGCTCTTATTGTCTCTATCTACCGACAGAACATATCTATCTATATAGGGAATAAAAAAAGTTTTTGTAAAGTTTTTCTCTTTTAGAGATTTATCAGTCTCTATAACCAAATAGTCTGTAGTGCCAATTCTTTGTATTTCGATAACAACACCTAGTCTTGTATCGCTATCATTTACGGTAGAACCTATAATATCAAACCAAAAAAATTCATCCACTTTTAACTCACAATCCTTTAAGGTATCCTCTAGCGTGGTCAAAAGATATGAGTTAACCAAGCAAGCAGCACTGTCTCGACTCTCATAACCAGAAAAAAGAACCAATCCTCTTTTTTCATTATAAGATTTTATTTTAATTGACATATTTTTTTGCGTAATAAATGTTTTTTCAGCCCTAAACTGCTCTGGAAAATCACTATGAATATGAAGTTTAAGCTCGCCCCCAAGACCTACAAGTCGCCCAATTTGAGCAACCTCGATAGGAGCAATTTTTTTACTCATCGTCTGCTTTTACTGTCACTCTATAAGACTTGCCATCTTTTGCCTTGCAACCAGAGATAAGGGTTTTTAGTGAATTTATCATCTTTCCATCTTTGCCAATGAGTTTACCTGTGTCAAATTTATCAGCAGTTATGATTATCTCGGAAAAGGTCTCATCAACATCTTTTCTTTCAATCTTCACTAGCTCTGGCTTGTCCACAACAAGCTTTGCAAACTCTTCAAGAAATTTTTCTTTCATTTTACTATCCTCTTTTTGCTGAACAAGTCCAGCAAAAATTCCTCGCGACTGAAGCACGAAACGGAGTTTCTGTATGGCTCATTTTAATGTCCTATTTTTATTGAGGTTCTTATGTTGTTATTTAGTTATTCTTGCTACTCTATCGCTTAGTTTTGCACCAACACTTTTCCAATAAGATAGTCTCTCTTCGTCAAACTTTAGGGTTGCTGGACTTGTCATAGGGTTGTAGTAGCCAATTGATTCAATCCAACCACCATCTCTTCTTTTTCTGCTATCTGTAACTACAATTCTGTAAAAAGGTTTCTTCTTTCTACCCATTCTTGTCAATCTAACGACTGTCATATTCTGCCTTTTATAATAATATTGTGGAGATTGAGAGGTGCAAAATAATTAAAGTGTATCTTTAAAGCTATTTGTACCTCTTATCGCCTTTTAAGCGTCTAATACAACTTGCAATCACAGAGGGATTATCTTGCAAGCAAATCAAAACGAATCTGGATTATATCTAAAAATCCCTTAAATGTAAAGTTTCGACTAAAACTTCCTAAACGGACTCTTGCTCTTTTTTATATACCATAATCATAGAGTATGCCTCATCTTTAAGTTTTAGTTTCTCTTTTTTTAGTTTCTCTAAAGCCAATTGCTCCATATGTTCACGCCCCTCTTCGATGTTGATTATCTGCTGGTCTAGATTGTTGTGTTTCTCAAAAATCTTAGCAAAGTGAGCATTGCTTACCTTGATACTTGAAATAATGTCTCTATATTCATGTAACATTTTCTTTCCTTATATGTAATATTGAACCCTCTGACTAACTATCAAGTTTTCAGAGGGTTCAATTGCTATATTATAACAAAAAAGTAATAAACCATAGGTAAACTTAGGTTCTATAATCTGCATTAATTTTTACATACTCATAGCCTAAATCACACCCATAAGATATAAAATTGGAACTACCAGCATTTAAGTTGCAACTGATTTTATAAGAGTCTTGCTTCATAACTTTAAATGCTTTTTGTTCAGTCTCTTCATCAAGACTTGGATTCTCTTTCGAGTAAACAACTACATCATCATAGGAGATAATCAAGTCCTCCTCTTTACATGTAGCCCTGCTAGCCCCTATGGTTGAGGCTATCCTTCCCCAGTTTGGGTCTTCACCAAAGAGTGCAGTTTTTACTAAAAGAGAGTTGCTAAGAGCCTTGCTTACCTTTTTTGCCTCTTCGATATTGTGTGCATTTTTGACTTCAAAAGCTACTACTTTTTTTGAACCCTCTCCATCTCTTAGAATCTCAAGAGCTAGGTGTTTTGTTAGACGATTTAGGGCCTCTTTAAAAGCATCTTTATTGTAAGCACCGCTCTTGCTAGAAGAGAGAAGCATAACAGTATCATTCGTAGAGGTATCCCCATCAACACTTATAGCATTAAAAGATTGCTCAGTTGCAATTTTTAGAAGCTCATCCATGTCACTTTTTGGTATCTTTGCATCTGTAAGTATAAAGCATAGCATAGTTGCCATAGTCGGATCTATCATACCAGCACCCTTGCAAATTGCAGCTATATGAAAAGAGTTGCCATCTTCAAGTTCAACTCTAAAACATAAATCTTTTTTAAACTTATCTGTCGTCATAATAGCTTGAACAGTTTTATCTGAATCAGATGAGTGAAAATTAAACTTATCAAGTGCGGTAGATATTTTCTCTGTGTCCAGCCTATAGCCTATAATTCCAGTTGAGCTCATAATAGGATTTTTTATACCAGATAATCTCTCTTTTAGCTTGTCAAATATCCTATTTATATCACTGATGCCTTTTGAGCCAGTCATAGCATTTGCATTTTTGGAGTTTAGTAGAAGAAAATTAGTTTTAAAATTTTTATCATAGTTTAAAAAATGTACAAGAGGAGCAGCTTTGAAACTATTTTTGGTAAACAGAGCTGAGACTTCAAAAAGCTCATCACTTCTTATAAATCCCAAATCATTTTGATTGTTTAATTTTATCCCAGAGTTAACTCCCCCACAAAAAAAACCTTTTACATTTTCAAGCCCATTTTTTATGGGAAATATACTAAACATACCGTAACTCATCAGGCTTATGTTTTCTTCTAATTATTCTTTTAGTTATACGAATACTCTCTCCAGTGCCAATTATCAATAGTTTTGAGCCAGTACCGACTAAGACATCCCCTAGTGGCATAGGTATGAAGATGTCATTTGCATCTCTAATTCCAACTATACTAACATTGGTAATATCTCTTAAGCGAGCCTCTTTTAGTTTTTTGAACCTCATCCAAGAGTGATCAGGAACT
>CAZXOZ010000095.1:0-5172 GCA_964642805.1 uncultured Sulfurospirillum sp. | reverse complement strand
TCTTAAGCGAGCCTCTTTTAGTTTTTTGAACCTCATCCAAGAGTGATCAGGAACTCTAATCTCCTCCATGTCAATTGGAACATCTTTTCTATAGAGCAGGTTTTCAAGCATATTTTCCATATCGGGTCTTAGGCTCATCGAACGGAGTCTTTCTGCCATGAGCTTTGTAGCACTTATCACTCTGTTGGCTCCAAGTTTTTTTAGCTTAATCACATCGCCATCGCTAGTTGCACTTGCTATGATATAGTATGGTCTTTTTAATCCAATCTCTTTCTCGTATAGTCTAGTTGAGGCTATTTGAGCTATGTTGTCAGCTATATTTTCACTAAGAGTTATAAGACCTTTTGCACTTGAGAGGTATGCTTTTTGAAAAGCAATCTCAGTATGAGGATCCTCTTTAATGAAGTACGGGTATTTGTTTTGTAGAGCTAATTCTGCTATATCCTCTCTTGAATCTACAACAACAAAAGGCACATGATTCTCACGAAACTGTTTTGAGAGCTCAACTGTGATTTCGTTGTGATGACAGATAACAAAATGATTTTTTAATCTAGCAATTCTATATAGCATTCGACGCTCCTTAATTGTATTGATAAGTTGACCCTTGTTGAGAACTTCAACTAGTACACCTATAGAGAATGTAAAAAGTCCAAACCCTAAGATGATAAGGGCTATAGTAAACAGTCTTCCAGCTGACGAAATAGGAGAAATTTCTCCAAATCCTACTGTAGTAAAAGTTATACCTGCTTGATATATCGCATCAATCAGAGTAAAGTTATCTATGACAACATAACCAAGAGTTCCAATCATAATCATGATGACAAGGAGTATAAGAGGAAGTCGAAATGGTTTTAATTGTTGATATAATTCCGTGTTTATATCAACATGTGGGGTTGATCTAGCTGACCAGTTTAAAAGTTTTTTTAGCTTTTTTATTTTACTGTCCCCTTTTTTAGGAGCAAAGCCCCTAAAAAATTCCTCGCGACTGAAGCACGAAGCGGAGCTTCTGTATAGCTTGCTCTACTATATTTTTTATTACATAAGTAACCTTACGCACTTATTTCTCGAAAAGTACTTTGCAGTTAAAATAGTACAGAAATTAAGCGTTTTTCTTCATTGTTCTTAATGTTGAAGCCGCAACTTTGATTTTTTTTGTTGTTCCATCTTCTAGAGTAACTCTTACAGTTCTTAGGTTTGGAAGAAATCTTCTTTTTGTTTTGTTTTTAGCGTGGCTTACATTGTTCCCACTCATAGGACCTTTGCCTGTAACTGCACATCTTCTTGCCATAATCATTTTCCTTAATTTGTAAAATACCACATAAGCTACATGTGTGTAATTTGAGATAGTACCATAAAATTTATAAATGTTTTATGAAACTAAAGCTACAATACAAAAAACAAAACAGGGATGCTAGTGAAATATCTATCTAAAAAAATAGTAGTAAAGGAAGCCATGCAGAAGCTCCTAAAAAAGGGGGCAGTAAGATGAAAGTAGCACCAAGCATACTCTCAGCAGATTTTGGGAGATTGGATGAAGAGATAAGGGCTATCTGTGATGGTGGCTGTGATTTTGTTCATGTGGATGTTATGGATGGGCATTTTGTTCCAAATCTTACTATTGGTCCTGTTGTAGTAAAATCAGTTGCAAAAGTTGCTACAAAACCGCTTGATATTCATCTAATGGTGCAAAACAACGCATTTTTTGTAGAGCTATTTGCTCCATTTAAACCTGAATTTATCTCATTTCACATTGAAGAGGAGAAGCATCCCCATAGACTTATACAGAAGATAAGGAGCTATGGCATAAAACCAGCAATTACTCTAAATCCTCATACATCGCCACAAAGTATAGAGTATCTTTTGGAGGACTTAGATATGGTGCTTCTTATGAGTGTAAACCCTGGTTTTGGTGGACAAAAATTTATACCATCAATCTTAGAAAAGACAAGAAGATTAAAGGCTACGATAGATGAAAAGGGGCTAAAAACTCTTATCCAAGTAGATGGAGGGGTAAGCGATAAAAACATCAAAGAGCTTGAAGAGGCAGGTGTAGATATTGTAGTGGCTGGAAGTTATATATTTTCAAACTCCTCCTATAGAGAAGCTATAAGCAGTTTAAAGTAGTGCGTATAAAAATCTGTGGTATTACTAATCTTGAAGATGCTTTTGCTTCAGTTGAGGCTGGAGCAGACGCTTTGGGATTTGTTTTTTATGAAAAATCCCCTCGCTATATTGCCCCAAAAGATGCTTTGGAGATAGTTCAAAAACTTCCACCATTTATAGAGAGAGTAGGTCTATTTGTAAACTCTACAAGCGAATTTATAAACTCTACATGTATGAAGACTAAGATGAGTACAGCTCAGGTGCATTTTGAAGCCAATAAGGCTTTGTTTGATAAGTTAGAGTTGCCGTATCTTCGTGTTATAAGGGCTAAATATGAAGAGGATATAAGAAAACATGGTAGTGAATATCGCATTGTAGATGCTTTTGTACAGGGCTATGGTGGAGAGGGCAAGAGGGTAGATTTATCTTGGTTTGAGGGTGCAGATTGTTCTAAAATTATACTTGCGGGCGGTTTAAACTGCTCCAATGTTGATGAGGTAAATAGTTTAGATTTTTATGGGTTAGATGTCAGTAGCGGTGTTGAGAAAAGCCATGGTAAAAAAGATAAGCGGAAGATTTTTGAATTTATAAAAAAGAGTAAAATTGAGAAGTTTTGATAGTTTTATGCAGATGATAACAGTAGCTCCTCAGCACTTCAATGAGTGTAGAGCGAAGTTTAGAGAGATGAGGGAGCTAGAGAGTTATGATTTTGATAACATTGAAGACTCTCTTGCAAACTTAAGGCTTTTGGGTGCTCCTTTAGTGGAGATTAATAGTGGTATTTTGGCACTAGAGACTACTTTTTGTCCGCTTGATAGGCAAAAATTTTGTATAGTCGATATTGAGACTAGTGGAAGCAAGCCACAAAGTGATCAAATTATCGAAGTTGGTGCCGTTATAGTCCAAGGTGGAGAGATTATTGACAGATTCGAGAGTTTCGTTCAGGCTGATGAGATACCGCAAATAATTATAAATCTTACTGGTATAACCGTTAAGGATACTAAAAATGCTCCATCTATAAAAAAAGTTTTAGAGAGATTTAGACTTTTTTTAAATAGTGCAGTTTTTGTTGCGCATAATGTTAATTTTGATTACAATTTTATCTCCTACTCTATGGAACAAGCTGGTTTTGGAGCTCTTCTAAATAGAAAAATTTGCACAATTGATTTAGCAAGAAGGACTATAAAAGCACAAAAATATGGACTCAGTCATCTCGCACAAGAGATTGGCATTGATATAGAGAATCGGCATAGGGCATATGGAGATGCCTATGCAGCATATAAAATCTTTCAAAAATCTCTTAAAAATCTTCCCATATCTACAATCACCACCGAGAATTTGATAAAATTCTCAAAATCGAAACTTATTGTGTAGTTTTAGAGATAGCTATTCTTAAAATCAACATAATTTCGAGCAGACTCATAGAGTGACCTAATCTCCTTATCATTTAACTCTCTAACTAGTTTAGCAGGGCTTCCCATGATAAGCGAACGAGGTGGAAACTTTTTATTTTTTGTGACAAGTGAACTAGCTCCCACAATAGACTCGGCTCCGATTACTGCTCCATCAAGTATAGTAGCACTCATTCCTATCAAACAACCATTTTGTATTTCGCAGCCATGAAGCATAACTCTATGACCTATTGTAACATCATCGCCTACTATGGTGGGATTTCCATCGCTTCTATCTTTTTTCTTAAAGTGAGTAACATGTAGCATACTCAAATCCTGTATACTCGTGCGTTTCCCGATTTTGATATAGTGAACATCGCCTCTGATAACACACCCAAACCATATAGAACTATCTTCTCCAACTTCAACTTCGCCTATAACATCAGCACTTGAAGCGATAAATACACTCTTGCCTATATCGGGAGATTTTCCATTAAACTCCATCAGCTCTCCTTAAATAGCTTTCTTGCTAGATGCTCTGCTTTGCTTGAAGTTGTATCTCTTTTCATAGTTTTATATATCTTGTTTATATACTCCTCTAAAATCAGATGATTATTTATAGCCTTCTCTTTGCCTCTTTGAGTTTTTTTATACTCACCATCACTGCCCAAATCCCAGCTAAGAGTATTGTCTTTGATTTGAAGATGAAGCATTTCAAAAAGTTTCTCTTGAAGCGATTTTTCATAGACAGGAGTCATAAGCTCAAGCCTTCTATCTAAGTTTCTTGGCATGCAATCTGCGCTCGATATAAAAACAGTCGGATTACTATTTTTAAACCAAAAGACCCTTGAGTGTTCCAAGTACTTTCCTATGATAGATTTTACTCTTATGTTCTCGCTAAGACCTTTCACATTGGGTCTTAAGCAACAAATCCCTCTTACTATCAAATCTATCTCAATCCCAGCTTTTGAGGCACTATATAAAGCTTTTATGATGTCAGTATCGACTAGAGAGTTCATTTTTAAAATTATATGACCATCTTTTGCTAACTTTGCCTCTTCATTTATAAGAGAGATAAGTTTTGGTTTTATCTGTGTTGGTGACATCTTAAGGTGCTCAAGTTTTTTATCTTTAGAGAACCCTGAGAGTATATGAAAAAATTTGGTAGTATCTTTTGCAAAATCATCTCTACATGTAAAGAGGCTAACATCAGTATAGATTTTTGCTGTTGCAGCGTTGTAATTTCCAGTTCCTAGGTGCATATAAAACTTTAGTCCACTCGACTCTTGCCTTATAACTTGAGTTACTTTGGCATGTATCTTAAAGCCTGTCATGCCATAGATAACATGTGCTCCAGCATGCTCTAGTGATTTTGCCCAATGCAGATTATTCTCTTCGTCAAATCTAGCTTTAAGCTCGACCATAACTGTAACTTGCTTGCCATCATTTGCAGCATCAATCAAGGATTGTATGATTTGTGAATTTTTTTCAACTCTATAGAGCGTTGTCCTTATAGATATAACGCTTGGGTCTTTTGAGGCCTCCCTGACAAACCTAGTAACACTATCAAAACTCTCATAAGGATGAAGCAGAAGAGCATCTTGATTTAATATGGTACTAAAGATAGACTCATTTTTATTGAATGGTGGCAGTATTTTTGGATTATGAGGCTGCATAG
>CAZXOZ010000094.1:0-5179 GCA_964642805.1 uncultured Sulfurospirillum sp. | reverse complement strand
TACAGATAAACAGTGCTTATGAGGAGCAAAAAGCTGGTGTTATGCCAGAAGATTCAGTTGGTGTATATGAGAAAATACTCGCTACATGTAAACAGATAAAACTTAGAGGTGTCATGAGTATAGGTGCTCACTCTAATGATAAAATGCTTATAAAAAAGAGTTTCAAAACAACACATAGTATATTTAAAGAACTAGAATCAAAAGGAGCAACAATATGCTCAATGGGGATGAGTGGTGATTATGAAATTGCAGTTGAGTGTGGCTCAAATATGCTTCGTATTGGTAGTACTCTTTTTAACCCAAATTAATTTGGGCTAAAGAGTCTCTTTTGTTATGCTAAAACCTCTTTGGCATATTTTTCGCCAAGCCTATAAGCAACTTTATTTACATCATGAACTTTAGCTGGTACTTTTGAGAGCATTGTTGCGATTAGTGTATCTTTATCAACAGCCTTCATCATAGTATTTGCTATAGCAAGTGCAACGACTGATTGAGTGATTACATTTCCCACCTCTTCTTTGGCAATAGAGATGATTGGAATTTCATAGATATTCCATGTTTTTCTATCATCATCTGTTGGATGTACAAGGTTTGGGTCAATCACAATTGTTCCTCCTTTAGTTACACCATCTTTAAATAGATTATAGCTCACATTTGCAACCGAAAGCATAAAGTTTATCTCACCATCATTTGCATAAGGGTAGTAGATTTCATCATCATCCAAAGTAATATCAACAACAGTTGGTCCACCACGCACTTGCGAAGTAAAAGTTGCAGTTTTTAGTCCATGTCCACCTAGTTTGATTTTTGCTGCGGCAAAAATCTCTCCAGCAAGAAGAACACCTTGTCCACCAACGCCTGTAAATCTCATTAATGTTCTAGCCATTGTGTTCTCCTTTATATTTTTTTCTCAAAATCATCTTGAGTAATTTTACTTCTTTTACCTTGATGAGCCTTAATAACCTCTTCATACATATCACAATACTCATTGGCCTCTTTGTCTTGATGTAAGATACCAAGTGGAAATAGATTAAGCTGCTCATTTGAGTCCATTGCCTCATATTTTTTCTTAGGTGTAGTGATATTTTTTATCCAATCAAGGTTATCCATAGCACTCACCATCTTATTTTTTCGTCCAAGATTGATATGGCAATTAGAGAGTATCTCTACAACCGAAAACCCCTTGTGTTTAAAAGCTTCAACAAGAGTCTTTTCCAGCTTTTTTGGATCTACCATAGTTTCACGAGCCACAAATGTTGCACCTGAAGCGATTGCTAAATCACATGTATCAAAAGTTGGGTCGATATTGCCTATCTTTTGAGTAACAGTCCACATTCCTGTAGGAGTTGTTGGACTAGTTTGCGCATTTGTAAGACCATATATAAAGTTATTGATGATGATTAGAGTCATATCAATATTTCTTCTACAGCCATGAATTGTATGATTTCCACCAATTGCTAGTGCATCGCCATCACCAGCAACACAAATTGCATGTTTTTCAGGGTTAGCTAACTTTATGCCTGTCGCATATGCCACAGTTCTTCCATGTGTGCAGTGCACTGTATTAAAATCAACATAAGATGAAAATCTCCCGCTACACCCAATTCCAGAAGTTACACTAACATCATTTTGACTCCAGCCCATCTTATCAACAGCTCTAATAAATGCTTTGAGTATAACACCATCACCACAGCCCCAACACCAAAGTGTTGGCATCTTCTCTAATCTTAAATATTTATCATAATTAAATGCCATCTTATATCTCCTTTACTTTACTTACAATCTCGTGAGGAGAGATAGCTCTTCCATTCACTTTAAACAGACCATCTATATCTAGTCTTGAAGATGCTCGTTGAATCTCACTGTGATATTGACCAATATTAAGCTCAACCACCAATACTTTTTTTATCCTGTCCGTATGCTCTTTTATCTTCTCTGCTGGGCTTGGCCAGATAGTTATTGGTCTAAACAGCCCAGCTTTGACACCATCTTTTCTAAGATGACGAATCGCCTCTTTCGCTGCAAGTGAAACTGAACCATAAGCTATAACCATTACATCAGCATCATCCATCATAAACTCTTCATAAGACTCAATCTCAGCTTTATGTACTTCCACTTTATCTTCAAGTCTTTGAATTAGCTTTCTACATGTCTCAATCTCTTCTGTTGGAAAACCTTTATCTCCATGATGAAGACCCGTAAAATGATACCTATATCCTTGAAACATGGGATTTAAAACTGCGGGCTCTGTTGGACCGCATCTATAGGGAAAATACTCTTCAGGCGGACCATCAAAGGTCTTTCTTGGAACGATACCAGCCTTTACCTCTTCAGCGGTAGGAAGCATTGCTTTGCCATGCATATGACCTATGGTCTCATCAAGCAAAACAATAACTGGTTGCATAAAGCGATCTGCTATATTGAACGCTCTTACAGTTTCTGTATAGCATTCAGCTAAACTGCCCGCACATAGTGTAATTGATTTATAATCACCATGACTTGGATTTTTAGATTGAAGAATATCCCCTTGACTTACGCGAGTTGGAAGACCAGTTGAGGGACCACCTCTCATAACATTTACACAGACTAAAGGAACCTCTGCCATTTGAGCTAATCCTAAGTTTTCAGCTTTTAAACTCATACCAGGTCCACTTGTTCCTGTCATAGATCTAACACCTGACATTCCTGCACCAATAACAGCACAAACTGCACCTATCTCATCTTCCATCTGGATACATGTTCCGCCAGCCTTTGGTAAAAGGTCACTTATCTCATGCATAACTTCACTTGAGGGAGTTAGTGGATATCCAGCAAAAAACCTACACCCTGCATCAACTCCAGCAAGTGCTGAGAGCTCATTACCAGTTGATATTACTTCTCTTGTTGCCATTATTTAACTCCTTTATTTAATGTCATAAAACTATTTGCAATTATGGCCTCTTGTCTAGCTTTTGCCTCTTTCGTTATCTTAGCAAAACTATACCCTGCAGCTTTATACTCTTTTCTATCTGCTACAAAGATAGCAAAATCTGGACAATTAAGCTCACAATCATTACATCCAATACATGCCTCAGGGTGCTCTATTGAAATCATCGCACCGAGTGTTGATGAATCTGCATAAACCATACTTAAAACTCCCGCAGGACACACAGAAACACAAATATCACAAGCTTTACAGTTATTTACATTTACCCAAACAGGCTGATTGCCTGGATTTATAGTTACATAAGTACTACTACTCATTTTTTCTCCTTATCTCTATTTTTTAATACTTCAGCTATAGCTTTTCCTATCTGTGCAGGACTAACTACTACTTTTACTCCAACTGCTTCTAATGCTTCCATCTTCTCTTTTGCAGTTCCAGCACTCCCACTCACTATCGCTCCTGCATGACCCATGGTTTTACCTTTAGGGGCACTCTGTCCAGCGATAAATGCTACAACTGGCTTACTAATCTGCTCCTTTATGAGCTTGGCAGCTTGAATCTCAAGATCACCTCCAATTTCACCTATCATCACAATCGCTTCTGTATCTGGATCTGCTTCAAACATAGGTAAAATCTGGTTGTATGAAAGTCCTATTATAGGGTCTCCACCAATACCAACAGCGGTAGTGATACCAAAGCCCTCATTGCAGACTTGATTTGCACCCTCATAAGTTAGAGTGCCTGATTTTGAGATTAGACCAACACTACCTTTTTTAAAAATAGCTCCTGGCATAATACCAATTTTACACTCATCAGCAGTGATAATCCCTGGACAGTTTGGTCCAATAGTCATCATGCCATATTTAGTAGCATAAGCTTTAGCTGCTTGCATATCTTTTACAGGTGCTCCTTCAGTAATAATAACAGCTAACTCAATCCCAGCTTCAGCAGCCTCCATAACAGCGTCACCAACAAATGCAGGTGGAACAAAAATCATGCTCACAGTTGCACTAGTTGCACAAATCGCCTCACTTACTGTGTTAAAAACAGGGTGACCTAGATGGGTCTGACCTCCTTTATTTGGAGTAACACCACCAACTATATTGGTGCCGTAAGCGATACACTGTTCAGAATGAAATGTTCCCTCTTTTCCTGTAAATCCTTGAACTATTACTTTTGTATTTTTATCTACTAGTATACTCATCTACTCTCCTTTTGCCGCAGCAACTGCTTTTGCAGCACCATCACCCAAATCATCACCGACTATTAAGTTGGTGATATTTGCATCTCTAAGAATTAGTGCAGCTTCTGGAGCATTTGTTCCATCAAGCCTAACCACTACTGGCACACTAACATCCGTAATCTTAGTAGCCTCAATAATGCCATTTGCAATTCTATCACATCTAACAATTCCACCAAAAATATTTACAAAAATAGCTTTTACTTTTGGATTTTTTAAGATTATCTCAAAACCTTTTGCAACTGTTTTAGCATTAGCTGAGCCACCAACATCTAAAAAATTTGCGGGTGTTCCCCCCATGTAGTCTATAGTATCCATAGTACCCATAGCAAGTCCAGCACCATTTACCATGCAACCAATCTCACCGTCAAGTGCAACATAGCTAAGACCATATTTCGCAGCCTCAAGCTCATCAGCATCCTCTTCACTCAAATCTCTCATTGCAGCAATTTCTGGCTGTCTACAGAGTGCAGAGTTATCAAACTCCATCTTTCCATCAAGTGCGATAAATTCACCACTTCCTGTCTTTACAAGTGGATTTATCTCAATCATCTGTGCATCATTTTCCATATATAGCTTATATAGTTTTTGTGCAAATGAGATGATATTATTCTGCTCACTCTTATCTGTAATTCCAAGACCAAAAGCCAATTTACGACCATGAAAACCAGCAAAACCAAAAGAGGGGTCAATAGCAACTGTAATAATCTTTTCTGGCGACTCCCGTGCTACCGTTTCTATATCCATACCACCCTCAGTTGAAGCCATAAGTAGAGGCATCTCTAGTTTTCTATCTAGCACCACAGAGAGATAGAGCTCTTCTTGAATGTCAGCACCTTCCTCAATATAGACCTTTTGAACAAGCTTCCCCTCAGGACCTGTTTGGTGAGTTATAAGGGTCATGCCAAGAATCTCTTTAGCAAACTCCTCTACTTTCTCTAGACTTGTAGCAACTTTTACACCACCACCAAGCCCTCTTCCACCAGCATGTATTTGAGCTTTTACCACCCAAA
>CAZXOZ010000093.1:0-5208 GCA_964642805.1 uncultured Sulfurospirillum sp. | reverse complement strand
AACTTTTTAGATGAAAACTTCAATCTTCACCTTTCTAAAATGAGAGATTATGAGAGCGACTTAGAAGCAATGCTCATAAAATAATCAACTGCCCTTACGCACTATAGTGGCTTTTACAGAAACTTTTTATTTTGTGAAACCGCTATTCGCTAGTTTTGCTCGTTATAGTGCGTAAGGTTAGTTAAAAATATACTTCGTATAGATATCTCAAGCTTTATTGCTTTGTTCATGAGGCAATTATATCAAATATAATCATAGTTTAATTCAAATATTAGTAGAATAGTCAAAATTAACTAAAAAAAGGAATAAAATGAAAAGAGTTATAATAGGAAGTGTAGCAGCACTATTAATGAGTATTAGTCTAAATGCAGCAGTTTTAGCAACTGTAGATGGAGTAGAGATTACAGATAAAGATATAGCAACTCTCCTTAGAGCTACACCAGGTGCGAGTTTTGAAGCACTTCAGCCTGAGCAACAAAAAAAAGTAGTTGATCAAGCTATCGAGAGAAAACTTTTGGCAAAAGAGGCACTTAGATCTGGCATAGAGAAAGATGAGGAGTATGTGAAGCTTTTAGATGATATAAGAGCTGACTTAGCACTAGAGATTTGGATGAAAAGAGTATTTGAAAAGGTTGAGGTTTCCAATGAGGAGATAAAAGACTATTTTACTAAAAATTCAGACAAATTTATGAAGCCAGAGACTGCAAAAGCTAGACATATTGTTGTTGCTGATGAAGTGGCTGCAAAAGAGATTATTAAAGAGCTTAGTGGTTTAAAAGGCGAAGCATTGACTACCAAATTTATTGAGTTAGCCAAGACTAAATCAACAGGACCAAGTGGAGCAAATGGTGGAGACTTAGGGTGGTTTAGTAAAAATCAGATGGTAGCCTCATTTAGTGAAGCTGCATTTGGACAGGCTAAAGGTGAGGTTACTAAGGTGCCAGTTAAGACTCAGTTTGGATATCATGTGATTTTGACTGAAGATAAAAAAGGTGGAGAAAAAGTTAAGTTTGAAGATGCAAAAGTTCAGATAGAGAGCGGCATAAAGATGGAAAAATTTCGTGAAATAGTTCAAAACAAAGCAAAAGAGTTAAAAGCAAAAGCCAAGATAGTAATAAAATAGAGGTGGTTAGTGATGACGAGTTCTAGGATATTTGATTTTGTAAAACCTGGGGTTTTGAGTGGTGATGATGTTGGAAAAGTTTTTGAAGTAGCAAAGGCAAATCTCTTTGCTCTTCCAGCAGTAAATGCTATCGGCACAAGCTCTGTAAATGCCATCATGGAGTCTGCAAAAGAGGTCAACTCGCCTGTAATAGTGCAGTTTTCACATGGAGGTGCACAGTTTTATGGAGGAAAAGGTTTAGATAGTAGTGAGTCAAGTCTTTTAGGTGCTATTAGTGGTGCTCTACATGTGCATACAGTAGCACAGGCCTATGGTGTAGCTGTCATCCTTCATACTGACCATGCATCAAGAAAACTTCTACCGTGGATTGATTCTCTTTTGGAGGTCAGTGAAGAGCATTTTAGTAAATCAGGAAAACCGCTATATAGCTCACACATGATAGACCTTTCAGAAGAGAGTTTGGAGGAAAATGTAGCAACTTGCGTAGAGTATCACAAAAGGATGAGTAAAATCGGTATGACTCTTGAGATAGAGCTAGGCTGTACGGGTGGAGAAGAGGATGGAGTGGACAATACTCATCTTGATAATTCTGCACTATATACTCAACCAGAAGATGTTGCTTATGCGTATGAAAGGCTGATGGAGATTAGTCCCAACTTCACTATCGCTGCCTCTTTTGGCAATGTTCATGGTGTATACAAGCCTGGCAATGTTCATCTAACTCCAAAGATACTTGATAACTCTCAAAAATATATACAAGAGAAGTTTAACACAGATAAGAAAGCAGTCAATTTTGTCTTTCATGGTGGAAGCGGTAGTGAGCTTAGTGATATTCGTGAAGCTATAGAGTATGGTGTGATCAAGATGAATATCGATACAGATACACAGTGGTCTTTTTGGAAGGGCGCTAAAGAGTATGCAAAAAAACATGAAGCCTACCTAGAGGGACAGATTGGAAACCCAGATGGTGATGACAAGCCAAATAAAAAGTATTATGATCCAAGAAAATGGCTTAGAGCTAGTGAAGAGATGACTACAAAAAGACTTAAGCGGGCTTTTGAGGATTTAAACTGCATAGATAGAAACTAGGTTGCTGCTCTCCTCTTCATCATTTCAAAAGTATAGTCTTAGAGGTGCCCTTAAAAGAGACGATACTCTACATGTGGATTTTTGTGGCAATCCAATTGGGAACTATAAGTATGCTTTGCAAAATGGTATGAAAATCATAGAGAGTTACAATAGACAAAAAGAGGCTGAGTTTGGCATTAAGATTTTAGCAAATGAGTTAGAAAATGATATAATATGAGAAGCCATTGAGAAGCCATACATATTTTTACCATCAGGAACGGGAGTAACGGCACTGTTGGTGGTGATGAGTATCTAAAAGAGTAGTTTAGAGAGATTGAGTCTAAGGTGGATTGATTGGAAATGAATCAATGTTAGAGAGGCATAAGAGAAAATATGAAATTGATAAGAACCGTAGACGATAATTTTAAAGATGAGTTTAGTGAGCTTTTAAAGAGAGGGCATGTGGATATGGACAATGTGTCTAAGATTGTGCATGACATTATCTCACAGATAAAGCAAGATGGCAGCAGAGCACTTAAAAATCATATAGAGAGGTTTGATGGGTGGACTCCTAAGAGTGATGAAGAGCTAGAAATATCTTGTGAATCTATGCAAAAAGCCTATGAAGATTTAAGCCTAGAGCTAAGAGACGCACTGCAACTTGCATTTAACAGAATAAAAATATACCATAAAAAACAAAAGTCAACTTCGTGGCTAGATTTTGATGATAGTGGCAATATTTTGGGGCAAAAAGTTACTCCTATGGATAGGGCAGGTCTCTATATACCAGGAGGAAAAGCGGCATATCCAAGCTCACTTCTTATGAATGCGATTCCAGCTATTGTTGCAGGGGTAAGAGAGATAGTAGTCTGTACACCAGCACCAAATAACGAGTTAAATCCACTTCTTCTAGCGGCAATGCATCTTTGCGGTATAAAAAAAGCTTTTAAAGTGGGAGGAGCGAGTGCTATTGCTTCTATGGCTTATGGAACTAGGACTATTCCAAAAGTTGATGTTATAACGGGGCCGGGCAATATATTTGTAGCGACTGCAAAAAAGCTTGTTTTTGGTGAGGTAAATATCGATATGATAGCAGGTCCTAG
Organism: uncultured Sulfurospirillum sp.; assembly: GCA_964642805.1. Taxonomy (GTDB): domain Bacteria; phylum Campylobacterota; class Campylobacteria; order Campylobacterales; family Sulfurospirillaceae; genus Sulfurospirillum_A. The sequence goes on along the minus strand of CAZXOZ010000093.1, from coordinate 1,914 downwards.
TGAGATAGGCATACTTGCTGATGATAGTGCGGATACCAATTTTTTAGCGATAGACTTGTTGAGTCAAGCAGAGCATGACGAGATGGCAAGCTCTATTCTTATAACTCCATCACAATATATAGCAGATGAGACAAGTAGAGAAGTATATGAGTGGCTAAAAAAAATAAGTAGAAAAAAGATAGCAGAGGTCTCTATAAAAGAGCGTGGAGCAATTATCGTAACTAAGGACATGGATGAAGCGATAGAGCTTATGAATGAGATAGCGCCCGAACATCTTGAGATAGTAACTAAATATCCTTTTGAGATACTACCTCGCATAAAACATGCTGGAGCAATTTTTATGGGAAGGTATACTCCAGAACCTATTGGTGATTATGTGGCAGGACCAAATCACACTCTACCTACTGGAGGAACTGCAAAGTTTTTCTCACCACTAGGAGTAGAGAACTTTGTAAAAAAATCCTCTATCATTAGCATGAGTAAAAGAGGAATTGATGAGATTGGAAGAGCTTGTTATCTACTTGCACAAGCTGAAGGACTCGATGCTCATGGAGCTTCAATTCAAGAAAGATTAAAGGAGAAATAGTGGGAATACACGAAGAGCTACCAGAAAAAGATGTTGACTCATTACTCTCTTTTTTAAATAAATGCATAAAAACAGCTATTAGATTTTTAGCAATACTGATGGTGTTGGTTATTTTTTTGGGTGTAGCTGATGTTGTCTATGTTTTGTATAAAAGACTTATGCTTCCTCCTTTACTTCTGCTCGGTATCTCTGACATATTTCATGTTTTTGCTGCATTTTTGACCGTTTTGATAGCGATAGAAATTTATCAAAATATAGTTTTATATGTTAGAACTAATATCATTCCTGTCAAGCTAGTTGTTGCAACTGCTTTGATGGCGATAGTGAGAAAAGTAATTATTTTAGACTTTACAATAATAGAGCCTTTGTATGTTTTTGCTATGGGAGTTGTCTCTTTAGCACTTGGCGTTACCTATTTTCTAATAGGCATGCATGATAAAGAGCAAATTACTAGGGAGTAGAGATGGTTCAGGTAGTTAAAAAAATTGTTGATAATAGGTTTTTTAAAAGCTTTATAATTGCGATTATAGTTCTCAATGGTATTACAATAGGGATGGAGACATATAAAAGCCTCTCTTATGAGTATGGAGACTATTTTTATATATTTAATAAAATGGTAATTTCAATTTTTACTATTGAAGTCATCTTAAGAATTTATGTTTATAGAGCTTCATTCTTCAAAGATGGATGGTCTTTGTTTGATTTTGTTATCGTTGTTATCTCTTTGGTTCCAGCTGGTAGTGGTTTTGAGATTTTAAGGATTTTAAGGATTTTAAGACTAGTATCGGTCATTCCTCAGATGAGAAAAATAGTTATTGCTTTGATAAAAGTCGTCCCTGGCATCTTGTCTATTGCTGGACTACTCTCTCTGTTTTTCTATATATTTGCAATTATGTCTGTTAAGCTTTTTGGAGAGGACTTTCCGCAGTGGTTTGGAACACTAGGAAGCTCTTTGTATACTCTATTTCAAATCATGACACTAGAGTCTTGGTCTATGGGCATAGTTCGCCCCGTGATGGAAGTAAATCCTTTTGCTTGGATATTTTTTGTTCCTTTTATATTTTTATCTACATTCATCATAGTCAATCTCATTATAGCTATCGTTGTAGATGCAATGAATCACATGAAAGAGGATGGTGAGGAGCTTATCACAGAATCAATCCACCAAAGCGAAGAGATCTCAAAATTAGAGATTCAAAAACTTAGAGATGATATAGAAGAGCTTAAGACTTTAATCAGAGGGTTCAATTGTTGAAAGTATATGTACTTTAGTACACCCTAATAATTCCATACCAAATTAGAAAACAAGCCAAATTGCTCTATAATTA
>CAZXOZ010000092.1:0-5218 GCA_964642805.1 uncultured Sulfurospirillum sp. | reverse complement strand
GAGATAAAACAAAAGAGGTGAAAATCTACTTTAGTACACAGTATGACACAAAACCCCCAAAAATCGTACTTGTTATGAACAGACCAAAAGCACTCCACTTTAGCTATAAAAGGTATCTCGTAAACAAACTAAGAGAGGAGTTTGAGCTAGAAGGAACTCCTGTTTTGCTTTATGCTAGAAAAAAAGGAGAGAGAGATGACGAGTAATATAGTCCTCATAGGCTTTATGGGGGTTGGAAAAGGCACGATTTCTCGTGCCCTTGCAAAGAGAAGTGGCATGTTTGCTCTTGATAGCGATGATTTGATAGAGTCTATTGAAAACAAAAAAGTAAAAACTATCTTTGAAGAGAGTGGCGAGGAGTATTTTAGAGCCTTGGAGAAAAAAACTGCAACATGGCTAAGCAAGAGTGTATCAAACACTATCATCTCTACTGGTGGAGGTTTTTTTAAAGTGGGCAAACTAGATAAAATTGGTAAAGTTGTCTATCTTAAATCTAGTTTTGAGGGCATAATTAAAAGATTAAAAGCTCAACCCAATGCTACACAAAAATTTAAAAAACGCCCACTTCTCAATGATATAAAAAAAGCAGAAATACTCTTCAACGAAAGAGCACCCCAATACAAAGCAAAAGCAGATATAATCATAAATGTAGAGAATAAAAATATAGGCAAAATAGTTGACAAAATACTAGGGGCAGTAAAATGAGACGCATATTGGCAGGAATTCAGCCTTCGGGAGCATTGCATATTGGCAACTACTTTGGATCGATAAAACAGATGAGAGAGTTTCAAGATAGTAGTGACCTTTTCATTTTTATTGCAAACTATCATGCACTCACTTCACTCAAAGATGCCAAAGCACTCAAAGAGAATACTGTTGATTGTGCTATCAACTTTTTATCACTTGGAATTGATCCGAACAAAACTACTTTTTATGCACAATCTGATGTAAAAGAGGTGCTTGAGCTCTACTGGATACTCTCAGGATATACTCCAATGGGGCTTCTTGAGAGAGCTCATAGCTATAAAGATAAGGTTGCAAAAGGTATTGGAGCAAATCACTCTCTCTTCTCTTACCCTGTTTTGATGGCGGCAGATATACTTCTCTTTGATGCTCAAGTTGTCCCTGTTGGAAAAGACCAAATCCAACATGTAGAGATGACACGAGATATTGCTATTAAATTCAACAATGATTTTGGAGATATATTGACTCTACCTAAGTTTAAAGTGGCTCAACATGTAGCTACTGTTCCGGGGGTTGATGGAGCTAAAATGAGCAAGAGTTATGGAAATACGATAGATATATTTAACACCAAAAAAGAGCTTAAAAAAACTGTTGGTAGAATCGTAACAGACTCAACGCCACTAGAGGAGCCAAAAGAGTGGTCAACTTGTAATGTCTTTGCCTTAGCAAAACTATTTTTAGATGAGCAAGAGCAAAAAAATCTTCAAACTAGATATGAAGATGGTAGAGAGGGTTATGGGCATTTTAAGATATATCTTAAAGAGCTGATTTCAAGCCACTTTGAAAAGGCTCACCAAAAAAGAGAGTACTACCTAAAGCACAAAGATGAAGTGTACGATATACTAGATGATGGAGCTAAAAAAGCGACTAAAATTGCGAAGAAAAAAATGGAGATTATTAGAGATGCAGTCGGTATTTACAGATAAGGGCACTATATGCTGGATATAAAACTTTTACAAAATAGTTTTGAAGAGGTTGTCAAAAAACTGAGAAAAAAAAGAGTGGATGAAGAGGTACTAAGTGAGCTCAAAAGCATTTCACTTGAGCTTAAAGAGCAAAAAAAGGAGCTTGAACTACTTCAAGCAGAGCAAAACATGAAAAGTAAACTCTTTGGAGTTTATGCAAAAAAGGGTAAAAGTATAGATGAACTAAGACTCGAACTCTCGTACAATAAAGTAAAAATCGGTAAGCTAAACAGCATAGCAAAAGAGCTAGAAACAAAACTTTTACAAATTGCAAATACTATACCGAATCTACCAGACAGTAGTGTTCCACAGGGTGAAAATGAGAGTGATAATGTTGAGATAGAGCTTATTCTTACTCCTCCAACATTTGACTTTAAACCAAAAGAGCATTGGGATTTAGACAATGGTTGGCTTGATTTTGAGAGAGGTGTAAAGCTAGCAAAGAGTAGATTTACTGCTCTTAGAGGTGATGGGGCAAGAGTCTCTCGAGCACTCATAAACTATATGTTAGATTTCAATGCAAAGCGAGGATTTAGTGAGATATGCGTTCCTTATATATCAAACAGGGAGTCATTGAGTGGAGCTGGTCAGCTTCCTAAGTTTGAGGATGACCTTTTCAAGATAGAGGGTGAAGAGCTTTTTCTAATACCAACTGCTGAAGTCCCTGCAACAATGCTTTTTAGAGGTGAGATTATCGCCAAAGATGAGCTTCCTATAAAAATGACCTGCTATTCGGAGTGTTTTAGAAGAGAAGCAGGAAGTGCTGGACGAGACACAAGGGGAATGACAAGACAACACCAGTTCTCAAAAGTAGAGCTTGTCTGCATAACTGAGCCTCAAAATAGTAATGAGTTGTTTGATGAGATGGTGAGTTGTGCTAGTGATCTTCTCGCCTCTTTGGGGCTTGCTCATAGAAAAGTTATGCTTTGTGGTGGAGACTTAGGCTTTAATGCAGCAAAAACCATTGACCTTGAAGTATGGTTTGCTGGACAAGGCAAATATAGAGAGGTAAGCTCCATATCAAACACACTAGATTTTCAAGCTAGACGAGCCAAAATTAGATATAAAAATGGAAATAAAAACTCCCTTGTGCATACACTAAATGGCTCATCATTAGCCGTTGGTAGAACGCTTATAGCCATAATGGAGAACTACCAAAATAGAGATGGAAGCATCACTATACCAACCGCACTAGAGAGCTACATGTAATGGCAGAAGAAGAGATAATAATCCTAGAATCAAGTGAGGATGAAGAGTCTTCACTCAAAAAAGAGGATAAAAAAGAGAAGCCAAAACAGGCACCTAAGAATAGGAAAAAACTGATTATATTAGGTGGCTCTATTTTTGCTCTTTTGGTAAGCATAATTGTGATTACTGCTATCTCTTTGAGCGGCACAGAAGAGCCGACTGTATCAAATATTGATACTGACACTATCGTGGATAAACTAAGTGGCAAAAACAACCTTGGACAGTTCTCTGTATCTCACCTAGAAAACATGATTAAAAAAGCAAATCTTCTCTATCAAGATGGGAACAAAGAGGAGGCATTAAAAATATACAAACAAATCTCTATATTCAATAAAGCGATATCCTTTTACAATATAGGAGTTGCTAAGATGAAAGAGAAAGAGTTTCAAAAAGCAATCGATTCATTTAAAAAGGCGATTGACAATGGTGAGTTGCAGTGTGCTAGTGCTATAAATGCGGCGATAAGTGCGCTAGAGCTTGGCAAATATGACCTTTTTAAATACTATATTGATTTGGCTTTCACATATCTTCCGATGGAGAGTAATGCCCCGCTATACTCCTACTATACTGGGCTAATTAACTACTATAAAGACTACTATTATGAGTCGTTATCTGCATTTAAATATAGAGACTCTAAACACTATAAATATGAGCAAAACTACTTAGCCTCAAAAGTTCTTGCTTCTATGAATCTAAATAGTGAAGCAATAAATATTCTTGAAAAAAAATCTAAAGTAGATGATTCTCTTACCTTAGCTCTTCTATATGCTAGATTAGGGGAGTTTAAAGCCTCTAAAAAATATCTAGTTGAAGCGAGCACTAACACGCATAACCCTCTACATGTAAAAGCTGCACTTATCCTTGTGCACAATAAACTAGGTGAGTTTAAAAGTAGTGCCTCACTTATGAGTGAGCTATATGGTCAATATGATGAAAATGCAACAAAAATTTACCCCATAAGGGCAACTCTCAAAAACTCTCTTTTTGATGTCAATATTGCACAAGACGAATTTGATAAAAATCTATTTTTTAATGACGAAAAAACATATAGTCTACTCTTCTACTTTGCCCCTTTTAAAGTTTTTGATGCTAAGCAGACCGTAGCATACATAAGAAGAGGTGGCATAAGTATATTTTTAGATGAAATTGGCTCTGCTCTATCTTATCTGAAAAAAAGTTCAACCATATCAGAAGTAAATCTCGCCATAAGTAGTGGAATAAAAAAAGCTCTTAGTCACCATACAGAGCAGGCAAATCAAATATTTTTAAAGATGATAGAGACTTATCCAAAACACTCAACACTTCACTACAATCTTGCTCTCACCTATGCACAAATGTCTAATTTTTCAAAAGCCCATAAGCACTTTAGAAGAAGTTACAACCTTGACAATAATAACTATCTCTCAGGCGCATTTGCCGTTATGACAGGTGGTTTATTAAAAAAAGATATTGAAAAACTAAAAGAGAGTGTAAAGTTGAGCATATCAAGTGATATTGAGCTAGAAAAGTCTAATCTCTTTATGTCACTAATTCACCTAACACAAAACAATCAACTTGCACTCACAAGATGGCTTGAGCAAGAGAAAGATGAGACCCCCTTAAATCTAATATTTGATGTGATAATTGCCCAAAAAACTTTCAATGAAAAAGCATATAGGCAAAACGCTACTATGCTAAAATCTACTCTTCCTAGAGATATTATGGCAAATATCATCAATTTTAATGTAAAGCATAAAAAAAATGATATTAAAAAATATGCCAAAGCCATACAGGTTGACTTTAAAAAACTTGATCTAGACTACAGCTCTTTTTACTATGGTCCAAGACTTGTCCAAGAGTCTTTTGTAAAACTACTACAGATTGGCGGGCTTCTTCATCACAAGAGAAATAGGCTAATAGAAAAAATGGAGCTAGAAAAAGTAGACACCGCAGCTATTATGCAAACTCTCGCTTATATCAGCATATATACACATAACTTTGAAGAGTCTTTTGTGCTTTACAATAAACTTATTGATGATTTTAATAAAAACGATAGTGCAACTATCTTTTTTGCAGCAATTGCAAGCATTGGAGCAAATCATAGCGAAAATGCCGTTGCCCTTTTAAAATTAGCGACCCTAATCAATCCAAAACACTATGAAGCAAGATATGCCCTAGGACTTCTCTATCAGCAAACAGAGAACTGGGAAGGTGCAGCCATACAATACAATAACATAGAAAGCAATGACTTCAACTCTAACTACTTTAGCTTTGAAGTCACT
>CAZXOZ010000091.1:0-5323 GCA_964642805.1 uncultured Sulfurospirillum sp. | reverse complement strand
CAGGTAGCTATACCATTTATTCTTTTTTCTTACAGCTAAATATTTAACCCGATTCTTACAATAAAAATCACCAAACTAGCACTCATTATCGCATAATTTTGATTTAATGTAAACAATAAATTAGTAGGGTATAATAGTACTTTTAGAGGTGCTTATATGTTTATTGAATTTTTGGTTTTAGGTTTGGCTGTAGGTTTTATGTCTGGACTTTTTGGCATTGGAGGAGGGGCTATTTTGGTTCCCTCTTTGATGTTGTTTGGTTTGTGTATGAAAAGTGCTATTGGAGTCTCTGTTATGCAGATGATGTTTAGCTCTATTTATGGCTCATTTTTAAATCAAAAAAGAGGAACTTTTGTTGTAAAAGAGGGGATATTTCTTGGGCTTGGCGGATTTGTTGGGGCTCAAGGAAGTGGTTTTTTGGTTAATTATTTTTCTGCTGAAACACTCAAATTTGTTTTTCTTATTTCAATCTGTTTGGCAATTTATAAAACTTTTGCAACCCACAAGGTGAGCAGTGAGCCTAGGACTAGCTCAAATCTTGTGCTATTTGTTCTGGGATTTTGTACGGGATTAATTGCAATTAGTATCGGTATTGGTGGAGGTATTTTTATAGTTCCCTTTTTGATAGGATTGATGAACTATGATATAAAAAGAGCAGTTGCATTGGGTCTGTTTTTTGTGGTCTTCTCTTCGATTTCTGGGTTTATTAGTCTATCTTTGTTTGGGTATATTGACTATAGGGCTGGTTTTTTAGTCGGTATAAGCTCTTTAGTTGGAGTTTTTTTTGGTGTCAGATATGCACATGTAGTAGATAAAAAGAGGCATAAAAAGCTACTTTTAGGAATTTATTGTATTATCTTGGTATTGATAGTGAATAAACTATACTTTTAGGAGAGCCATTTGAGTAGTATTAAGATTTTTGGTGCGAATGAGAACAATTTAAAAAATATAGATTTAGAAATCCCAAAAAACAAGTTGGTAGTTTTCACAGGGCTTAGCGGTAGTGGTAAATCAACTCTAGCATTTGATACGCTCTACGCTGAGGGTCAAAGACGATATATTGAGTCGCTTTCAAGCTATGCGAGGCAGTTTTTAGATAGAGTGGGAAAGCCTGATGTTGAGAGGATTGAGGGGCTGACTCCTGCTATTGCAATCGACCAAAAAACAACAAGTAAGAATCCTCGCTCAACTGTGGGGACTATAACGGAGATATATGACTACATAAGGCTTCTGTTTGCAAGAGTAGGAAAACAGCACTGTCATAAGTGCTCTAAGCCTATCTCTCAGATGAGTGGAGCGGACATCATAGCGGAGGTTTTAAAGCTTCCTGATGGTGCAAAGATTGTTATATTAAGTCCGCTTGTGCGTGAGAAAAAAGGCTCTTTTGCAGATATGATTGAGTCTCTTCGTCATAAGGGGTATGTGCGAGCGATGATTGACGGTGTGATGGTTCGTCTTGATGAGGATATAGAGCTAAGTAAGACAAAAAAACATACTATAAAAGTTGTTATTGATAGAGTTGTGGTAAAAGAGGATAGCAAGGAGAGGATAGCTAGTGATATTGAGAAGTCTTTAGGTGAGAGTTATGGCGAGGTGGAGATCGACATACTAAACCATAAAGAGCTTGAACTTGAGAGCTCACATGTGCACTATTCAGAGCATCTTGCTTGTTTTGATTGCAAGATAAGCTTTGAGCCGCTTGAGCCAGTCTCATTCTCATTTAACTCACCAAGGGGGGCTTGTCCTGTTTGTGATGGTTTGGGCATACGATACACTCTTGATTTAGTGAAGATAATTGACCAGCACAAATCTATTGATGATGGAGCTATAAAGCTTTTTTATGGGTTCAATAAGGGATATTATGCAAAGTTTTTAAAGGGTTTTTGTAAAGCTGCTAGTATCGACATAAGCCTACCTTTTGAGGAGCTTGAAGAGCATAAGAAAAAAGCGATACTTCACGGCGGAGTTGAGGATGCGAAGTTTGCATGGAAGCGGCACTCTTTGACTCGAAAGTGGGAGGGTGTAGTTAGGATAGCATACAACATGCTAAAAGATGAAAAAGAGCTAGGCGAGTATATGAGCGAAAAGAGTTGCGATAGGTGTGGTACTCACAGGTTAAAGCAGGAGAGCTTAAGCGTACATGTAGCAAAACGAAACATAGGCGAAATACTAGATATGCCTATAGACAAAACACTCGAATTTTTTAATAACAAGAAGAATTTTGAGTATATGAGTGAGCAACAACACCTCATAGCATCTTCAGTTTTAAAGGAGATAAGAGAGAGGCTATTTTTTCTATATGATGTTGGGCTTGGCTATATAACTCTTGGACGAGATGCAAGGAGTATTAGCGGGGGCGAGGCTCAGAGGATTAGGATAGCTTCACAGATTGGAAGTGGTTTGAGTGGTGTTATGTATGTACTTGATGAGCCTAGTATTGGGCTTCATGAGCGGGATACTTTAAGGCTCATAAGGACTCTTAGAAACCTACAAAAAAAAGGTAACAGCGTTATAGTGGTGGAGCATGATAAGGAGACTATATGTTCAGCAGATTATATAGTAGATATTGGTCCAAAAGCGGGTAAATTTGGCGGTGAGATTGTTTTTGCTGGAACTCTTGAGCAGATGAGAAAGAGTGGCTCTTTGACTGCTGATTATCTTAGTGGTAAGAGAACTATTGACTACAAAGAGGATAGAGAGCAGAAGGATTGGATTGAACTAAAGAGTGTGCATGTAAACAATATAGTCAATTTAGAAGTAAAGATTCCTTTGAGAAACTTGGTTGGAATTACGGGAGTTAGTGGTAGTGGCAAGAGCTCACTCATACTTCAAACTCTTTTGCCAGTTGCTAAAGAGCTACTAAATCGTGCAAGAAAAGTCAAAAAGATTGATGGCGTGGAGTGTAAAGGGCTTGAGCATTTAGATAAAGTTATCTATCTTGACCAAAGTCCAATAGGGCGAACCCCTAGAAGTAACCCAGCTACATATACAGGTGTGATGGACGAGATAAGAGGACTTTTTTCAAAAACAAAAGAGGCGATGTTGAGAGGCTATAAGATAGGAAGATTTTCATTCAATGTCAAAGGTGGGCGGTGTGAAAAGTGTCAAGGGGAGGGCGAGATAAAGATAGAGATGCACTTTTTACCAGATATTCAAGTGAAGTGCGATACATGTAGAGGCGCAAGGTATAATGCTCAAACTTTAGAGATAAAGTACAAGAGTAAGGCAATCTGCGATATATTGGGAATGAGTGTCGATGAAGCACTAGAATTTTTTAAAGCAATTCCAAAAATAAGGCAAAAACTACAGACTTTGAGCGATGTAGGACTTGGCTATATAACACTAGGGCAAAATGCAGTAACGCTAAGTGGTGGAGAGGCTCAAAGAATAAAGCTAGCAAAAGAGTTGAGTAAGAGAGATACAGGCAATACGCTATATATTTTAGATGAGCCTACAACTGGTCTACATTTTGCTGATATAGATAGACTTGTAAAGGTACTGCACCACTTGACAGATTTGGGTAACTCCGTTTTGATTATAGAACACAATATGGACATAATCAAAAACTGTGATTGGCTTATAGACATGGGACCAGATGGCGGTAGTTACGGAGGACAGATTGTAGATGTTGGAACTCCTCTTCACATAGCTACTAATCATAAAAAAAGCGGTAGTTATACGGGGGAGTTTTTGGCAAAAGAGATTGGTTTAAACCAGAATTAGATAGAATGATAAAAAGACAGTATAAAAGAGGTAAAAATGATAGAAAATATAACTGAACGAATAAAAACACTACCGCCATTGCCTAAAAGTTTTCATGAGATAAACACTATCTGTTCTAGTGAAAATGGCACTGTAAATCAGCTTGCAAAAGCAATTGAAGCAGACCCTATGCTTGTAGCAAATCTTTTAAAAGTTGCAAACTCTCCTTTGTATAGCTTTAGGCGCGAGATAAGGAGTGTTTTGCAGGCTATCTCTCTTTTTGGCATGTCAACAACTAGAGCTTTAACTACTGACATATCTATTAAAAAACTTTTAAGTATTGACATAGAGCCTTATGGAGTCAAACCCGAGGATTTTGTGCAGATATCTGCTTTTCAGAGTGGCTTAATGAAAGAGTGGTATGCTAAAATTGACAACAAAAAGCTTGAAATTTTATTTTTATCCGCACTTTTGCAGGAGACAGGGAAGATACTTATTGCTGATGAGGTTGTAAAACAAGATGAGGTTACGCCTTTTAAGTTTGAGATTGAGACTGCTGTTGATATCGCACAAGTTGAAAAGTCATTTGTTGGTACTACAACTTCAGAGATAACTTCTAAAATATTTAAGTATTGGGGTTTTGATGATACTATGGTTAGAGCTATACAGTATGCGGATAGTTATGAGCATGCTCCTGAGGATATAAAAGAGTATGCCTTCGCTTTAAAGGTTGTAAAAACTGCAGTTCCTATGAATGCTCCTTTGAGTGAGAGAAGCGTAACAATAGCACTTCATCTTATCCAAAAAGAGGGGTATAATGAGGCAGTATTTGCAGATGCTGTTGAAAAAATAATAGAAAATTTTTAACAAGTTAATATTGTAGAGGGTTATATGCAAGATAATAAACTTTCACAAAATAGACAAGCTTTTTACTCACAGCTTGAGTCAATGTTTGCAGGTCGTGAACTAGAAAACTTTAAAGGCAAGAGTGGCTTTGCTAATCTTTTATCAATAAAATCTCAATATTTTAAACATATAAAAAATGAGTTAGAATCTAAGATAAAAAAAACTTTTAATGACACTAGTAGTGAAGATGAGCTATATGTAAAAGCTTTTACATTTTTTGATAGTTTTTTAAATGAAACTGCTTGTCCTTATTTTAACAAAACAGAATTTTATAAAAACCTTTATGAAAAAGTCTATACAAATTCTCACGATACTGCACTGTTTTATAAAACAAGTAAGCCTTACTATGTAAAAAGTGATAGTGTGCCTTCCTGTGCTAGTCATGATATAAAAAATGATGATGAAGAGATTTCGAGAGCTAAAATAATTTTTGAAGTAAGTGAGGACTTAAAGTATTCATCTACAAATGAAAAAAAAGAGTTAAAGTTTATCCTAAAAGATTTAAGTAAAGGCAAAAAGAGTATCACTCTTTTGGTTCTTTATGAAGGTCAAAAGGTAGATTTAGGAGATGATTATAGTTTTGAGCTGAACTCTAAAATATCAGATAAAGAGTATGAACTTATATCTTCAAATAAAACAAATCTACATAAATTTGATGAACTTTTAGAAAATTATGCATTAGATATAACTCCAAGTGAGCTCTCAAAAGCGATAT
>CAZXOZ010000090.1:0-5541 GCA_964642805.1 uncultured Sulfurospirillum sp. | reverse complement strand
GATACTCTCAACAAACAAAAACCCTCACTACAAAGAGATGGCTAGCTCTTTTGGGATAGAGTTGATGTATGAAGTGTTTGCAGATAGAGCTTATACCAAAGAGGGTTTGCTTGTTCCTCGCGGGCAAAGTGGGAGTGTCATTGAGTCAGTTAGTAAAATTCAAAAACGAATTAAGATGCTTCAAAACGAGAGTACATTAGAGACTATATGTGGCAAGAAGATAGCACTTCAAGCAGACTCTATATGCGTACATGGGGATAATCAAAAGGCGGTGGACTTAGTGAAAGCTTTAAGGGGGTACATTGATGCATTGTTTTAGTGTTGCTTCTGTTGATTCGGTGATGATCTATTTTGGTCAAGAGATAAAAGAGAGTATAGCAAAAGAGGTTAGGCAGAGTTTTTATATACTAAAGAGTGCAAAACTCAGACATGTAACGCAGATAATACCATCTTATGCCTCAATAATGATAAGTTATGATTTTTTAGAAGTTAGCTATAGGCAGATATGTAAAGAGATAGATGAGGTACTCGAACATGCTAATGAGTTTTACAGAGAGACAGCGGCACAGCTAGTAAGTATCCCTGTCTATTATGGTCAAGAAGTTGGGCTTGATTTAGAGGGGCTAGCAAAGAGCAAGGGTAGATCTGTTGAGGAGATTATCTCTCTTCATGTCGGCAAAGAGTATACAGTTTATACTATCGGCTTTAGTCCTGGATTTGCATATATGGGAGAGGTAGATAAAGCTCTTGTAGCTTCGAGGCATGCAAACCCGAGAGCTAAAGTGCCAAAAGGAAGCGTTGCAATTGCAGATAGACAAACAGCAGTATATCCGCAACTCAGCCCTGGCGGCTGGCAGATTTTAGGTAGAACTCCCTTGGAGATGTTTGATATTTCCTATAAGGGGCTCTCATATCTAAAAGTAGGTGATAGGGTAAAGTTTGAGTCTATCACCAAAGAGCAATTTTTAGAGCTTGGAGGCAAACTATGAGCGGAGGTTTTGAAGTTTTATCCGTTGGAATACAAGCCACAATACAAGATTTAGGACGAATTGGTTTGGGCGAGATTGGTGTTAGTTCATCAGGAGCTTTAGATGAGTTTGCATTTCATCATGCCAATAGACTGCTAGGGAATGAGTATGGAACAAATATGCTAGAGATTGTACTTGGTGGAGTGAGGCTAAGAGCAAAAGGCTCAACTACCATAGTGTTAACGGGAGCTAAAGTTGATGCTACTATAAATGATAAACCAATAGATATTTGGAAGACACACAAGATAGATGATGGTGATACTTTAAATCTTGGATTTGCAAAGAGTGGAGCTAGGGTTTATTTGGCTGTAAAGGGAGGCTTTGATGTGGAAGAGGAGTATGGAAGCTGTTCTGTTAGTATTAAGGAGGGCTTAGGTGGAAAATCTCTACATGTGAAACAGATTTTACCCTTTACATGTGGGGATTTAAGAGGTGTTCGAAAGCTACCAAATAGGTATCAGCCAAATTATGATAAACTTTTAACTCTAAGAGTTATAGAGGGTTCTCAGTGGGATATGTTTGAAAAAAAACAAAGAGAGAAGTTTTTTAGTTCACTCTATAGAGTAACTGCACAAAATGATAGAATGGGCTATCGCTTAAGTGGGAAAAAGATAGATTGTGCGTCTAATGGTATAGTTTCTGAACCTATAGCATTTGGGTCAGTGCAGATACCCCCTCACGGAGAGCCTATCGTGCTTTTGAAAGAGAGGCAGACGATAGGGGGTTATCCTAAGATTGGAGCAGTTATCCCGGTGGATTGTTTTAGGTTGGCTCAGACAAAACAAGACTCGCAAATTAGGTTTGAGTTTATAGGTTTTGATGAAGCTAGAGATGTATGTAGAGAGTTTTATAAATCTTTTAAGGAGTTTTAATGTTGATAAAGAAAATGTTTTTCCCGATTGGGGGAGGAGATGAGTTGGAGTCAAGAATTTATGGAGCTTTACTTGTTTCAAAATATTTCAATACTCACTTAGAGGTACAGCTTGCTGAAGCAAATGTACATAACGGGGTTCCAAGAGGAATGGTTTTGCCAAATGAGATAATGGACAGACTAGAGAGAATACAAGCTGAGAATCTTACAGCTATCATGTCTACGCATAGAAAAATATTTGATAATTGTTGTGAAAAACTTGGCATTGTTAATAGCGAAACACCACAAGAAAATCAGGCTACAGCAAACTTAGCAATGGGAATAGGGCTTAGAAGTGTTATGGTAGCACAACAGTCAAAGTTTTGTGACATGGTTGTAGCCGCAGCTCCTCAAAAAGGTGTAATAACTGCAACTTTTGAAGCGGCTGTGCTTGAGAGCGGAAAGCCAGTTATGGTAATTCCTAGAGCTTTAAAAGAGTTTAAGGCAGATGAGATTATAATTGGATGGAACAACTCTCCACAATCTTCTCGCGCTGTATCTGAAGCAATCCACTTAATGAGAAAAGCTAAAAGAGTTCATATAGTCTCATCAAAAGCATACACAACAGAAAATCTTACTCGCATTAGGGACTTAAAAGAGTATCTTTCACTACATGAGATTGAAGCAACATTTGAGCTTGTAAAAACAACTTTTGTTCCAGGTGAAGCACTGTTAAGAAGCGCACAAGAGGGTGGATTTGATCTGATGGTTGCTGGAGCCTTTGGGCAAAAAGGGTTCAAAGAGCTTATGCTTGGAGGATCTGCTGAGTATATACTAAAACATACAACAATTCCAACATTAGTCTCACACTAGAGCCTATAAAGAGGCTATTTCATAGCCTCTTTAGCTCCTTTCATAGCTCCTTTCATAGCTCCTTTTGCTACTTCCCAAGCATGGCTTCCTAGCCTCTTTGCCTCTTTCGTAGCACTTCTGACCCTCTCATTTTCAAACTCATAATTTTTAATCTCTTCAACCTTTTTGGTTGCTACTTTTTCAAACTCTTCAAACTTCTTTTCAGCTTTTTTGACAAATTCACTCTCTTTGAGTGATTTGTTCTTTAGCTCATCCATTTTTTCACTTAGCGTATCACTCGTTTCGTTTATAGCTCTTTTTATCTTTGCAAAAGAGTTATTTAGCTCTGACTCTAGAATGTCAGTTATAATCTGTTTCGAAACTCCATCTGTTGTTTTTGTAGCATTTTCAAGTAGCTTTACAAAGTCATCCTCTATGCTAATTAACTCTTTTTTGATAATTGCTAAATCTTTCTCTAAAATATCTTCTACCTCCTCAGAGGCAAATCTAAGATCATTTTTAAACTTATCTATTGCTTTAGCCATGCCCTCTTTGGTTCCATGAATAGTCCCGCTTATGAGGCTTTTTGCGTTTCCATGATCCTCATTGGCTATCTCGATTGTTACTTCAAGCACGCTATTGGCAATACTTAAGAATCTTTTCTTTGAAAATTCACCCTCGTTGATAGTCTGATAGGTAATATTTTTTGTTATTTCAAAAACTGTATCTTCTACATCTTCTGCTTTCTCAAGTACTGTTAAAAATGCCTCACTCGTAGTCTCTTTCAAAATACCTAACAACTCAATACCTCTTAGCTTGGCATCTTGAAGTGCTTTTAATGACTCTTTAGCTATCTGCTCATCCATCTTCTCTACATGAGCTTCAAGTATATTAAAAGTGCCTATAATTGTCTCTTTAATACTCTCTTTTTGACTCTTGATAGATTTTTCTAACTGCTCTTTTTCGTAGATGCTCTTATACAAAAACTCCTCTTTGCTATAGCTTGACGCCTTTAAAAGACCAGATATGATGGCATCTATATTTTGTGAATTCATCAACTCTTCATTTTGTAAAGCTCTTGTGTAGAGTTCAAAAAGCTCTCCTAAGCGAGCTTGTATTCGAGTAGCATCTTTGAGTCTTTGAACTCTTTTCTTTGATAGCTCAAATGTTAGCTCGCCAATGATGTTATTTAAATCTGGATTGTTCGTATTCTCTTTTAGTGTTGCACTAAATACATTTAATATTGATTCCATCTCGCTCTCCTATAGTATAAATTTTATTGACTTATGACTTTTTAGTTCATCAAACAGCGTTTTTCTATCCTTATCACTACACACTAGTGTTGTAATTGTATAGCTTTGATATTTACCTCGTTTGCTTTCATGTGACTCCTTAAGGGTGTAATCCCTATTGCCGAATAAGTCTTTTACAATACTTTTTATATCATAGCGGGACTCTAGTATGGCTTTGTATTTCCACTCACACGGATAATTCAGTTTAAGCCCTTCTAAATTCACCACTTTTTCCACCACTTTTTGAATCTAACTGAATGTCAGATATAATCATCGACTTATCTATAGCTTTTGCCATGTCATAGATAGTTAAAAGTCCTATACTTACACCTGTTAAAGCCTCCATCTCTACACCTGTTTGACCCTTGAGCTTTGCCGTTACACTTAGCTTAAATCCTGGTAGTTCTGATAGTTCATCCACATCCACATTGACACTAGTAAGCATCAAAGGGTGGCACATTGGTATTAAATCACTCGTTTTTTTGGTAGCTAGGATTGTAGCGATTATGGCCGTTTGTATGACAGGCCCTTTTTTCGCTTTTTCGCCTACAATCATATCATATGCAATTTGGCTCATCGCTATCTTTCCGCTTGCTATGGCTACTCTTGTTGTGTCACTCTTGTCAGACACATCAACCATCTTTGGTCTATCTTTCTCGTCAAGGTGTGTTAGGTTCATCTAATATTTCTTTTTTTTAATTTAGACATTATACCAAATTTGATATTGTTTAATATTGAAACGGCGACAATAGTGAGAAAAGTACCCATAATCACATGTAGCCCTATTTTTTCATCCAAAAACAGAGCACTCAAGCCTATGGCAAAACATGGTACTAAAAATATAAAAGAGCTAACCTCGTTAGTTCCAAGCTTTTCTATCCCCATAAAGTACATAGTTGTAGCAAATGTAGTTCCTATTATAGATATGAAGAGGATATTAAAGAGAAATCTTGGTTCGCTACTTAGGGTTTTGATAAAACTAACATCAACAAAAAACAGAGCTACCAATATAGTGCTAATAGCGTACATGTAGAAGATAAAAATCATAGGCGATATTTTGCTTGCTTTTGAACTGATGATAGTTAAGATTGGCCAAAGGATTGAGGCTAAAACAAAGTATAGATTGTGTTTTGTAAGTACCAAGGAGAGCTCAAGTGTCCAAACTCCTAAGATCATCAGCACGCCAAATGCCCCTAAAAGAAGTGCTAGGAACTCTTTTACTCCGATTTTTCGTCCAAAAAATAGAGCCATCAGGATAAATGTAATGATTGGAACAAGAGTGGTTACAAATGCTCCACCAAGCCCAGCTTCTCCGTATTTGGTACCAAGAAAAAAGTATTTCATATATGCAACATTGGTTATTGCAGCAAGAAGTGCTAAGAGCATAGTAAGCTTATCTATCTTAAAAGACTTTTTAAAAAAAATCAAAACAGGGACAAAACTCAAAGAAGCAAGTCCAAATCTTAGAAATATCATCTCGTATTCATTGATATAAAAACTCAAGATTTTTACATTGACC
>CAZXOZ010000089.1:0-5607 GCA_964642805.1 uncultured Sulfurospirillum sp. | reverse complement strand
TTTTTGTCTTTTCATAGAGCATATTTTGAGGCATGAGTGCTACTGTAAAAAGTTCGCTATCAACTAAAGCGATTGGTCCGTGTTTCATCTCTCCTGCTGGATAGCCTTCTGCGTGAAGGTAGCTTATCTCTTTTAGTTTTAAAGCACCCTCGAGGGCGAGTGGAAAAAATATATCTCTTCCTATAAAAAAGAAGCCGTGACCATGTAGGTATCTTTTTGATAAGCGTCTGATTTTTTCATGTGTGTTATCCTTTACATGTAGAACCGATGGTATATGAAGAAGTGCTCTTAGCTCACTTTGTATTTTCTCTTTTTTTATACTATTTTTTTTCTCTCCAAGATATAGAGCTAGTAACCAAAGTGTAATTATCTGTGTTGCAAACGCTTTTGTGCTTGCAACCCCCTTTTCAATACCAGCTCTTGTTAAAAGAGTTGTATCACAAAGTCTTACTATAGATGAGTTATCTACATTGCAAATCGCAACCGTTTTCAATCCAGCCTTTTTTGCCATCTTTAGAGCCTCAAGAGTATCAGCAGTCTCTCCGCTTTGAGAGATGGCTAAAAAGAGAGTTTTTTTATCTAAAAGAGGCTCTTTGTATCTAAACTCACTAGCAATCTCTACTTGACATCTCATCTTAGAGAGTCGCTCAAATAGGTATGAGGCAACCAATCCAGCATGGTAACTAGTTCCACAAGCACATATCTTAATATCGTTTATATTGGAAAAATTTAAGTTTTTAAGCTCATCAAGCAGAACACTCTCATCACTAACTCTTCCCATAAGAGTCTCACTAACTACACTTGATTGCTCATATATCTCTTTCTCCATAAAGTATCTAAAACCATCTTTTTGGGCATAAATCTTATCTCGTCCAAGGGAGACAAATGAAGCAGAGATAGCTTTACTCTCTTTAAAAAGTGAAATATCATCTTTTTTAATCCACCCATACTCACCATCTTCAAGATAGGCAACCTCTAAAGCATGTCCTATAAGCGGTGAATCAGAGGAGCTCATAAACTTCTCGCCTTTCTCGTTTTGCCCAAGTATAAGAGGAACGGAGTGCTTAGCAAAAAAGATAGTCTCAGGCTCATCTTTGGTTATAAGTAGGATAGCGTACGCACCTTGAAGCATCTCAACAGTTTTTTTAAAGGACTCATTTGCACTAAATCCATCGCCTATAAACTTTTCAAATTGATGCACTATCACCTCTGAATCAGTTTGTGAGAGAAACTTCACTCCATCATCTTGTAAACTCTTTTTTATATCCTTGTAGTTCTCTATAATACCATTGTGAATGACATATGAGAACTCACCACGATGAGGATGTGCATTTATCTCTGCTGGCTTCCCATGTGTTGCCCATCTCGTATGCCCTATGCCTAACCCAAAACCACTACTCGAAAATCCCACTGTTTTATGTACTAGATTTTCAAGTTTTCCTAAAGCTCTAAACGAAGAGATGCAACCATCTTTAAGCACAGCAATTCCAGCACTATCATACCCTCTATACTCTAACTCTTTTAAGCCACTTAAAAGAAACTCTTTTTTTTCACTCTCGCCGATATATCCAATAATTCCGCACATGTATATCTTACCTTGTTATAAATAGCTCTAAAATTTTATCTCTGTCTTTATATAAGTCTACCGTTTTTTCAATTAAAAATAGATTTCTAGTACGGTTTTTTATGGTCTGAATTTTTGCAGTTAAAACCTCAATACCCTCATCATCAAAAACACCCATCATGTAGGCCATTAATCCTTTTTGATTTTTTGTATTTACACTAAGCTTTATCACGCTATTTGAGTGTTCAAAATCTACATCTATCTCATTCTCTTTTATGATGGGTTTACAAAGTGTAGTAGTTTTACTCATATCAAAACTGCTCTCTATAAGAGTCCTGATAAAAAGTATGCTATCATTCTCAATCCTCTCATGAAAGTCTATCTTAAAATATTTCTTATCGTCATAAAGTTTAAAAATATCCATATTTCTCAAATCTAAAAAATTGAGCTTCCCTAAAAGGTATCCAACATTTAACTCTTTTGATTTCGTAATAGAGATGCTTAAGTGAGACTCATTCTCTATCTCAAACTCATAGGGATTGACATCTTTAGCTGTTTTAGCAATTTTGACTATCTCATATGGCTTATGTTTTATAAAAAAATAGTTAGAAGATATAGAGAGAATCTTTCTTTGCAGTGCTCTAGAGAGAGCTTTAAACTCTAAATTCCTTCGCAATCCAAGCTCCTTTCTAAGCCTTCTTTTCGCCTCACCAAGAAGCTCTTTTTTGCTAAACATCTCATTTGATAGGCTATATAGCTCCCTTAAAAGCTTAGAGGTAAATCCGCTATAAGTACCCTCTCCAACACCGTTAATATCACAATAGGTCAATATATATAGAAGTTTCAAGACTTGAGGCTCTTCAAGCTTTGTGGTAAATGCGAGAACAACATCTTCATTATATATATCCTCTCTTATGGCGGTGTTGCTCATAAGTGTATGATACTTGATAAGCACTCCACCCACATGTACAGCCTCGCTACTAAAGCCAAGCTTATTAGCATAAGCTTTAAATATCTTTGCCCCAATCACACTATGGTCTCCTCGTCTGCCTTTGCCTGTATCATGCAAGAATACAACAAGTCTGATAAGTGCCTTCCCTTCGCCACACAAATCATCGTATAGGGCTTGAATAAAAGGCTCTTTAATATTTTCTAAAAAGTAGAGACACAAAAGAGAGTGCTTGTCGACAGGGTATCGATGGTAGCCATCAAACTGTGCTTGATGCTTTATATGTGCAAATGGCTTAACTAACTGCTCCAATAAATTTGCGTTATATAGAGCTAGAAATAGCTGATAAGCATAGTCATTAAAGATGATTTTTTTAAACTCAAAATATAGCTCTTTTGAGTTGTATTTTATAAATCTTGCTTTTCTTATGTAGTCTATGTAGCTTATGTCAAATCTTATATCTTTATCATCTAAAAGAGCTAGTTGAGTAACCACATGTAGTAAACTTTTAGGACTTTTTTCTCTCTTTGCTACGATAAGATTATCTTTTTTATAAACTCCAGCTTCTACTCTATTTTTTCTTAAGCTTGTGATTGTATTAGTTTTAAAAAAATATGGAGAGACCAGTTTTTTTAAAAATATCTGGCAAGTTATATCTACAGTATGCAGAGATAGAAATGTCTTTTTGCATAACTGCATCTGTGCATTTATGAGTCTTTTATCGATAAAGCCTAGTTTTTTAGCTATATCTGGTATATATTCGAGATTTAGAGTGTCTTGTTTTTTCTTAGCACTTAGATGTAAGGCTGAACGCACTCTGTATAAAAACTCCAGTGCTATTCTATACTCTTTGAACTCCTTTTCACTGATATGCTTTGGTATTAACTCTTTTAATTTTGCTCTGCCGAGTATAGCTCGACTTAGCCATCTTATAGTGTGTGAAGCTCTTAAACCTCCTGCTCCATTTTTAATATCTGGCTCCATTTTTATAGGATTATTTTCTCTCTCTTTGTAGTAAATTTTTGTAATTTCTCTAGCAAATTCACCAAGATTGTGCTTAGCTATTTTTTTTAAATCTCTCTCAATCTCTATCCATAAAAAGTTTGACCCACAAAGATACCGAGACTCTAACATGGCGGTTTTTATAGTCAAGTCACTATTGCTCGCTTCAAAAAGCTCATCTATCTTATGTACACGATGTCCAAGCTTAATCCCGCTATCCCAAATAAGCAGAAGTATAGACTCTATGATAGGCTCAAGATTGTACCCCTCTATGTTCTTATAGACTATCATCAAATCTATATCGGAGTAGACACAAAGCTCCTCTCTTCCATAGCTACCCATAGCAGTAATGGTGATGGGGATATTGTTTATAAATGGCAGATAGTCACCAAAGAATTTTCGCAAAGTGTATTTGTAGATGAGAATTAAAAACTGGTCGATTTTTTTAGTATGTTTTACTAGAAAGTCTTTACCTTGATTTTGAGTAAATATCTCATCAAGCGAGTCTAAATACTCCCTTATAGACTCTTTTATGAGCTTAGATATTTTAAAGTCATCAGCATTTTGAGCGATTAGCTCCTCTATTTCATATTTTAAGCTCATTCTTTTTTATCCTCTTTGTGATACAATATAATACTAAAAAAAAGATTAAGGAGATATTTTATGATAAAAAAACCATATCTAAAAGCACAACCAGATGCAAAAGGCTACTTTGGAGAGTTTGGTGGAGCATTTTTACCACCAGAATTGATAGAGCAGTTTAAAATAATAGAACAAGCATACCTAACCATAGGAAACTCACACAACTTTATAATGGAGCTTAGGGACATAAGAAAGCACTACCAAGGAAGACCAACGCCAATCTATTATGCAAAAAGGCTTACTGATTTTGTTGGAGGAGCTAGAATCTACTTCAAAAGAGAGGACTTAAACCACACAGGAGCTCACAAGCTAAACCACTGCATGGGTGAAGCTCTTTTAGCAAAATATCTAGGGAAGAAAAAACTCATAGCAGAAACAGGAGCAGGACAACACGGAGTAGCACTTGCAACGGCTGCTGCATATTTTGGCTTAGAGTGCGAGATACACATGGGTGAAATAGACATGGAAAAAGAGCACCCAAATGTAACAAGAATGAGAATTTTAGGGGCGAAAATAGTGCCAGTTAGCTTTGGTGCAAGAACCCTAAAAGAGGCAGTTGATAGTGCTTTTGGTGCATATATGAGCGACCCTGAAAATATGTTTTTTGCTATTGGTTCAGTCGTTGGCCCTCATCCTTATCCAAAGATGGTAAGAGATTTTCAAAGTGTTGTTGGCTTTGAATCAAGAGATCAGTTTTTAAACATGACAGGAAACCTACCAGACAACCTAGTGGCTTGCGTTGGAGGAGGAAGCAATGCTATGGGCTTATTTTCAGCCTTTATGGAAGACCCTTGTGAGATGTATGGAGTCGAACCTATGGGAACAGGCACAAAACTAGGAGAAAATGCTGCGAGTTTAAGTTTTGGAAAAGCAGGAGTCCTTCACGGCTTTAACTCCATAATGCTCCAAAACGAAGACGGAACCCCAGCTCCAGTCCACTCCATAGCAAGTGGTCTTGACTACCCATCAGTAGGACCAGAACACGCCTATCTAAACACCATTGGCAGAACAAAAGTAGCCACAGCAGATGACAAAGAGACTATACAGGCATTTTATGATCTATCTCGCTATGAGGGAATTATCCCAGCTCTTGAGACAGCTCATGCAGTAGCGTTTGCTATGAAACTTGCAAAAGAGAAGCCTTATGAGTCTATATTGGTAAACCTAAGCGGAAGAGGAGATAAGGATATAGATTTTGTAGTTGAGAATTTTCCACTAGAAGATTATTTATAGGATAGTGTAGTTGTGGATTGAACCCTCTGAAAACTTATTAGACTTCTTGCAAAACTCCCGATAGTCTCACTAAGGAGTTTGACAAAGTAGAGATAAGTCTATATAATAACAGCTATTAATTTCAGAAAGGATTAGTATGAAAAAGCCTATTTTAATGGTTGCTATTATGTTGATTTTGTCGCAAAATATTTTTGCAAAAGAGGGTAAAGAGATAGAG
>CAZXOZ010000088.1:0-5703 GCA_964642805.1 uncultured Sulfurospirillum sp. | reverse complement strand
TTAAAATCTCTCTAAATCACAAAAAGATAGAAGCTTATGGGCTAGATAGATATAGTGTGTTGAAAAAGATAGATGAGCTTTTTTTAGTCTATCCAATAGGTAAAATAAAATCTGATAAGGAGCAGTATTTTATCAATACTCGAACTACTGAGCTTGATAGAGAGAAAATTGAAAATTTACGAATAAAGATAGATGAAAAACTTCTACATGTAGGCGATATTGCAGAAGTAGACTATTACCACGAAAAACACTCTATGAGTACACGAACTAATGCAGATAAGTCTATTATTATTATGGTAAAAAAGGCTCAAAAGGGGGATAGCTTAAAGCTCTCGCAAGAGATAAGAGAGATTTTGGTAAAATATCAGCGAGAGAATTCAAGCTTAAGTTTAAAAATTTTGAGTGATAGCTCTTTTTGGATAAAGACTAGACTAAATGTAATTAGCTCTAATATCATAATAGGTCTCATATTGCTCTTTTTTGCAATTTGGTTTTTTGTCTCTTTTAGAATATCCTTAGTGGTTTTAGTAGGCATTCCTGTGAGCTTAGCTTTTGGTGTCATAGGTTTAGATTTTTTTGGGGGCGGGCTAAATACGCTATCTCTCTTGGGTGTACTCTTGAGTTTAGGATTTTTGGTGGACGAGGCCATTGTCGTGAGTGAAAATATTCATAGGCACAGACTTCTTGGCAAGAGTATTAAGGAGGCTTGCGTAGATGGCACCTATGAGGTTATACCAACACTTTTCATAGCACTGTTGACCACTATAATTGCATTTATACCACTTATGTTTATTAGTGGAGGATTAGGGATATTTATCAAGATAATACCAGTTATGGTAGTCGTGTTGATAGTTAGCTCCTTTATAGAGAGTTTTGTTTTTCTGCCACTGCACTATAACCTCTTAATGAGAGAAGAAGATAAACATAAACACTCTTTGAGAGAGCTTTTATGGGAAAAACTAGGAGCTTTTTATAAAAGAATATTAAGGGTTTGTATTAGCTATAAGTACTCATTTGTGGCCGTATTGGTAGTTTTGGCTTTATCTTTGTCAGTTGTCATGATAAAAAATTCCGAGTTTACACTTTTCCCAGAGTTTGATGCTATGAGTATCCAAATAACAGGAGAGGTGAAACACAACTCTCTAACATATACAAGTAGAGCCATAAAACCTATAGAGGAGATACTGCTTAAAAATCTTGATCCACAAGAGTTCTCGTCTATACATGCTACAATTGGCATGAAGAGTGGCGGAAGAGGCTCTCATGAAAAGGGCAATAATTTTTTTACTATTGTTGTAAATCTAAAGCCAAAAATTGCTGATAATTATTTTAATCGTGAGATAAATCCATATTTTCAGCTTTTTGGCTCAAGTACAGATGAGCCAATTAGCAGAAAAAGCACTGCAAAAGAGATAAGAGAAAATTTAGAAACATGGCTAAAAGATTATAAAAAAACTATGAATTTAAATATGAATATTCCTCAAACAGGGGTTGTTCAAAGCGATATATTTATCTCATTTACTCATGATAGTGATGAAAAAATTAAAAAATCTATAGATCTTTTGAAGCAAAAGATGACAACAATAGACGGAATACACAATATTAAAGATGACATGAGGTATGATGATATAATTTTAGAGTTAGATATCAATAGCTATGGTAGAGAGCTAGGATTTACACAAAAAAGTTTGATTACACAATTAAGAGGGTACTTAAAAGCTGAAAAAATCTCAAAGATAACCAATGTTGAGGGAGAACAGATAGATTTAAAGGTTGCAATTTCACAAAAAGATAGAGTAGAAAATTTTGAATCTCTTCTTATTAGTGTTCCCAATAGAGATACAAAGGTAAGACTCAATGAGATAGCTCAAATATCCTATATTAAAAAACTAACAAGCATAAAAAAAGATAACTTAAATAGAGTTTTTAGTGTAAGTGCAAGCATGGACAAAGAGAGAGTATCAACGGGCAGATTTTATAGAGAGATCGCTCCTGCTTTAAAAGAGATTAGAGGTAGTGGTGTAGAGATAATACTCAAAGGAGAGGCAGGTAAAAATGAGGATATAAAAAGAGACATGACAAAGAGTTTTATAATTACACTTTTTGGAATTCTTATGGTTTTGACTTGGTTTTTCAACTCCTTAAAACTCTCTTTGTTCTCACTTAGTGTAATTCCACTCTCTTTGTTTGGTGTGCTAGTAGGTCACTCTTTATTAGGGTTAAGTTTGGCATTTTCATCTTTGTTGGGCTTTGTTGGGCTTGTAGGAATTGTTATGAATGATACTTTACTTATGCTAAACTTTATCAAAAAAAGCAAGACAAAAGAGGAGTTAATAGAGTTTGCAAGCCATAGGCTAAGACCCGTTCTTTTGACCTCTATTACTACAGTTTTAGGACTATCGACTTTGATATTCTTTGCTTCAGGAGAGAGTTTGCTAATGCAACCACTAGCAGTTAGTATCGGCTTTGGTCTTTTAGGTGCAACCATGATAAATCTTTTTTATATACCAGTTGCTTTTACTTTTTGGCAAAAAAAATATTGGTAGACTTGATGTATGAAAATGAATTTAAAAAAAGTTTTAGCAAAAGAGAGATTAAAATAATGCACAAGGCAAAAGCTTATGGAGTTGAGGCTTTGAGCAGTAAGTACTCAGCAAAAGAGCTTTTTGAACTCACTTTTAAGCAAGATTTAAACACGAAAGATATAGAAAAATTACTAGAGCTCTATCGCTCATATGATGAAAGCATAGAGATAGCTCAGCTAAGTTCCTCTGATTAGTATTCCTAGATATCGAAATGACCAAATAACAAGCCCCAAAGCCAAAAGAAGGGCACTAGTGGTTATCCAAAAAATATAATTAAACTCACCATTTAGACTAAATCCTGCAAACAGTCGAACTATAACCACAACTTGAATGGCCCAAAATATAACAATAGTAAGTTTGTCTGCTGTGGGTGTTGTTCCAGAGTGCCCTAAGACTACACGGCTCCCAAAACCTATAAGTACGGTAGAAAAGTAGCCAACTGCTAGTGCATGTAGGGCTGATTTTTCAAAAGCGATACCGAGGTTAAAAAGATTTGAGGCTGACTCTAAAAAAAGTATAAAAAATCCAACAGGTAGCCAAAAAAGGGAGAGGTATAAAACCCACATAATAGCAGTCACTTTAAAAACGGGTAACCTCCACTTCAAAAGCTCATAAGTGAAAAATGTAAATAGTGAAAAATCTAAAATCAAGCTAAATAAAGAGTGTTCAAGAGCGAGTGCTACCACTTTTAATCCAAATAGGCTAAATGCAACCTCTAGTAGATATTTTGATTTGTTTATAACATAGCCTTGTACTTTTATGGTCGAAAAAAATGGTATCATGCGCTGAGATACTACGAAAACTACTCCTAGTAAAAATAGATAAAATCCTATATTAATACCAATTGTCTCAAGTATAAAAAAACCAAATGTTGAGATAAAAAAGAGGATATTAGAAAGGATTCCAAATCCAAAAGCCACAAGAATCCAGGTTGTATCTTTTTTTTCTTTCACTATGCTTTTACGATACATAGCAAACAGTGTTCTAAAGCTCACGATAGTTGCGACAATAAGTATGATGATTGCTAATTGGTTTAACTCTTTTGATATGAATAGCGATGCTACATATAGAATTCCCCCAGCCGTAAAGAGAAAAAATCTATTCATATAGACTTTGGGCTTTATCTCTGCTTGAGACAAAAACCTAGGAAAAACAACAAACAAAAATCCTAAAAAAAATTGTATAAAAATAAGATGTATAAAAGGGTAGGAGTGAAATGTTGATATACTACTATCTAGCGAGATTAGACCAGTGTAGTTAGCACTTAATATAAGAAGAAATAGTATAAAAAAAAGAATACCAGATACAAAAAAAGGCTGGTGAGGCTGAGAGGAGAATTTTTTATACATAAGAGAGTCCTAGAATTCAGATTGTTACTTCTGAATTCTAGTCTAATTTTATTTAAATTGTCTTGATTGTTATCAAATGTTTAGCGAACTCGCTACTGACAAGTACCACAACAACTTGTAGTGGTAGCTTCTTTGATGGCTGCAAGTGCCTCATCGTAATTAGGCTCTTCAGTAATCTCGTCACATATATTTTTATACGCTATATTGCCACTCGCATTGATAACAAAAATAGCTCTACATGTAACACCTGCTAGAGGACCATCAGCGATAAGAACACCATAAGCATTTGCAAAATCTTTATTTCTAAAATCACTTCCAACTTCTAGGTTTTCAATTTCCTCAGTTGTGCAAAATCTACCCATCGCAAATGGTAAATCCATAGACACTACAGTTACACTTGCATTCTCTATGTTAGAAGCTTCGCTATTAAATTTTCTAGTTTCAGCAGCGCAGACAGGAGTATCAAGTGAAGGAACTACAACGATAATTTGAGCTTTCCCTTGTTCTCCTCCAATTTGAATATCACTTAAGTCTTTTGCTACCACTTGAACGATAGGAGCTAAATCTCCAACATTTACCTCATTGCCTGCTAAATTTACATCACCACCTTTTAGCTTTGTTGTTGCCATATTTTTCTCCTTAAATTAAATTGTAATAAAATTATATCTCAATAGGATAAATAATATCTTAATTAAACCCAAATTACGCAATAGAATTGCTAAAATAGCGTTTATACTTGTGCCTACGGTGTTTGTAAAAAATTTGAGCTTGTAGTTCCAATTCTGTTAATTATCTATTTTTATATATGTTTTTAGAGGTGCCCTTAATACTTAATGCAAAGTTTGATAAACTTGTAGTTTACATGTAAAGGATTTTTGTGAAAATAATATTAGCAAGTTCAAACCAAGAAAAACCAAGAGAGCTAAAGGCTTTGGATATGACCCTGCGTTTATACCTGAGGGATTTGATGGGACTTTATGGGAGCTAGGAGAGGGTGTAAAAAAAGAGCTTTCGCACCGCTCAAAGGCACTTGAGTTGGCAAAGATTATTTTAAAAACTTTGGTATAATAGAGAATAAGGAGATAATTTTATGGAAGCAAAAAAACTTGAAAATTATAGCTATGAAGAGTATCTAGAGATAGATAAAACTACACCTGATAATGAAAGATATGAACTTATCTGGGGGGATATATATGCCATGAGTGGAGCTAGTGCTAAACATCAAGACTTGGTGCTAAGTATAGCTTTTAGACTAAAACAGATGCAAAAAAAGAGCAACTGTTTGCCTCGTATTGCTCCATTTGATTTGAAGATAGATATTGATAAAACAATCAATATCGTCCAGCCAGATGTTATGCTTTTTTGTGAAGAAAAAGAGCTTCCTTGTGCTATTTTTGAGGTACTTTCGCCATCAACCGCCTACAAAGACAAAGGCAGTAAAAAAGAGTTATACGAGAGTGCGGGGGTGCTAAACTACTTTATAGTTGATCCACTCGCAAGAACTATAGATAAGTTTTTGCTAAAAAAGAGCAAGTATGAGTATGAGAAGTGTTATGGCATCAACGATGAAGAGGTCGGTGATGATATGCTTATAGAGTGTTTAAGTGAGAGTGTAAATATGAAAGATTTTTTTGAATCATGAGTAGAGTTTTGATAATCGGAGCAGGAGGTAAATATATGGGGTATTATACGAGTGTCAAGCGAACTCTAAAACCAGGCAGCTAAAATCTAAAAAATGTTACACTTTGAAACTTAAACCAACTGCGATT
>CAZXOZ010000087.1:0-5711 GCA_964642805.1 uncultured Sulfurospirillum sp. | reverse complement strand
TGAGGCAGCAGGATTAAACAGAGACTGGCCAAGTGGTCGTGGGATTTATCACAATGAAGAGAAGACATTTCTTGTTTGGGTCAATGAGGAGGATCAGCTTCGCATCATCTCGATGGACAGAGGCGGAAATATTAAAGAGGTTTTTGCTCGTCTCGCCTATTTTTTAAAAGAGCTTGAAAGCAAGCTAGATTTTGCATACAATCAACACTTAGGCTTTATCACAAGTTGCCCTACAAATCTAGGAACTGCGATGCGAGCAAGTGTGCATATAAAACTTCCAAATCTTTCGGCTGATATGAAAAAATTTGAGCAAATAACAGACAGGTATCATCTGCAGATAAGAGGTATTCACGGCGAACACTCCAAAAGTGAGGAGGGTATTTTTGATATTAGCAATAAAAGACGCTTAGGAGTTAGTGAAGTAGAGTGCGTACAAGATATGATTGATGGTGTTAAAGCCCTTATCAAGATAGAGATGAGTTAAGGCATTTATAAAAAATCATCACTTATTCATAATTTGGGTTAAAAGTTTCTGGGTATATAAAGCACCAAATCTTGCCAAAACCACATCAGAACAGCTGTTCCTAACATGATAAGTGCAAATGGCCATACACCTTTTACAATCTCTCCAATTCTGGCGTTAGATATAGCCTGTATGATAAATAGATTCATTCCAACAGGTGGGGTTATGAGTGCAGTCTCTATTAATACAACAAAAAATAGTCCAAACCAGATAGGATCAACTCCCATTGCTAAGACAGCTGGAAAGAGAACTGGAACCATGATGAGTAGCATTGAGAGTGACTCAAGGAAAAATCCTATAAAAAGCAGAACTAAGCCTATGGCTAAAACAAAAAGTGTTATATTTGAGATATTGTTGATTAGCAGAGATGACACCTCTTGTGGAATTTGATATAAAGTTATCGCATATGAGAATATTTTTGCACCAGCTATGATGATAAATATCATAATTGTAGTCTTTCCAGAGTCATAAACCGCCTCTTTAAGAGCAGTAAAATTCATACGACCCATAGAAAAAGTTACAATAAGAGCGACTATAAATCCCAAAGCTGCACTCTCTGATGGAGTAGCAATACCAGCATAGATTGAGCCTATCACACATATAGCTATTAAGACTGTTGGTAGTGCCATAAGAGTTGCTCTATATCTTTCGCTCCAAGGCGCCCTCTCTAAACTCTGGTAGTTTTTATTTAGTTTTGCATAAATTATGCTATATATTATAAAGGTGGTCATAAGAAAGAGTCCTGGACCAATACCAGCTAAAAATAGTTTTGGTATTGATGTCTCAGAGATAATACCATATATGATAAGAGGAATTGATGGAGGAATTAAGATACCAAGTGTTCCACCAGCAGCTAAAAGTCCATAAACAAAATGCTTAGGATAGCCTCTTTTTGTCATCTCAGGGATTGCAACGGTTCCGATAGTTGCAGCAGTTGCAACCGAAGAGCCAGAAACTGCAGAAAAAATTCCACACGAAAGTACAGTGGCAACACCAAGTCCACCTGGCCAGTGCCCAATCCAGCTCTGAACTGCTGCAAATAGGTCTTTTCCAACTTTTGCTTTTAAAAGTACATTTGACATCAGTAGAAACATTGGAACTGCCAGCAATTCAAAACTATCCATAGTCCCATAGAGTCTTTGAGGAACCCCAACAAGAGGAAGTGGAAAGTATGCTAAAAGAGCAACTCCAAGTCCACCTAAAGCAAATGCAACAGGAACTCTCATAACAAGTAATAAAATCAGTAAAAATAGAATGATAAATGCACTCATTAAGCACTCTCACTTATGGCTTCATGTGGTGACTTTTCAATAACACCTATTGTCCAAACTTTGACTATCTCTACTACTGCCTGAAAAAACAGTAGAGAAAAACCAACCCAGATTGAGGCTTGTGTGAACCATTTTGGAAGTGCTAGATATGTGTCTGTTGTGTGTCCCTTTAGTGTTGAGCTTAACCAAAGCTCAAATCCATACCAAACTGCAATAGAGCTAAAAACTATGATAACAAGAAGTGAAAATGTCTCCAATATCTTTCTAAAAATAGTACTAGGGTCTCTAAAGGCGATATCAATAACAATCATATCTCTATGTTTAAGAGCAAAAGAGACACCAATATATGTTGCCCAAATTTGAGTTATGGATGAAAATTCATCTACCCAAATAGTTGGTTGATTGAAGATATATCTCATTAAAACTTCATAGGTGACTATAAACCCAATAAAAAAAAATAGCCAAGCTGAGAGTTTTCCAGTGATTTCTGTTATAGTATTAACTATTTTTATCATATTTGATAACCAATAGGGCGAGGTTATCACCCTATCAAGTATTATTTTCCAGCTTGGTCAGCTCTAGCCGCTTCTATAACTTTGTCAGCCATAGGTCCCACATTTGCTCTATATCGCTCTAAAACAGGCTTAGCGATACTTTGCCACTTCGCTCTCTCTTTATCAGTCAGCCTAACAACATTCATCTTGCTTTCTAGCCTTTTGGCCATAGCATCTTCACCCGCATAAACTTTGTTTCTTAAGTTTTTCTCAACAACTGCTGATGCTCTTAAGACTATATCTTGATGTTTAGGTGATAATGACTTAAAAAAATCATTATTCATAATAGCAACAAACTCGATAATGCTATCATAAGAGAGCGTTACATTCTCCATAACCTCATAAAGTTTTCTACTCTCTACTCCTGAGAGTCCTGTTAATCCTACATCAACTGCACCTTGCTGATAAGCTAAAAACTGTTTTGAGCCAGACATGATAGTTGGAACTCCACCAGCCTCTTCAACAGTCCAGCTTAAAACTTTCCCATAAGTTCTTACTTTTTTACCTTTTAAATCCGAAGGTACTCTTATAGGCTTTCCGTTATTAACATAGACATTATGCCCGTATGCTTGCCACCACAAAATCTTTGCACCAGTCTCTTTTAATACAGCACCATCTAAAATAGTTCTCATGTTTGAGCCACTTTTTACAGCTGCTTTTAGGCCATCTCTATCTTTGAAGAAAAATGGAAGACTAACAACATCAACAGCAGGAACTGACCCTGTAAATCTACCTAAAAATGCTGTTCCAGCTTCAATAGCACCGCTACCTACAGCTTGAGGAACTTGCTTATCTTTATAGAGTTGAGCAGATGGAAATATTACTACTTTTAACTCACCATTTGACTCTCTTTCGACTATCTCTTTAAACTCATTCCAGTTTTCACCTAGCGAGTGAGAGATAGGAAGTTGTAAAGAGACTCTTATTGTTGTTGCCGCTGATAGTATGTTTGCCATACTAAAAAAAACAATAAAACCTAAAGCTAAACTTTTTAATTTCATAACCAATCCTTATACTTAGAGTTTGAACAACTTTGTCCAATTGAATATTGTAGTATATTAACAACAAATTACAAAAAAATATTTTTAATAACCTACATTTTTACATATAAAGCTACAATAAGTAACTAAATTATACTATTTTTTTTCAATTTTTTTAGCTCTGCATCACTCATGTTAAGCACTCCTTTGTATATCTCACTATTATGTGCCCCTAGTTTTGCTCCAGCCCACCTAATTTTTCCAGGAGTTTTGCTAAACTTTGGAACAATTCCAGGCATTTTTAACTCTTCTTTCTCATCTATATTTATTGAGGGTAACATCTCTCTTGCTTTAAAATGAGCATCTTTAAACATATCTTCAACATTGTATATAGGTCCTGATGGTATTTGGTGTAAATCAAGTATTTTTAACACTTCATCAGAGCTTCTCTTTTTTGTCCACTCCTCAATCTGCTTGTCAATCCACTCAGCCTTTTTAGCTCTCCCTTCATTTGAAACAAACTCTTCACTCTCTTCTAAGTCAGGTCGCTCTATCGCTTTAGTGAGTCTTTTGAAGATACTATCTCCATTTGCCCCTATGACTATGTACTTGCCATCTTTGCATAGATATATATTTGATGGCGCAATTCCTGGCAAGGTGCTTCCGCTTCTCTCTCTAATAAACTTAAATTGGTCAAACTCAGGAACCAAACTCTCCATCAAGGAGAATACCGCTTCATATAGAGCAACATCTATATATTGACCCTCTTTAGTTTTGTGCCTATGATGCAAAGCCATCATAGCAGCCATAACACCATACATAGCAGCTAAAGAGTCTCCTATGCTTATACCAGTGCGAGTAGGCGGTAAGTTTGGATATCCAGTTAAGTGTCGAATACCTCCTAGTGCTTCACCTACACTGCCAAAACCAGGCTTTGCACTATAGGGACCATCTTGCCCATAACCCGAAATCCTAACCATGATGATACTTGGATTTATCTTTTTTAAGTCCTCATATCCAAGTCCCCACTTCTCCATTGTTCCTGGCTTAAAATTCTCTATAACTATATCTATATGTGAGGCCAGTCTCTTTATAATCTCTTGTCCCTCTTTCTCTCTTAGATTTAGGGTTATGCATTTTTTGTTTCTTGATTGTACGAACCACCAAAGAGATGTACCGTTTTTAAGAAGCCTCCATTTTCTAAGGGGGTCGCCAATTTTGGGAGGCTCTACTTTGATAACCTCTGCACCAAAATCTCCAAACAGTCTCCCAGCAAATGGACCAGCTATAAGGCTACCCATCTCCAATACTCTAATATCTGATAATGGCTGCTCTTGCATTGTATTTACCTCCTTAGGTATGCCATATGGCTTATTAAGATTGGTTTTATTTTACTTTTTATTAGTTCTGATACACTTAATACTTTTTCTAAATCTACTCCTGTTTCAACTCCCATTGAGTGTAGCATATTTACCAAATCTTCACTCGCGATATTTCCAGCTGCACCAGGAGCAAAAGGACAACCTCCTAATCCCCCAACAGCTGATTCAAATCTGCTAATCCCGCACTGCATAGCCACTATCACATTTGCTAGACCCATGCCTCTTGTGTCGTGCAGATGAAGAGCAAAATCAATCTCCTTAAAACTACTTTTAAGCTTAGTTATTACATCGTGTATTTGCAGGGGATTTGCTATACCTATAGTGTCTGCTAAACATATCTCATCCACTCCAATCTCTACCCCTTTTTGTATCATCCACTCAACCTCTTTAATGGGAGTTTCGCCATCAAAAGGGCATCCAAATACAGTCGCTATTGTAAATCCTATCTTCAACGAGGGAAGTAGTTTTTTTATCTCTATTAGTTCCGCAAATGACTCCTCTCTCGTTCTTTTTACATTTGCTTGGTTGTGTGAAATACTAGAAGATATAACATAGGTTATCTCATCAACTCCAGCCTCAAAAGCAGCTTTTGCTCCAAAAAGATTTGGCACAAGTGCATTAAAGATAGTATCTTTGCCCTCATATCTCTTAGATAGAGAGCTCATTATCTCTTTAGCATCTCTCATCTGTGCTATAGCTTTTGGACTCACAAAAGAGGTCACTTCTATCTTTTTAAAATTTGATTCTATTAGTAGGTCTATAATCTCAAGTTTTAACTGTGTAGGTATCCACTCACTTATGCTTTGAAATCCATCTCGTGGTCCAACTTCTACTATCTCTATCTTGGCTGGAAACTTCATCACAACTCCTATGTGTGTAAATATATCTTAAAATAAGTAAAAAAGTCAAATGATTTATCCCTAATAATTCCATAACACTCTCCGTGCCCCCAAATTCATAAAATCTCATCTTTTTTTAAATCCAGAAGTACCTAAAAGGGC
>CAZXOZ010000086.1:0-5827 GCA_964642805.1 uncultured Sulfurospirillum sp. | reverse complement strand
TCCAAACAAAATAGCCTCAAACAGCATGCTTAAAAATATAGTAGCTAGTATCGGAACAATTATACCGTAGCTCTGACAAGATTCTGATGAGATGCAAAGCATATTTTGAAAAACTGTTGCTAAAAAAAGAAAAAGAAAAAATCTCTTAACCCGACTTGTAAAAACAAGTTTCTTATCTAGTTTTCTATGCCACAAATAGAGTGTAGGCATCAAGATTAGGTACATGTAGAGCCAAAAATAGTCTCCTGCTATATAATAGACAAATATCGGAATTATGAAAAAATAGAGATGCCAATCATATCTTTGGTAGTTTAAGATAACTCTTTGAAGTTTATAACTGTACCACTGAAGTGCACTTATCGTGTAATAACCAAGAATTAAAACAAAAACTAGATGTGATATAAACTCAAATATTTCCATTAATTTCTCCTATTTTATCTGCTATAAATTCAGAGTTCTTCATAAAGAAAAAATGATCTCCTGTAAGAGGATAGAATCTGCTTCCCATTATGATTTGCGAAATCTCTTTGCCACTATTTATAGGTGTTACCCTATCCTCTTTACCCCAAAAAACTAAAGTGGTTGAAGTCACTTTCTTAAAAATGGGTCTAAAATCCTCATCAACAACACTTTTAAATATCTCGTACATTGTTTGACTCATGCCGCCTACATCACTACTAGCAAAAAGTCTATACATGCTCTTTGGAACTATATGTTTAAAAACCTTAAAAAGCACTATCTTTGTCTTAACTTTGATAGATTTATTTGTGGGTATCCCCGCACTACTTAAAAGTATTAATTTCTTAGGATTTAAAATAGCACCAATCTTTCCACCAAATGAGTGTCCAACCACCACATAGCTACCCACATGCAAAGAGTCTAAAAAAAGTTTTACTATATTTGCATAATCCAATGTTTTTATAGGAACACTCACACAGGAGCCTCCAAAACCTGGCAAATCTATAAATATCAATCGAAAATCTTTTAGCCTATCGCCAAAAGCTTGCTTCATTATCTCCTTACTACTACCCCAGCCATGCAAAAAAACTATCGCACTATTTTTTTTTGGATTTATAATCTCATAACTAATGGAGTAGTTGCAGGAGCGATACCCTAACTCTCTAACTGCCATACTATTTTACTTTTTTATATATTTTTTCTAAAATCTCAACTGCATCACACATCCGCTCATACTCTTCAATGGGAATAATAACAGCTTCAAAACGGTTGTTTTTAACTATAACAAGCTTATCTTTCTCTCCGCTAGTCAAACTCTTTAGCTCACTACTAAAGTTTCTCACCACTTCAGTAGCAGTTATAACTTCCTCTTTTGTAAATGTTGTCACTATTTTCCTTTAGCCGCTTGAATTGAATCAATATACCTATACTGTGCTAAAACTTTTCTAGATTTAGGCAGATAATTTACTAAATCAGATATAACTATATTAAAATCATCAAAAAGATAGTTTGCCATACTCCCTGGAACTGGGTTTATCTCATTTATGTAGACCTCATCATCTAGTACAAAAAAATCACAACGAACAAGTGAGCCAAAAAATAGTGGGTCGTAAAGCTTTTTAAATGTAGCTCGGATATTTTCTACCATCTCACTGCTTATCTCAGCTTTATTGACCTTTTTCGTTCTTGAAAAATCTAAATACTTTTTATCAAAATCTAAAAAAACCTCTTTTTGGGGCTCCTCTACTATAGAAAACACAAACTTATCTGTTTTATAGCCTGCTAAATTATACTCTTTTATGCCGTCCACAAAAGGCTCAATCAATACATCAGAATCAAACTCAAATGCAACATCAAGTGCATAGTCTAACTCTAATTCACTCCTAACAACACTTATACCAATAGAGCTACCAAGTCTTGCAGGTTTGATTATTGCTGGATATTTTAAGTCTATATCTCGCGAACTACTTTTATTTAAAACTTGATACTCTAAAGTTTTAACTCCAAGCTCTTTAGCATACATCTTTGTAAACTGCTTATTGTAACTAATAGCACTAGCTTCAACTCTTGGGCCAATAAATGGTATATCAAAGAACTCAAACAGTGAAGCTAGCTTTCCATCTTCTCCATCCGCTCCATGAGAGAGATTAAGAGCTACATCAAACTCTACCCTCTTCTCTCCAAATATGGCTTGCTGAAAAAACCCGCCTCGTTTCAACATAAGTCTCTTCTCTTTTTTGTACTCACCGCTACTAAATCTTTTTGAAGTTATACTATTAGTTGGTATTAGGTAAAAGTCTCTGCTATAATCACAAAATATATAGACCAAATCATCCTTTAAAACTTTTTTCATAGCAATAGCACTTACTATACTTATCTCATGCTCAAAACTCTTTGCTCCAAATATAATTCCGATTTTCATATGGACCTACCCAAGTTTTTTCAATGCCTCTTTTATGAGAGAGCTTGTATCTGTACCGCTACATGTAGAGAGTATTTTTTTGATTCTCTCTTTTTTAAAACCTAAGCTCTCAAGTGCCATTATAGTCTCATTTACCGCACTTCCTTCACTGCCCACCTCGCCACTAGTAAGTTCAAAGTCGCTCAACTCTACTAAAATTCTTTTTGCACTTTTTGGTCCTATGCCAGGAACTCTCTTAAATGCTTCAATTGAGTTTAAAACGAGTGCATTAGTAAACTCCAAGGGAGACATCGTTGAGCACACTGCGAGTGCAGTTGAAGGGCCTACACCATTTACTCTAACTAGAGTATCAAACACCCTCTTCTCCTCGTTTTGCTTAAATCCATACAGATTATTCGCATCCTCTCTTATGATTTGAGTTACATGCAAGGATACTTCACCTAAATCAATTTCGCTAGAGCAAAACAGAGAGACATTCACCTTGTAAATCAATCCACCATTGGTCTCAACATGCAAAAATGTTGGCTCTTTTTTTACTACTTTACCACAAATACCTACTATCATTTGCCACTAATCTCCATTGATTTTTTAATCTCATACCCACCTCCACCTGTCTCTTTTAAGGATATCTCTCTTATAGTCTCACTTTTTTTTGTGTTATAAACCCTCTCTATCTCGGGAGATATGAGCTTGAATTTTATCTCATTATACTCTCGCCAAGGGGAGTGGTTGATGACTTTTGCTGAAAAAGCTTTCATCTGAGCTTGATTTAAGTCTTCCTTTAAGCCTTTAAGATTGTTTTTATTGTTTTTATACTCACTTAGTAGCTCATTATACTCATTGACACTCTTTTGAAACTCTTTAATTTTTGACTGTAGCGTAGAGGGTGGATTTTTGCCATCTCGCCTAAGCTCCAAAATCTTTCCTTTTATCGTCTCGACTACTGGTTTTGTCTTATCAATTATATTTTTTCTCTCTTTGAGTAGTTTTGGGGCAAATTTGAGTTTTTGAGATAGCTCTTTTATCTGATTTTTCTTCTTCTCAATCTCTTTAGCAAACTCCTTGGTAGCACTAGGGTCAATTAAAAACTTATTATTTATCCCTTTTAGCTCTTTTATCTCAATCGTATCAGATGCCGTTATACTTACATTGGAACCTAACTCATCTATAACTATATTTTTTCCAACTATCTCTCCACCAATAGCCTGCTTAACATGGACAGTATCTCCTATAATCATACCACCTTCTAGCCTCTCTATGTAAGCCTCTTGTGCAGTTAAAGTTCCTCTGTGTATAGTAATCTTTGCATTTTTCGCTTCGATAGTTGATGTGCCATGTGTTTGACCACCTATAGTTAAAATCTCTGCCTTTATCTTTGCTCCGCTCGCAATATTGCCTTTTATGTTTAGCTCATAGGTTTCAACACTCATGCCATACCCAATAGCATCCTTAAGTGCATCATCTTCTGTTATATTTATCTTCACTTCCGCACTCATGTCTGTTTGAATTGAACCTGTTGTTTTGAAACTTATCTCATCTATCTCCATATTGTCTTGAATATCATATGAGCCTGAAGACTCCTGTGTAACATAACCATTTTTACCTGAGATATATTTTATCCTCTCATCATCCTCTTTTTTTAAAATATTCTCAGTATGACTTATTGGTGTTTCATGTTTTACTTCTGGCTCTTTTATATCCAAGTACTTTCCTTGGCAGTTTCGCCCAGCAGTGCCTACTTGAGGCTTAATATACTCCATTATGCACTCATTTTTAGATACTGCTAAGATATACCCTCTCTTTGCGTAGTCGACTCTGCCTTGATCATCCTCTTTTGAGACATTTTTCTTATAGTGGTATATAAAGTCATCATTAACCGAAGAGTTCAAGTCAGCTCCCTGGCAAACCACAAATGTACTATCTTCACTCATGTTTGAATCAACCCTTATAGATGAGACTACTGCTTGCACCCCCTTTATCATCAACTCATCATGAATACCAACAAGAATTTTTGCTTTTATCTTTTTTTTATTTATCTCCTCTATGATTCTACTCTCTAGCTTTGAGAAGTATTTTACCTCTATGCTTTTTTTTATAGTAATAACTATCTTCGTAAGCAGTTTATTG
Source organism: uncultured Sulfurospirillum sp. (assembly GCA_964642805.1). Taxonomy (GTDB): domain Bacteria; phylum Campylobacterota; class Campylobacteria; order Campylobacterales; family Sulfurospirillaceae; genus Sulfurospirillum_A. The sequence continues at coordinate 1,320 of CAZXOZ010000086.1, read as the reverse complement.
CCAGCAAGAACCATAGAGGGCAATACTTGAGAGTTTTGATTCTCATCGACTTTAAATATATCAACCTTATAGCTCTGCTTGATTTTTAAATCTGGATTTAAGATAAAGTCTTTATCACTAAACTGCTTTAGCTTCTCCTCGTCAGCCTCTATCCACCCCTCCTCATTATTTACAATGTATGTTGTATTAACTTTTATAATTTTAAAATCGAGCATTGATTGAGGTAGGTCATTTGCAACAGCAATTCTTTTAAGCTCTTTTAGTACATCTTCACTCTCAATTATGATAGAGCTAAATTCTGATTTAACTGCCGTCTCTTTTTTGTTGGAATTTTCTTTCAAAATTTTTTTGAAAAGCCCCATTATAAATCACCTCTTGCTATTAATTGCTGCTATTATACTAAAAAAACATTAATAAATCTAAAAACAGCCCTATTTAACAGTCATTTTGCTAAAATCAATTATGATTTTTAAAAATTTCTTTACAAATAGTATCGGTATATTGGTTTCTCGTATCTTTGGGCTCATAAGAGACCTCTTGACAGCTTCTGTACTAGGGGCAAATATATATAGTGATATGTTTTTTGTTGCATTTAAACTACCAAATCTTTTCAGACGCATATTTGCCGAAGGTGCATTTACTCAAAGTTTTATCCCAGCCTTCATAAACTCAAAGCATAAGTCAATATTTACCTATAAAACATTTGTTAAGTTCTTTACTTTTCTTATGTTTATCTCGTTTATTGTAACTGTTTTTAGTGGCTTTTTTGCAAAACTTATAGCATTTGGATTTGATGATGAGACTACTGCTATGGCTTCTCCTTTGGTTGCTATAAATTTCTACTATCTACCACTCATATTTGCAGTCACTTTTCTAGGCTCACTCTTACAATACAAAAACCACTTTGCAACTACAGCTTTCTCCACGGCACTTCTTAACATAGCACTTATATCCTCGCTTTTGCTCACTAAAGACATGGATAAGATAGATACTGTTTATGCTATGAGTTATGCGGTTATTGTAGGGGGTGTTTTACAGCTCTTAACTCACATTGTCGTCGCTAAAAATAGAGATCTCTTAAAACTTTTTAGATTTGGGTTTTCAAATAGAAAAAAAACAAAAGTCATTAGTGAAGAGAGGAGATTTTTTCGCTCTTTCTCGCATGCCATCCTAGGTAACTCTACTCCACAAATCTCTGCATTTTTAGATACTTGGATTGCTAGCTTTTTAGTCACAGGAAGTATTAGCTACCTCTACTATGCAAATCGTATTTTTCAACTTCCACTTGCTATTTTTGCCATCGCTCTTAGTATTGGAGTC
>CAZXOZ010000085.1:0-5908 GCA_964642805.1 uncultured Sulfurospirillum sp. | reverse complement strand
CATCTGCAAGTTGAATTATGATAGAGCTAAACGAGAATGTTAATCCACTAAAAGTTAGCATTGAGATGATGATTCCTATTACGCCAACGGTTGCTCCAATAAGCAAGCTGTTTAAAACACCCGCTCTTGTTGCATCTAAAAGAGTGCCAAAATTTATCTTTGACTCTTTTTTTAAGATTGCAAGACCTATTGCAGTACTAAAGCTCGTTGCAGCTACAAAAAAGTTTGAAATCTCAAGTGCCGTATATACATCTACTGCCATTAAAGATATCATAACAGTTGCCTGAAGCATCACATAGATTCCACCCATAGTCCAGCTAATTATGACACAAGATATAATACCAGCGACTGCTGCATAAGCAGGAGAGTATCCAGCTATCATCAAAATAGTAATCACAATAAGTGGAACACAGTAGAACCAACCCTCTTTAAATATCTTCATAGCTTCAGTATCTGATTTTTCACCTTTGATATTGTGTATTTTTGCCTCGTAGTGAACCATAACAAAGACACTAAAAAAGTACATCAATGCTGGAAAAATCGCTATAAGCATAATAACATTGTAAGATATGCCCGTAAGTTCAGCCATGATGAAGCCGCCAGCACCCATAATCGGAGGCATAAACATCCCGCCAATTGATGCAGCAGGCTCTACTGCTCCAGCAACATGTGGCTTAAAACCAGCTTTTTTCATAAGCGGTATTGTAAAAGCTCCCGTTGAGGCCGTATTTGCAATTGCACTGCCTGAGATTGAGCCAAATATAGCACTTGTTACAACTGCAACCTTAGCGGGTCCACCAGTCTTATGTCCTACCAATGCAAGAGGCAGGTCTATAAAAAACTTTTGTGCCCCTGATTTTTCGAGAAAAGCACCAAAAAGAACAAAAAGTAAAACATAGGTTGCCAAAACATTTGCCATGATACCAAAAACACCGTCATTGGTTAAAAATATAGCAACAGATATAGTATCTAACAAGCCTCCGCCGCTATGGGCAAACAGTCCCGCTATGTGTTCGCCATATATGCCATAAGCAAGCATACCAACACCCATAATCACAAAAACATTTCCTATTACTCTTCTTGCAACCTCTATGCCAATTATAACGCCTATCAAGGACATCCATTGATCCATTGGAGTCTCTATGCCTGTTCTATGATTAAGATCAACAAAGAAAACCATGTAGTACAAAACAGGAATTGCAGCGACTACTAGAAGAACATAGTCTAAAGCTCTTAGCCATCTATTTGTTGATTTATATACTAGAAATACCAAAACATAAGTTATCAGTACATACACAGCTCTATGGTATTGAGTTGAAACTGGCTCTACCAGAGCTGCATAGGCATAAAATAGTAGCAAGGCAAGAGCCAAGAGGTCAAAAAATAACCTCTCAGCTCTATTTAAATTTTGTAGCATCTATGAGCCCCTTCTTAAAGAACGCCCTTTTCTTTCCAAAATTTAATAGCCCCAGGGTGAAGCTCAAGCTCCGAAGTTCCCTTGGTTCCGCCTTTAATGCTCATCTGATTTGCAGTCTTTTTGATAGTAACCATATATTTGAGTCCCTCATCTGTAAAGATTGCTTTTAGCATGTTGTACACAACATCTGCTGGTACACTCTCATTTGCTATCCATAAAGCAGAGTCTTGAAATGACTGCACATCTTGTGTCTGCCCTCTGTATGTATTGGCCGGTATAGTAAGTGGGCTATAAAAAGGATACTGTTTTAAAACACCATTCTCTTTAGCATCTTTATAAACATCTATTAGCCTAATATCATTCTGCTGAGCAGCTTGAATAACAGCCGCTGTTGGATAGCCTGCAAATACCCAAAAAGCATCGAGTTGCTTGTTTGAAAAAGCAGCAGCAGCATTGTTGTACCCCAAAAACTCTGGCTTCATCTTATCCCAAACACCCATACCTTTAAAAAATCGCTCAGCATTCGCTGCTGCACCTGACCCACCTTTACCAACGCCAACTTTTTTACCAACCAAATCAGAAGCTGAGTTTATATTAGATCCATTTCTGACTATTAGCTGAGCTGGTGCTCCAAATAGATAAGAGACTGCCTTAACTCCTGTGTATTTTCTAGTGTCTTTTGGTGAGAGTCTTCCAACACTTGCAAGATATGTATCTCCTGCATAAGCTATTGCAAAATCAGCTTTTCCCGTACTTACTAAACGAACATTTTGAACAGAACCAGCTGATGCACTGATATTTATTCTCTCACCAATTATCTTGTTGTCATTAGTATATTGACTAATTCCTGCTGCAAAATATTGAAAAGTTCCTCCTGAAGGACCACCTGAAAACTTAAACATACCTGCGGATGCTGTTGTGGCTACTGCAAGAGAGACTGTTGCAGCAACTACTACTCGCTTTAAACTAAAATGTATCATGTTTGATACTCCTTTTTATAGAAATTTATAGAACTAAGCTTTATTAACAAGCTAACCACATTAAAAGTTTTTTATTATACATCACAAAACTTAAGCCAGCCTATAATTCAATGATTTCAATAGACAGATAAAGAAATAATGAAACTATTATGCCATTTTGTTACATCTTGTTGATGTTGAGCTATTTCGCTAAAACAAAATCTCTAAAAAAAATGTCGTCTATAGCTAAGTCATATGATTCATATATAAGATCCTTAAGATCCTTAATATATCTATCTTTCCCTTTGTTAGTTGCCAACTCATCGCTATCTTGTCTTGAAGAAAACTGCAGTATTGTATCTCGAATGAGAGGCATACTCTCCACTAAAGCATCTCTGTTTTTCTTGTCTTTCATCCTAAAAGCCATATCTGTTTTCATATATTTAAAGCTTCCTGAGTGCATATTTATCAAAATCCTATCTATATTTACCTCTAATTCATCAGTGCTTGTAGTATCTTTTTTAGGAGCAATCAGGTTGCCAAATCCACTAAATTTTGTATTTGTTTGTCCGCCGCCCATAAAAAAAACTCCGACTATAAGATAAGCAACTGCAACCAACAAGACAACAACTGCTGAAATTTTAAAAATTTTATTCAATTTTACTCCTCAATGTAAAATCATAAGACTGCTATGTTGTGGTCTCATTATCCCAAATTATACTACTTTTTGGTAAACAATGGACTCTTTTAATGCTCTTATCTTTTAGACCAAACTCTTCTAACAAAATTTAGATGCTTTACTATGCCAGAAGTTAGACTAAGTGTTTCAAAGTAAAATTTGACCTCATCAAAACTAGTTACTTTTTTATAGATTTTTGGCTCAAAAAGTCTTTGATTAAATCCAATAGCAATATAGATGCTTGAGTCGATAAAACTAAACATTCCAAGAGCGGCAAGACCCCATATATAAATATCTAAACTTGAACCAATATAACTGAACCCTCTTAGTCTCTAAATACTCTAAGTCAGGATAGATATTTTCATAAAAAAAGGCTTGTAGTTCTGATAGTTTTTTCAATACTATTTTCTACTAAAAAACTCTTTAACGCTTGGAAACATCTCTATCGCATTGTTGTAGTCTGTTACGACCTGATGGCGCGACGAGCTGCCGAGAGTTGCTCTTCTATCTCATTGAGTGAGTGTTGCAAACTTAGTGTGTTTTCGTTGGATTTGAGCTCAGGATAATCCTCAAGTGTAGATTTTTCATGCTTCATCGTCTCTTGAACAGTTGCCACTAAAGAGGAAATCAAAAAAACTAAAACTATGACGATTGCCACAAGTGCAATGAGAAGTGATTGCATGTTACTTCTACATAAAACTACAAATTTTTCTCTTTTTTAGTTAATCTTTTTCTTTTTGTAGCATTGAGTTCACGCTTTCTAACACGGACTCCAATGGGAGTAACCTCAAGCAACTCGTCATTCTCTATCCACTCAAGAGCTAACTCCAAGGTTAACTTTCGAGGCGGAACAAGCTTGATAGCCTCATCTGCTCCGCTACTTCTTACATTGCTTAGCTGCTTTCCTTTGATAGGGTTTACATCCAAATCATTTGGTCTAGCATGCTCTCCTAGAATCATGCCCACATAGACTTTTGTTTGAGGCTCTATAAAAAGAGATCCTCTATCTTGTAGATTAAATAGTGAATATCCAAGAGCTGTTCCATTCTCCATAGATACTAATGCTCCATTTTTACGATGCTCAACACCACCACTATGGGGTCTAAACTCTAAAAATGAGTGATTCATAACACCCTCACCTTTTGTATCAGTCAAAAATTGTCCACGAAAGCCTATAAGTCCACGAGCAGGAATTTCAAACTCTATGCGAGCCTGCCCATCTCCTGTTGGATTCATAGTTGTCATTTGTGCTTTTTTCTTTCCAAGCTTCTCTATGACTACCCCTGTAAATTCATCTGGAACATCAACCACCAAATGCTCATAAGGCTCCATCTTAACACCATTTTCCTCTTTAATAATGACCTCGGGTCGACCTAAAGAAAACTCAAACCCCTCTCTTCTCATGTTCTCCGCTAGTATCGTTATCTGAAGCTCCCCACGACCATTTACCTTAAACTTTCCCTCTCCAGCACTCTCATACTTCATGGCGATATTTGTTTTCATCTCGCTCTCAAGCCTCTCATCAAGCTTATTTGAAGTTACATATTTTCCTTCAAGCCCAGCAAAAGGGGAGTCATTGACAGCAAATACAACACTTAGAGTCGGCTCCTCTATATGCAAGGGATCTAGTGGCATTGGGTTATTTGGGTCAACAACACTATCACCAACATCAAGCGTCTCAAATCCAGCAATCGCTACAATATCACCACTTTGTGCCTCGTCAACATCAATTCTCTCCAAACCCTTAAAACCGATAAGTTTTGAAATACGGCCCTTTAGCTGCTCTCCATTGGCTTTTGCTAGCATTACACTTTGATTCTTCTTAACAATCCCATTAAAGATTCTTGCAATTCCAATTTTACCAACATAGTTATCATAATCAAGCGTAAAAACTTGAAGTTGAAGTGGGTTTTCTACCGTACCAGTTGGAGCTGGGACATGTTTTAAGATAGTATCAAAAAGAGGGACTAAGTTCTCATTTGCATCCTCCATCTCATACTTTGCATAACCATCCCTTGCGGCCGCATAGACAATAGGAAACTCTAGTTGCTCTTCACTCGCATCAAGAGCGATAAAAAGATCAAAAAGCTCATCTACAACACGCTCTGGATTAGCTGAGTCTTTATCTATCTTATTGATGACTATTATTGGACAAAGTCCGAGTGAGAGTGCTTTTTTTACAACAAACTTAGTTTGAGGCATAACTCCCTCATAAGCATCAACTAAAAGCAAAACACCATCAACCATCTTTAATACTCGCTCAACCTCTCCGCCAAAATCTGCATGACCTGGGGTATCTATGATGTTTATTTTTGAATCTTTGTAGTGAATGGCTGTATTTTTAGAGAGGATTGTGATCCCTCTCTCCTTCTCCAAATCATTGCTATCCATCATGCGTTCTTCAGTTTTAGTATGTGCGTCAAATGTTCCTGATTGTTTCAAAAGCTCATCCACAAGTGTTGTTTTTCCGTGATCGACATGTGCTATTACTGCTATATTTCTAAAATTCATGCTATTTACTGTCTCCTTCATTAATAGGCGAAGCCAATTAAAAATCTCTCTCACTAAAACCACACCAATTGGCAAAACTTTTTCGTGAAAAATCTATTTTTATTCTTAGGTTTCTTTTAATTTTTAATTAAGGCTGATATTGTATCTAAATATTCTTAAAATAGCTACACATAAAGACTTGGAACACCTTTTGCTTTATTTTAAAATATTATCGTAGAGGGAGCAGTAAAATGAGACATACAGAAGTTTCTACTTCGTACAATAGTCGCGAGGAATTTTTGCTGGACTTGTTCAGCAAAAAGGGGATAATAGAGTGATAGAGATATTTAACATTTCAGCTGG
>CAZXOZ010000084.1:0-5964 GCA_964642805.1 uncultured Sulfurospirillum sp. | reverse complement strand
TGGGTGAGCCGTTAATGCTCTTACATTACAGGCTCCAACACAGCTAAGACAGAGTGTACATGTAGCTTCATTTATTGTTATATTTCCATAGTGAACATGCTCACCAGTTTTTACTTTTCCTAAGTCATCTTCGCCTACTAGATAAGAAAGGCGAGCTGAAAATATCTCTCGTTTTTTGAGTCCATCCTCGTTGATACCGTACTTGCACTCTTCTATAGCGACTATGTTTCGCATCGCCTCTTTTAGCTCTATCTCATCCTTGCATATAAAGATTGCTTGTTTGTTATACTTTTTTTGAAATATTTCATTGATGATGCGAATTACATCACCTGTGCCTTTTGAGATGAAGTCTGTATAGAAGATTATAGGATTTCCGCTTGTTTGAAGTAGACTTATTAGATGTGCTTCATGTAAGTACTTTTCACCCTCAATTGCTAGAGGCAGAACCCCTTTTGAAAGCTCTACATGTAGAGAACTTAGCTCCATCTTTCTTGGAACTACAAGTGCTATCTTCTCTCTAAAATAATCAACTACCTCTTTAAATGCAGTGCGAGGCATTTGTGAGTAGTCTAATGCGCCTGATGGACAGACGCTAATACAGCCCCCACAACCATGGCAGTCTATATGTGAAAAAGTCAGATGCTTCTTTTTATCTATTTTCAATATAGCAACTGTTGGACATACCTCCGCACACTTCCCACAAATCTCACTACTTCTCTCATGGTATTGACATATAGCAGAGTCATATTTAATAAAGTTCTTATATTTGTATGAACCTAAGTTTGTTTTTACTGTTTTAATTGCCTCAATTGAGCCAATAGTGCTGGGATCATAAGTGCCACTTTGCTTTGTTGCAAAACCAGGAGCATCATACCAGATAATCTGGTCAGTTTCTAAATCTACTAACTCCTCTTTTTTTCTGATAGTCAATATCAGTTTACCAATATGACCGCTCACATCAACTATATTGATTGGGTTTAAAACTATGCAGGTAAACCCTAAATCTACTAACTCTTTTTTTAATTTTTTTTCATCTGTGCTTGAAGCAATTACTATCTTGTTGCCTACTGGTTCTTCATAGTCCATATCTTGTGCTAAGTCGTACACAGATGCCCTAATATCGTATAGTCTCTCTACATTTACTATCTTATGGCTTATGTCATCTTGAGTATTTTTTATGTAAAAATCTATCTCTGGAGCATGTATTTGTGCCTTGCTAGTTGGTACATTTGATACTATAAACTCATCACTATTTATCTGAGTTGTTACCTCAACATTCTCACTAAGAGGATACTCTAATGGTGTTTGACTGTAGTATAAATACTCTTTATTCATCATATTTTTCCTATTTTGGTCAAGTCTTCTTTACCGTATTGTAAAACAATATCCTTTAAACTCTTCTTAATTTTTTATTTATGTCTCTATATACAGGCTTTTAAAAGAGTAGCTACCTAAAAATTGAGATTTTTATATGGTCAATATAAGTTTTCCACTAGACTAATTCTTTAAATATTGCCTCTATTTCGAGGTTATAAAAATATTCATTTTTTGCATATTCTCTTTATATAGTCTAATTTATTGTATAATGACTAAGGAGGTTATATCAGTGAAATCTTTTCTTCTTCTACTCTTAATAGCCACTACAACTCTTTTCGCATATCTCTATTTGTCAAAAAATGATACTAAAAATAGCATTACACTAGGAGCTTCTCTTCCTCTTAGCGGAATAAATAAAAAACTAGGAGAAAAAGTAGTACAAGGAGCAAATACATATTTTAGCTATATTAATGATAAAGGGGGCATAAACAACAAGCAGATAAAATTTATATTTTATGATGATAAGTATGAACCTAGAAACACTCTTAAAAATACCAATGCACTAATAGAGGAAGATGAAATTTTCGCTCTATTTGGATTTGTAGGAACTCCAACAACAAAAAAAATACTTCCTATAGTTTTAGATAAAAATATCCCATTTATAGCTCCATACACAGGAGCATCATTTTTAAGAGACCCTAGATTTAAAAATATCATCAACTTTAGAAGCTCATATAAGCAGGAGATTGAGAAGATTATAGAGTATCTTCACAGCCAGAGAGGTATTGATAAGTTTGCTATATTTTATCAAAATGATGATTATGGGGAAGAGGGCTATATCGCTATCATAGAGGCCTTACAAAAGAGAGGTTTGATACTTGCTGGTGAAGGAACTTACAAGAGAAATACTCTCTCCATTAGGCATGCTTTGCATGAGATCAAATCCTATAAGCCTGAAGCCATCATAATGGTTGGGGCATATAAGCCAAGTGCTAGATTTATCAAAAAAGCGAGGGAGAAGTATTTTAAAGATACTATTTTTGCACCAATCTCTTTTGTAAATTCTGATGCCCTGATGGAGGAGCTTGATGGCAATGCAGAGAACATACTCTTCTCTCAGACAGTGCCATCTTATGATGATAACTCTTTGAGAGCCGCAAAAGAGTATATTGAACTTTTGAGTTTTTACTATCCAAATCATAAGCCAAGTTATGCCTCTTTTGAGTCATTTCTTGCAGCTAAACTAGTAGCAAAGGCCTTGCAAGATATAGAAGGTTCATTGAATTCAAAAAAGTTTTTAAAAAATCTTAGAAGTTTGTCTCCTGAGATTTTAGGAGAGATTCCAATAGACTATAAAGATACTCAACTCCTCAATAAAACCTATCTATCTATCTATATTGATGGCAAATTTGAGCCGATTGAGATAGTAAAATGAAGCTTTACAGTTTAGCCGATAAATTACTAGAGCGGATAGAGTTTTCAAATAAGACAAAAATTCTAATTACAATTATCGCTTTGAGTATGATGACTATTGGGTTTTTGATGATGATCTCTATTTTTGCTTTAAAGTATGACTACGAAACTCTTTTTCAAAAAAGAACAATCACTCAAATGGGGCTTGAAGAGATTAAAGATATATATACTGTCAATATTTACAACACTCTATATGACATCAAAGAGGGGAGCATTGATATTGAGAATGCTTCAGAAGTAATCTCACTAGCAAAGCAGATTGTAGATGAGCAGTGGCAGCACTATAACGACTCTATAGATTATGAGATAGGTGGCTTGCCTGAGTTTGCAAGCAACTGGTTAAAATTCTTTCTATTAAGAGAGAGTCTTCCTCAAAAAAGCTACTACCAAAGAGGTCTTGTTGCAAAAATTGATAAAAAAATAGCTAAAATCAACAAGCAGAGCGGTAGGTTGTTCCACCTTTTAAGTCAAAATAGCTATTTAGAAAAAGATAGATTTATTGATGAGCTATTTTTAGAGATTAACTCAATCAATATATATCTATCAAGCCTTACCACTTCCCATATAAAAGAGACTATAGCTGAAAAAGAGAGGAATGATAGATTGTTTACAAAAAACATATATATGCTATTTTTACTTATTGGGCTTGTCTTTTTTCTTAGTCTGCTTATATCTCTTATCTTAACCAATAATTTTAAAGTACTAAATCGCTCTTTGGAAAAAAAGGTCAATTCGAAAACTAAGGAACTAATGGCTCTAAATGACTCACTAGAGCAAAAAATCAAAATAGAAGTGCACAATAGTCGAAAAAAAGATCAAATAATATCCACTCAAGCAAGATTGGCTTCTATGGGTGAGATGCTCCAAAATATCGCTCACCAGTGGAGACAACCTCTTGGAGCTTTGATGATGATAGTCCAAAGCTTTCAATCAAAATTTTATTGTGGAAAATTAAATGAGGAGTTTATAGAATCAAGAGTAGAAGATGCGGGAGTGTTAGCACGAAATATGTCTGATACGCTAGAGGATTTTAGAACATTTTTTGATCCAAACAAGAGTCGTAGAAATTTCTGTGTCAAAAGTGTTATAGAAAAGTCAATTGATTTGACAAAATACCAACTTGAGAAAGAGAATATAAAACTATTTTTTGAGAAAAGTGAAAGCGTAAAGATGTACGGTTTTGAAAATGAGCTCATACAGGTGATATTGAATCTAATCAACAACTCAAAAGATGCTCTTTGTGAAAATAAAATAGTTGAGAAATATATAAAAATTATAGTAAAATCTACGAATAGCAGTGTGATTATCAAAGTTATAGATAATGCTGGAGGTATAAAAAGTGATATAATGGCTAAGGTTTTTGATCCATACTTTACAACTAAACACAAGAGTGTAGGTACAGGGATAGGACTCTACATGTCAAAACAGATGGTAGAAAAACATATGAATGGGAAAATAAGTTGTAAAAATATACAGCATAAAATGAAAAACAGTGAACTAAGCAATTGTGCAATGTTTACTGTAAAAATACCAAAAATAGGAGAGTAAAATGAAATTACAGAAGTTTTTACTTCGTGCTTCAGTTGCGAGGAATTTTAAAGGAACTTGCTCCTTTAAAAAGGGGCAGTAAGATGGACAAACGAGATTTTGACCTACTAAACGGCTTTAATATACTCTACATAGAGGATGAAGCAGATTTGCTTAAGCATACAACAGCAGTTTTAGAGGATTTTGCAAAAAATATATTTGCTGTACAGACTTGCGATGAGGCTTTGGAGGTCTTAAGAGACAATCATGTAGATGTCATCATTTCAGATATACTTTTGAAAAATGAGAATGGGATAGAGTTTTTAAGGCACTTAAAAAATGATTTAAACATGACTATTCCTGCAATCTTAGCAACAGCTCATACAGACACAGAGTATCTACTAGATGCGATAAGGCTCAAAGTAGAGAACTATATCATAAAGCCAGTAAATATAAAAGAGCTCTTAAACGCTCTTCACGATGTACTTATGCCAAAGATTCAGCAAAAAGAGATAGATAGTTCGTACAATATAATCAAAGCTATCTCTGCAGTTACTGATGGAAAACAGGTCGATATGATACGATTCATTATCAAAAACTTAGATGATGAAGATATGTTTAACTACTCTTATGCAGATATAATGCAAAGAATTCAAGTAAGCAAACCAACAGTCATAAAGCTGTTTAAGTCACTTAGCGACCAAGGAATCTTGACAAAAATCCAAAACAAAAGATATCTTTTTGATGAAACTAAACTGCCAGTACCAGAGTAAATTATGAGTCTATTAAGAAAACTACCAAAGATTGATAGAGTTGTTTCAAATCCAGTTTTTAAAGACCTCAATGCTACCCGCTTAGTTAAGATAGCTAAACAAAAAATTGAGAACTTAAGAGAGGATATTGTCGCAAAAAAGGTAGATGATTTCGATGAAGAGGAGTTGTTAAAGGAGATAAGATATAGTTACGACAAACTGTTTGAGCCTTCTCTAAAGCCTCTTATTAATGCTACTGGAGTAATTCTACATACCAACATGGGAAGAAGTTTAATATCTCAACAGATACTTGAGTGTGCCTCAAAAGTGATAACAAACTACTCAAATTTAGAGTATAATCAAGAGGAGGGATGTAGAGGAGAGAGATATACACATGTAAGCCAACACTTTAAAAACCTCCTTCAAGTTGAGGATGTTTTAGTAGTAAATAACAACGCAAGTGCGGTTTTTTTGATACTCAATACATTTGCTAAAGACAAAGAGGCTATCGTATCTCGTGGCGAGCTTGTTGAGATAGGCGGAAGTTTTAGAATCCCTGAAGTGATGAGCCAAAGTGGAGCAATATTAAAAGAGGTTGGAGCAACAAATAAGACAAAATTATCTGACTATCAAAATGCTATAGGTGAAAATACAGCAATGCTCATGAAAGTACATCAGTCAAACTTTAGTATTGAGGGCTTTAGCGAAGATACACCTTATAAAAATATAAAAGAGCTTTGTACAGAAAACAACCTCATAGATTACTATGATTTAGGTAGTGGATATATCCCTGAACTTCCCTACAATCTAGGAAAAGGTGAGCCTTCTCTTAAAAATATCTTAAAAGATAATCCATCGCTTATAAGCTTTAGTGGAGACAAGCTTTTTGGAAGCG
>CAZXOZ010000083.1:0-6109 GCA_964642805.1 uncultured Sulfurospirillum sp. | reverse complement strand
TACTCTTTTGCACTTGCTCTAAAACAGGAAGAAGGTCTTTTAGATTTGAGATTTTCTTGTCAAATAGAAGAATATAAGGATTCTCTAAAACAGCCTCCATCTTATCAGTATTTGTTACAAAATACGGGGATAGATAGCCTCTATCGAACTGCATTCCCTCAACAACTTCAAGCTCATCTTGGATGCCTTTTGCCTCTTCAACAGTGATAACACCATCTTTTCCAACTTTTTCCATAGCTTCGGCTATAAGTTCACCTATATTTGAATCAGAATTTGCCGAGATAGTTGCAACTTGAGCGATCTCTTTTTTATCTTTTACCTCTTTTGCCATCTTCTTTAGCTCTACTGTTATGGCTTCACTTGCTTTATCCATGCCTCTTTTGACCTCAATAGGGTTTGCACCAGCTGTGATGTTTCTTAATCCCTCTTTGAAGATTGCATTTGCCAAAATTGTTGCAGTTGTTGTTCCATCTCCTGCCTCATCAGCAGTTTTGCTTGCAACCTCTTTTACAAGTTGAGCTCCCATGTTTTCAAGGTTATCTGCCAACTCTATCTCTTTTGCAACAGAGACACCATCTTTAGTAATACTAGGAGCCCCAAAGCTTTTTTGAATAAGCACATTTCGTCCTCTTGGTCCCATAGTTACTTTTACTGCATCATTTAGTTTGCTTACACCTTCATATAGTGTATTTCTAGCACTGTCTGAAAATCGAATATCTTTTGCCATTTTTACTGCTCCTTAACTTGATATACCAAGTATATCTTTATCATCCATCACTAAATACTCTTTGCCGTCTAGCGATAACTCACTACCTGCATACTTACCAAAAATCACGGTATCGTTTACAGATATATACTTCACCTTCTTACCAACAGCAATAACTTTGCCGCTTAAAGGTTTCTCTTTTGCATTATCAGGTATAATAATCCCTGAAGCAGTTGTAGTCGCCTCTTCTACGCGTTCGATTAGAACTCTTTTACCTAGTGGTTGAAAAGCCATGTTGTGTCCCTTGTCTTTAAATTTAGCACTCTAATTATAAGAGTGCTAAAATTATACAGAAAATTAGATAAAATGTCAATACAAACTTTAGTCAATAAGACTAAAGTAAATTTAGGGTAGTTATATGAAGTATTTGTTTAGCTTACTATTGTTTTTAATCGCAGTCGTACTTTTTGTACTGTTTTTACTTTTTACTCAATCAGGTAACAATATCATAAAGCCATACTTAGAAAGATATATACAAAAAGAGCTACAAAAAGATGTGCAAGTAGAGGCATTTACTCTAAGAACTAACTTTATTGACCTTCTATTTACGGTAGATAAAAACTCAAAATTTACCATAAATGGAGATATTGATATACTGAAAAAAAGTTTTGATCTAGGCTATATAGCAGATGCAAACAATCTCAACACACCACATGTAAGCATAAATGGAGCTCTGCATGTAGAGGGTAGGGCTAAAGGAGATATAAAAAACATGCAGATTACCGGTATCGGTGAGGCACTTAAATCTCAAATAGAGTTTTTAACAAATATAGAAAATCGTAAGATAAAAGATATACAAATTGATGCAAAAAATGTAAAAATTGAAGACATATTGGCATTTGTAAAAAAACCTACCTACTCTAGTGGCGTAGTCGATATTGAGACAAATATAGTGTCAAAAGGGCAAGATACATACAAAGGGAAGAGCGATATCATCATACACTATGCAACTCTTAACAACTCACTACTAGAGAGTGACTTTGGCATAAAGCTAGATAGAAATATAACATATAAAGGAACAATAAAAGCCAATATAGACGGCAACAAGCTAGAAGCAAAAACCAATATCGAGTCAAATATCGCAACAATAAAAACCAAAAATACTCAATATGACCTACAAAAAAATCTTTTTTATAGTGACTATATTGTACGCATTCCAAAGCTCGGGGCACTCAAAGAGAGCATGCAGGGCAGTATAACACTAGATGGAAATATACAAAAGACAAAAGATGATTTCAGCTTTGATATAAACTCAAAAACCCTAGGAGGAGATATTCAGATTTTTGTAGTCAATGACACTCTAAGAGTAGATGCTAAAGAGATACAACTACCCCTTCTTAGTGAAATGTTCAAACAGCCAAGATACTCAGATGGCAATTTAAACCTCTCTTTGGATATGCGAGACACAAGAGCAAGCAGTAGAGATGGAGAACTGACTCTACATGTAGAGGATGGAGCTCTACATGTTGAGAGATTAATGCAAACTAAAAGAGCGGATAAAGTAAAATACAAGCTTTCACTCAATAGCAATATCGTAAAAGACGATGCTTCCATAGACTCGCTCATACTCTCAAACATACTTGAGCTAAATATCTCAAAAAGCAACTACAATATAAAAAACAACACCATAAAAGGAGAGTATGATATAGAGATAGCTGATTTAAATAATCTGTATTTTATCACAGGTAGACCACTAAAAGGAGATTTGCAAGTAAGAGGTAACTACAGATACAATAAAGGTCTGTATCTAGATGGAAATAGTAGTTTTTTAGATGCTAAAACCACTTTTATACTGCAAGATAATCTTTTAAGTGTAAATAGCGATGACCTCTCTACAGCCGAAGTAGCCGATACGCTCTACTATCCAAAGATATTTGACTCTTTCTCTACGCTTGAAGCTAACTATAATTTCACTAGTGAAGTTGGAGAAGTAAGCATAAGTGCATTAAATGGAAAACTACTAAAAAGTGAGCTTACAGACCTAATCTATGTTGCAAGTGGATTCGATTTAACTACTGAAATCTATAAAGACACCCTGCTTCATGGCATAATAGACAAAAAAGAGGTAGATTTTTCTCTACTAATGAATGGACTTCAAAGCTACCTAAAGATTCCAAGTGGTCACATAAATCTAGAAACCAACAAAATAGATAGCAAGTTTAGCATAAAAATAGAACACCGAGATTTTGAAGGAAAAATAAAAGGAAGTCTTGAAGAGCCTACTGTTAGCCTTAGCGGATCAAAGTATATAAAACAAAAACTAAACAAAGCCATAGAGAAAAATGTTCCCGAAGAGTGGCAAGATACAGCTAAAGAGCTACTAAAGCTATTTAATTAACGAGGATATAAGGTTGCAAAATGTATAATTTCGTCCTTGTAAAAGTGTCAAGGTAGCTCAGCTGGTTAGAGCGCTGGTCTCATAAGCCGGAGGTCGAGGGTTCGAGTCCCTCTCTTGACACCATCTATAAAGCCTTATTCTATCGACTCTTAGAGTTGTTTGGATAAGGCTTTTTTTTATTCCTAAAATTAGGGTCATAAAATATTCATCAAATGATTTAAACATTTTCACAAACCATTTCTGAGTCAGCAGATAGCATATGAAAAAAGTTGTTAGCTAATTTTATATCTTTTGCACTCTCCAATAGGTGCAGTTTATCCTATATCGTCTGGTATCTTGATTTCATTACCATCAATTGCTTCTCTTAGCGAATACTCATAGGAAACCTTTCCATATAGCTCTTCATTGTCCATTGAATATGCTAGTTGAGTATCTAAAGCTTTATTGATAATATAATGCTTAGCAGTAGCAGTCATAAAAAGTCTTTTTGTAGATGGAAATATACTATCATCAAGAGCAAATCATAAACTCTTTTTATTAGAACTATTTGATATTGCTGTTTTGTGAGCTTCATCAAGTAATGTTAAATTAGCATGAAAACCTAAGTGTTTTAAAGCTTTTCCAAGTAAATGACTAGAGTGATATGTTGAGAATATAAGCTGATTAATATTTTTATTACTTTTAATATATTTTAAAATATTATCGAAGTTTGTAGTAACTGTATATTCAACTTCACATTCATCTATTTCAAATATATCACTTGATTCATTTAGTCCAATAGTTTCATCACTACATATGAAAGTGGGGATTTAAAGCTATTTATAGAAGTTTGTTCTTCCCATTCTTTTTAGTTGATCTATTAAATATAAAGAAGGAAATAGCATAATGGTTATTGAACTATCTAGTAACTCTATATGCTTCTCTGCAATTCTTAAAGAAGTAAATGTTTTACCAGTACCACATGCCATTATCATCTGAGTTCTGCTGTTACATTTTAATCCATTGTCATGATTAAATACTGATCAATAGCTTTTGATTGATGTGATTTTGGTGTATATTTTCCTAATCTTTCAGATGATTTACGCAGCAGATTTTCTTTTATTGTCAATTATCTTATATAGTTCCGTAGATTGCTCTTGTGTACCATCACTATCTTTGAAGAATTTTACATTTACTATATTATAACCAGATAAATTTACTGACTTTTGTTCTATTGTATCTTTTAGTCTTTTATATATTTTATCTTTCTCATTTGCTATATCTGATATATCAAATTCATAGTACTTGTCATCTGTCATAGCTATTTCAATTGAATTATTATGTGTCAAAATCAATAATGATTCTTTTCTTTCCATTTTTAACATACCTCTAACAAAAAAGAATACAAACCCCACTATAGCTATTCCTATTATACTGAATATCACTGTTCCCATGTTTATTCCCCTATCTTATTATGTTTAAATTCAGGTACTATCTCTTTTAGTTTTTCAAGTACTTTATCATCATCTTTTAAACTAATCAACTCTTCAATATCTCTATTTAATTTATCTACATCATATACAGTTTTATCTGCTACTGTAATAGACTCATATTTAGTTTTTGATTTAGTACCTTGGGTAAGTAGCTCTTCGTATAATTTTTCACCTGGTCTTAAGCCTATTATATCTACGCTTATATCTTCTCTACCACTTAGCTCAATCATTTTATGTGCTAAATCTATAATTCGTACAGGTTTACCCATATCAAGTATAAATATCTCTCCACCTTTTCCTAATGCACCAGATTGAAGAACCAACTCACAAGCCTCAGGTATAAGCATAAAATATCTAGTGATATCTTTATGGGTTACTGTAAGATTTTTACCTTCACTTATAAGTTGTTTAAACTTTGGTATTATACTACCAGAAGATCCAAGAACATTACCAAATCTTGTAGCACTAATACTTACACCCTTTGCATCTACATTTTGCAAGTACAGCTCACATATTCTTTTTGTAGTTCCCATAACATTTGTTGGATTTACAGCTTTGTCTGTACTTACTAGTACAATTTTATCTACTTGAAATTCTATTGCTACATCTATTATATTTTTTGTACCTTGTATATTATTTTCTATTGCTTCACTTATATTTGCTTCACAAAGTGGTACATGTTTATATGCTGCTGTATGGATTACTATATTTGGTTTATATTTAGAAAATGTTTTTTGTATATCTTCTTTTTTTACTACTGATTGCATTATTGGTATGATATTGCAGTTAGATAGTTCTTGTTCTATTGCGTATAAGTTATATTCATTGTTATCTACAGCTATGATTTGTTTTGCTTCAAAATAAATACATTGTCTTACTATTTCGCTGCCTATACTTCCTCCTGCTCCTGTAATCAATACTGTCTTATTCTTTATAAAATTTTTAATAGCATTTTTATCTAAATCAGCAGGATGACGGGCTAATAAATCTTCTACAGATATATCTTTTAATTGTGTTGAGAAATTTTTATTTTGAAGTATCTCTTCAAGGGATGGTAGTATTTGTATCTCTTTAAATTGTGTGTTTAAGTTATCATATACTTTTGATATATCAGATTTATTAGCACTAGGTATTGCAATTACAAGTAGGTCATATTTATTTTTGGCTACTTTTTTTTTCAAATTATCAGATGATAATATTCTTACACCATCTATACTTCTACCTTGAAGTATTTTGTCATCATCACAAAAATATCTCACTTTATATTTACTATTAGAAAATTCACTTTCTAGTTTTATACCTGCTTTCCCTGCTCCATATATTACAACATTTTTAGTTTTTTCTATTTTACTTCTATTCCTAAAATAACTATAACTATACATTAAAAAATTGATAGAAAATAAGTAGATAAATAATTCACTAACTAAAAAGGCAAATCTATATTCACCATGATAATAAGGCATATATAGTATAAATGGAACTATATAAACTATACTTTTTATTAAAAATGTTTTATTTGTAGCCTTACTCCAT
>CAZXOZ010000082.1:0-6268 GCA_964642805.1 uncultured Sulfurospirillum sp. | reverse complement strand
GTTATAGGCAATATGGATATGCAAATAGCAGGACATGCTTTGGCTTTAGACTTGAAAAAAAGGGGTCGGGGTTAAACTATACACTTTTTAGCTCAAAACTTTGCCTGAAAGAGATTTTATATACTCTATCTCTTTTTTGGTTTATTCTAAAAAAGTGTGGGTAACTTAGCACCTAAATTTCTCTCTTTGAGAATTGGAAAGAGTGAGTTTTTAAGATTGAAAACTCTTTTGTGCATTTTAGAGAGATTTCGAGGAAACTTTTCACTTTGTAAAACTGCATTTGCTAGTTTTGTGTATTATGATTTCTATAAAAAGGTTTTTTAGAAATTTGATTTAGCTTAAATTGTGGGTTGTTTTAGCAGTCGCTGTTCGCTACTTTTGATGCAGTTCAAAGTCGGTTTCAAGCGAATCCTGAAATATTTAAGATTTTATCAGATGCGTTTTAAGATATTGCTTTTGGAGTGGTACAGCGTGGTGAAACTTGACAGTTATAACACTCTACGATTGATAAATAGATACCCTCTGAGATAGACTTAGGGGGTATCAATAAAACTCTTATTATTTTTTTGCTAAACTATCAACAAAATAACACAAGGTAGATTATTGACCCATTTTATTAGCAAACAGTTTGATAAATCTATAGCTTCAAAATCCAAGCTTGTGCTTTCGCCTGAATTTTATTGGGCTAAGAGGGTTGAGCTTGATGTTCGGTTTGTTTATGAAGTCAAGAAGATGGCTGTTTCTATCTTTGATGGGGTTTTGCCTAGTGGGGATTTTGAATATATGGTTTTTAAGCTCGGCAAGGGTGATTTTTTGCTTGTTGCTTATAGTATATCTTGGATAAAGAGTGAGCTTGAAAAGCTTGGTATTGATATGGTTTTTGTGGATAAAATCTATCTTTTGGAGAGTCTGTTGGCTGGTAAAGATGTGTCGCTAAGGGTTGATGACGACTTTGGTATAGTTAGCGAACAGAGGGTTTTGACTTATGCTCCTTTGCGACTTTTGGGTGATAGTGTAGATATCGAAGGTGTGTTGAGCGGTAGAAGAGTTTTAAAGGAGCCTATCTATTCAAAACAGTTTCAAAATATAAGAATTGGAAGCAAGCAGTTAAACTATTTGATTTTAATGGCTCTGTTTTTATGCATGATAGTTCTTTTTGAAACTATAAAGCTCGCTAGCGACAGTCGCAATATTTTAGAGCAAAAGCAAAGCTTTATAGAGCAAAATAGTCTTCCTCAAACAAGCTTTCAGATAAAAAGCATGCAAGATGAGCTTCAAATTAAAGAGATAACTCAAAATGATTTAAGAGGAGGTATCGACCACCTAAGTAGGTTTGAGCTAAGTCAAACAGAGTTTTTTGAAGAGTTGGAGTTTTCAAACAAGAAGTTAAGCTATCAAGTTAAGCTCGATAATCAAAAAAGACAAAGCGAGATTAAAGAGCATGTCTTAAGTTTAAAAGACTCGACTGTAGTAGTGGTAAAGAGATAATGAGCGAAATTAAAATAAAGATTTTAGTCGCTATTGGAGTGCTGTTTTTTATACTATATGGATACAACATTAATTTACAAAAAGAGTTAAAGCAAACTAAGGATAGTTTTGAAGAGTATAAAAAACAAGCTTCTAAATTGATAGCCTTGCAAGACAAGTGGAGCAACCATGAGGAAGATAAAAAGCTACTAGAGAGTGTAGAAAAAAGATTTAAACCAGCTAGATATGAAGTGAGTAAAAATATACATATACTTGAGTTTAACAACCTATCAAAGTCTACGCTAAACAGACTTACAAGGGTACTACTAAATTCAGATTTGACTTTTAAAAATCTACACTTAAAGCGAGGTGGTGAAAAAATATCTCTACATGTAGAGGTTGAGATATGAGAAAAGTGTTATTTTTTAGCCTACTTGTTGTGGTTTGGATATTTGTGTTTTTTCCTAAGACTATCTTGTGGAACTACTTTGTAGATGAGATGGACAAAAGAGATATTAGTGTAGTAGCAAAAGAGGTAGATATGAGAATTTGGCTACTTCACAACGAGATAGATATCAAAAACTTAACCCTGCTACAAGTTTTTACGGCAGACTCTCTAAAAATAAAGCAGAATATACTGAAGCCTTTACATGTAGAGTTTAAGGGGATTAGTGAGCATGGGGAGTTTGATGGGGTTGTTGGACTAAAAGATAGAAACGGTTCAGTAGTTTTTAGAGGCACTGATTTAAGTAGGGCTATATTTAGAAGCTATTTTAAGCAGTATGAAGATGGGATGAAGTATGAATTTGCTTTTTAGCTCTAGACTTATCTTTTTTTTATGGTGGGCGATTGCTCCTGTTTTGGTTGCGAAGATGATACTCTCTTTTGGACTACTTTTTTTAGATGACTCGAAGAGACCCTATTTGGATATAGAGCAGAAAAAATCATCCTATATCTCCACTTTTCCAAAGTTTTTTCCTGCAGTATTGGAGCAAAAAAAAGAGACAAAAAATATCAAGAAAAAAGATAAGATAGGAGACTTGATACTAAAAGCTTGCTATGTAGAGAAGGGCAGGGAGTTTGTAGTTATAGCAGAAGGCTCAAAGAGTATCTTTGTGAGTTTGGGTGATAGCCACAAAGGAGCAAAGTTAGTTGATGTTCAGTTCAGTTCAGCTATATTTTTAAAAGATGGCGAGTATATAAAACTTGAGATAAAAAGAGATGCTACTGCTCAAAAACTAGCACCAAAGAGAGAAGCGTCAGTAGTCCATGAACTAGACGGTAGATATATAGCTGTAAAAAGAGGTAGTATTAAAAAGTATGTACAAAATCCTCAAGACGCTTTGAAAGATATTCGTATTGCTGAAATTAGAGAGGGTAAAAAGTTTGTTGGTCTGCGGTTGAGCTTTGTACGCAGAGGTTCGCTGTTTGATAGAATGAATCTTAAGAAAGGCGATATCATAAGGTCTGTAGATGGCAATGAATTAAAGAGCATAATGGATTTATTGCCATACTATAAGAGGTTAGATAGCATAGCAGGATTGCTGATTGGATTTGAAAGAGATGGAGAGATGAAGGAGATAATGTATGAGATTAATTAGTATTTTATTGGTTTTTGTAGGCTTAGCATTTGCAAATCAAGAGAGAGTAGAGATAAACTTTAAAGATTTAAAGATAGATGAGTTTGTAAAAATGGTGTCAAAGATAAGTGATAAAAACATACTCTTAACAACCTCAATACCTGGCAAAGTAAACTTTATATCTATAAAGCCTATAAATAAAAATGAAATTTATGATTTGCTTATAAGTGTTTTGAAGACTAAGGGATTTACGCTCATAGATAGTGGCAGTGGTTTTTTGAAAATCATAAGAAGTAGTAATGCCGCAAGAGAGTCGCCACCTTTTAAGGGCGATAGTAGATTAAATCAAATTCAAACAGATATCATAGGCATCAAAAACCTTTCAGCTGCACAGATGTTATCACAGGTAAACTTTTTGCTTAGCAAGTATGGCAAGCTTGCAGTATCAAAAGAGGCAAATAGTTTAGTTATAACTGACTATCCGAGCAATCTAAAGAGCATACGAACTCTTGTAGGTAAGCTTGATTTTCAAAAGAGTATGGATATAGAGTTTTATACTCTGCAAAACTCTAAAGTAAGCACGATACTACCAAAGATAAAGAGCATAGCAACTAGTGTCTATAACCAAAAAATGCCTAGCCAAAAGATAAGTCTTTTTGCAGATGAGGGAACAAACAGTCTCATACTCATATCAAAAAGAAAGATTATAGATGAATTACTGCTACATGTAGAAAAATTGGACAAAAAGGATGAAATATCACTTCGCTCGCTTCATATAGTAAAGCTAAAAAATGCAGATGCAGAGATACTAGCTAAAACACTAGATGCTATCATATCAAACAAGCCGATAATCAAAGATAAAAAAGCAAAACTAAGTAGCTCCAAAAAGCCTACCTTTGTGTCTGATAAAGAGACAAATATGCTTATGATATATGCTTCAGGAGAGGAGATGAAGGAGATAAGAACTCTCATAGAGTCTTTAGATGCTCCACGACAACAGGTATATGTAACCGCAAAGATAGTAGAGATAAATGACAGAAAGTCAAGTGAGATAGGTGCAAAATACGGCATTATTGGGGGCATGTCAAGCTCTTCGGGGCTATTTACTTTTAGTGGCAAGCTAGGAGGCTCTCCTGTTGCTATGGATTTAAATAGTCTTGGGTTGAGCGTGCCAGCGGTAACACAAGCCATAGCCATAGGAGCAACTATATCCTTTCTTGAGAGCAATGACGCTGCAAATGTACTATCAGAGCCTTCGCTTTTGTGTGTAAATAACATAGAGTCTTCCATATATGTAGGCGAGACACAGTCAATCATAACTCAAGGAAGTGTTGCGACTGATACTACTAGCGTAGAGAGAAATACCTTTACTAGGGAGGATATAGGGCTGACCCTAAAAGTAAAACCAAGAATCTCTAGCGACAATAAAGTTTTGCTTGATGTAGAAGTAACCATAGAGGGTGTTAAAGAGACACTTAAAATAGGACTACCAACAACAACAAAGAGACATATAAAAACAACTGCTATAGTAGAAAATGGTGAAAGCATCATCATAGGAGGATTGACTCAGAAGATTATCAAAGACAATGAGTCTAAGGTGCCACTACTTGGGGATATACCAGTGCTAGGACAACTTTTTAGATATGATGATGATGACAATGACAAAAAAAGCTTAGTTATTATTTTGACACCATACATAGTCAATCAAGAGACAGGATTAGGCAATCTAAAAGAGACTTTAGCAAAACTCAACAAACTAGAAGCGGATTTTGCTAAAAGAATAGGCGAGCCTAAAGATGATAACTAGCAATATTCCATATTTTGAGGATTTAGACCTATCCGCTCTACATGTAGAGGGTGTTGATACTCAGCTCTTGGTGAAAAACCATCTACTTTTGAGTGAGATAGATGGTGTGCGGTATGCTGTATTGGATAAAAACTATCTTGCAGATGGTATGAATTATGCCTCGAAACTTCCTTTGCATGTAGAGCTGGCTTTTGTGGATGAGGACTCTTATGAGAGGCTGTATCATAGGCACTTGGAACAAAGAACTGATGTAGATCTTGATAGCTCTTTTAGTGCAGATGAGAAAGAGGACTTTTTAGAAGATGACCTCTCACTTTCAGAGTTTCTAAAGACAAGCTCGGACATACTTACGAGTGAAGAGTCAGCTCCTATCATCAAGTTTGTAAACTCGCTCTTCTATCAGGCTATCAAAAAAAATGCATCAGATATACATATAGAGACACACGAGCATCGAGGAGTTGTTAGGTTTAGGATTGATGGGGTTTTGACTAAGCATGTGGATCTAGATAAGCACATCATCACTCTCATAGTAAACCGTATCAAAGTCATCTCAAATCTCGATATATCTGAAAAGCGAGTTCCGCAAGATGGCAGAACCATAGTTAAAATCGCAAAAAAGAGTTTAGACATCAGAGTCTCGACCCTGCCTACTTACAATGGTGAGAGAGTTGTTATGAGGATTTTGATGGACTCAGCAAACATACCTAGCCTTGAGGAGCTAGGGTTTGATGATGAGCTAACAGAGCAGTTTAGAAAGCTACTAACTCACTCTTATGGGATGATACTCGTAACTGGCCCAACAGGAAGTGGCAAATCAACAACTTTGCACTCTTTTTTGAAAACTATCTCAACTCCTGAGAAAAATATCATAACCATAGAAGACCCAGTGGAGTACAAGACAAACAGCATAAATCAGATACAAGTAAACACAAAAACGGGGCTTACTTTTTCTCTAGGACTTCGCTCGATTTTAAGGCAAGACCCTGATGTTGTTATGGTGGGAGAGATAAGAGACAATGAGACAGCAAAAATCGCAATCCAATCAGCACTCACAGGGCACTTACTACTCTCAACTCTTCACACAAACAATACAACAGCAGCCATAACAAGACTGATAGATATGGGCATAGAGGAGTTTCTTATAAGCTCAAGCCTGCTAGGGGTTTTGGCTCAAAGACTTGTTAGAAAGCTATGTGTAAAATGCAAGCAAAAAGAGGATAGATTTTTCAAGGCAAAAGGCTGCAAGGAGTGTGGATTTACAGGATATAGTGGCAGAGTTGCAGTTGGGGAGCTGTTTTTAATAGATGACGATGTGAAGATAATGATCAAAGAGGGTATGAAGGATTTTGAGATACGAGAAGCGATGCAAAAAAAAGGCTTAGTTCTGCTCTCAAGCAAGCTAGAGGCTCTAGTG
>CAZXOZ010000081.1:0-6394 GCA_964642805.1 uncultured Sulfurospirillum sp. | reverse complement strand
AAGTAGGACTTTTCTAGAAATAAGTGCGTAAGGTCAGATACTTATTATTTAAAAGGTACATGTTATGTGTTGTAACGGTTTTCGCATAGTTTTGATGTTTGCACTAGCAGCCCTAGCTTTTATGTTAAATAGCTTTGTGCCATCTGTACCTGTTATACTTTGGTACCTTTTTTCTATAAATATATTTACTTTTTTACTTTTTGTGATTGATAGGTACTATACCGCACAAGACAGAGAGGTTGTGCCTGAATTTTCACTCTATTTTTTCTCCATTGCGGGCGGTTTTATCGGTGCATTTTTAGCGATAGTTATAGTAAGGCATAAAATCAAAGAGAGAGTTTTCTTACTCTGGCAAGGAGTAATTTTAATCATCTGGCTAGTTGTTATATACTATGTTTTTAACAACTTTGAGGTCATACAAAAAACACTACAAGGGTTAACAAATGCATGATGAAAAACTTGTCCAATTTATAAAAGAGCACCACCTCTTATCAATAGCGAGTTCTTACAATAACAATCCACACTGCGTAACTCTGTTTTATGCTTTCAGTGAAAAAGAGATGCGCTTTATCGTCTCATCAGGCGTAAATACAGACCACATGATATACCTAGATAAAAATCCAAAATGTGCTGGAACAATAGCATTAGAGACTAAAGAGATAGGTAAGATAGTAGGCTTACAGTACAAAGCCACTATAGAGAGAGCCACTTTTAAGGAGAAAGCTTTGTATCTAAAAGCATACCCTCTAGCAGTCGCACTAAATCCTACTCTTTGGTCTTTACATGTAGAGCATATCAAGTTTATAGACAATAGCTTAGGGTTTGGCAGTAAGCGAGAGTTTAACTTTTAACCAGTTAGTCTCTTCATAGCGATAGGAGTTAAAGCATACTAGCATCTAGCTTTAGCTCCTTGTTGCTCATAACGCCAATCTTGCTTTTTAAAACTTTTGTTGCTATGCTTTTTGCATCATCGAGCGAGTGCATGTCGCAAGTACCGCACTGGTATATATTAAGCTCTGGTATATCGCTTTGATTTTTTACTTTAAGGATATCTCTCATAGACTCCTCCCAAGCCTGAGCAACTCTTATCTCATCAGGAGTTCCTAGTAAACTCATATAAAATCCAGTCCTACAACCCATAGGTGATATGTCTATAATCTCCACGCCATCACCATTGAGATGCTCTCTCATAAATCCAGCATAGAGATGTTCTAGCGTATGAATTCCTTCGCTTGAGAGTATATCCTCATTTGGTCTACAAAACCTCAAATCAAAAACTGTAATAGTATCCTTTGAAGGTGTTTTCATAGTTTTTGCAACCCTTACTGCTGGTGCTGGCATCTTCGTGTGATCAACCATAAAACTGTCTAGTAGTGGCATAATTTTCCCTTTTTTTGTAATTGAACCCTCTGATTAACTATCAAGTTTTCAGAGGGTTCAATTGTATCATAAAAAAAAGTCCTTGTAATTAAATAGTAATATTATAGTTCTATAATTTTAACTCATATTTACAGTAAAAACAAAAAGGAGTAAAATATGAAAAAGACAATTATGGTTGGAGTGGTTGCATTGACACTGAGCACCTCACTTATGGCTGAGGGAACTTTAAGGTTACTCACTTGGAAGGGTTATGCACCTGCTGAGCTAGTAAAGGCGTTTGAAAAAGAGACTGGAATAGATGTAAAAATCACATACTCAAACAATGAGGAGATGATTGCTAAACTAAGAGCAACAAGAGGTGGAGGATTTGATTTAGCTCAACCCTCTCAAGATAGAATCTCATTTGTGCAAAAGAAGTTTCCTATATATCAGCCAATTGATTTTTCAAAAATCAATACAAATCAGCTTATAACTTCGATGGTAGATGCTGTTAAGAAAAATACTGCTGTTGATGGCAAAGCTTACGCTGTTCCTCACTGCTACGGAACAACTGGAATGATTGTCAATAAAAAATATGCTCCTGAAGCAAATGACTGGTCCGATTTATGGAACCCTAAATATGAAGGTAAAATCTCATATAGACTGAAAAGACCAATACTGATTGCAACTGCATTTGGAATGGGAGAGAACCCTTTTGCACTCTATGATGATATTGATGCATATAGAGCGTTGATGAAGAGAGTAGAGAAGAAGCTTATTGATAGTAAGCATTTAGTTAAAAACTACTGGACAAGTGGAGATACTCAGGTAAATATCATCAAAAGTGGAGATGCACAGGTAATCTCTGGATGGGATGGAAAAGGGTGGTCTCTTCATGAAGTAGATTCAAATATAGATTTCATTGCACCAAAAAGCGGGGCTTTGGGTTGGATTGATACATTTGCTATTCCCGCAAAAGCTAAAAATATTGAAGCGGCATATAAGTGGATAAACTTTATGCTTGAGCCTAAAAATGCAGCACTTTTTACAAACAAAGAGGGATATGGTACAGCATCTAAAGAGGCTACCCAGTACTTAAGTGAGCAAGTTAAAGCAAATTTTAACAGATCATTTTCAAAAGCTGATATAGACAATATCAAATGGCATCCGCCAGTTCCTGCTGGGTTTGAGAAAATTGAATCAAAAGTGCTAGATAGAATAAAGGCAGCAAAATAGTCCATTAAGACTGACATATAAAAATGCAATTTTAAACCCGAATTATGTAATAATTTGGGTTAAATAAGTTGCCTTTAAAAAAATGGAGAAAATATGAGTCACATACTTGAGGTAAAAAACCTTAACAAGACATTCCCAGACTTTACGGCAGTAGACAAGATAGACTTTTTTGTTGAAGAGTGTGGCTTTTTTTCAATACTTGGACCATCTGGATGTGGCAAAACTACACTACTTAGGATGATATCTGGTTTTGAAAAAGAGACATCAGGAGATATAATCATAAAGGGTAAGTCTATGAAAGAGATACCGCCAGAACAGAGACCTGTAAATATTGTTTTTCAGAACCTTGCACTCTTCCCTATGATGAATGTTGAGCAAAATGTTGCATTTGGGCTACAGCGATTAAAATTGGCAAAAGATGAGGTTGATAAAAAAGTAAAAAAAATGCTAAACAGAGTTGGTCTTAAAGGCTTTGAAAAGAAAAAAGTAACTGAGCTCTCAGGTGGTCAAAAACAAAGAGTGGCAATTGCTAGGTCTCTTGTTCTTAAGCCATCTGTACTGCTACTTGATGAACCTCTAGGAGCATTGGATAGAAAATTAAGAGAGCACATGAAGGTTGAGCTTAAACTACTTCAAAGAGAGTTTGGTACTACATTTATATATATCACACATGATCAGAGTGAAGCACTTGTTATGAGCGATAAGATTGCAGTTATGAATAAGGGTGTTTTTGAGCAGATTGATACACCTAAAAATCTATATAAGAATCCTAAAACAGCTTTTGTTGCAGGGTTTGTTGGAGAGAACAATAGTTTTGAAGTAAAAAATTATGAAAATGATACTTTAACTATGCAAAGCGGCTGGACTGCACACAAGCCATCTTTGAAGATAAGTCCGACACAGCTATTTATCCGTCCTGAGGCATTTATGATAAATCCATCAAAAGATTTAGAAAATATAAATACAATTGAAGTTACAATCAAAACAGTTCTATTTGATGGCTCAAATACAAAACTATCAGTCATAATCGACAATACTACAGATGAAGTTCTTATTTCGCTTCCTCAAAATGCTCAATTTGAAGACTTAAAAGAGGGAGATAATATCACTCTAGGAGTAGCATTTGATGACTTAAAGTGTTATGAGAGCTAAAATATGAAAAAAAATAATTTTACATTCTACCTACTCTTGACCCCTGTACTTCTTTGGTTAGTTATACTAATAGTATTACCGCATATTGACCTATTTATTAGCTCATTTGAGTATGAAAAAGATAGTGGGGAGATGGTATGGTCTTTTAAGAACTATCTTGCATTTTTTGAAGATGAGATATACTGGCTAACATTTGCAAAAACTGCATTTTACTCTATAGCGGTTACTCTTTTAGCATTTGCCATTACTTTTCCAGTCTCATTTTATCTCTCTAAAGTTGTGTCGCTAAAATATAGCAGTTTTTTAACACTATTGCTACTTATACCTATCTGGGTTGGAGGGCTTGTCTCAACCTATGGATGGTTGATACTCTTGGGCGATAGTGGCGTGATAAATCACTTCTTGATGAAGATTGGAATTATTAGCACCCCTATCAATATGCTCTACACAGATTTTTCAATGATAATTGGATTAGTCTACATGTCAATGCTATTTATGATTATACCTGTAATGTCTGCACTAGATAGCTTAGATGATAACATCATAGAGGCAGCGAGTGATTTAGGGGCTTCTAAATTTACGATTTTTAGACAGATTATCATTCCCTATGCTATGCCAGGAATTGCATCTGGTTCGATTATAGTATTTATGCTTGTTATTGGCGACTATGTTGCTCCTAATCTTCTAGGCGGTAAAAGCTCTTTATGGTTTACAGAGCAGATATACAACAAGTTTTTAGCAACATTTAACTGGAACGAAGGTGCTGCTTTTGGATTTTTACTTCTGTTTTTATCCTCAGCTATTATATGGATAGCACTAAAGCTAAGCGGTCAAAAGCTTGAAAGGGTTGGAAGATGATACGAAGTTTACCAAATTCACCACTTTATAAGATAGGCTTTAGGGTCTATATTGTGCTATTTTATCTATTTTTGGTTATGCCACTGCTAACAGTTGGCATATTGGCATTTAATGACTCCTCGTTTATCTCTCTTCCTTGGATGGGATTTACACTTGATTGGTTTTACATCAATACAGACGAGAGATTGGGATTATTAGCAGACGAGAATCTGCTAGCAAGCATATGGACTAGTTTCGAGACAGGGTTTTTAGTTGCATTTTTCTCTACCATAGTAGGCACTATGGCTGCACTGCTGTTTGAGGAGGAAAAGTTTAGATTTAAGGGTTTATTGTTCTTTTTAGCACTAACTCCTTTGGTTATCCCTGGTGTTATTTTAGGTATCTCAATTTTGATATCATCAACTCTTGCTGGTAGCTTTATAGAGGAGAGTTTTGGTATCGATATAGAGTGGTTAAGACCTAGTTTTTGGCTTGTTGTAATCGGGCAGTTTTCATTTGGAGCAACCTATGTGATGCTACTAGTGAGTGCGAGACTAAAAAAGTATGACAGAACACTTGAGGAAGCGGCACTGAGCTTAAGAGCCACAAAGCTTCAAGCTATATGGCTTGTAACGATTCCATACTTAAGACCAGCGATTATTGGGGCATTTGTTGTCGCATTTCTGATAAGTTTTTCAAATTTTAATACAACTATATTTCTTGCAGGGTCTGATCCAACTCTACCTGTTGATCTATACTCAAGGATAAAGTTCTCATCTACGCCAGTGCTTAATGCCGTATCATTTTTAATCGTAACTTCGATAACACTATTTGCAGTTTTGAGTATTGTGCTAAATAGAAAAAAATGAAAATAATTCACCTAACAGACACTCACCTTCTACCCAAAGGTGGTGTCCGCTCAAATATAGACCCAAAGCGAATGCTTAAGCTAGCACTTAAAAGCATAGAGAAAAATCATGCAGATGCTTTGTTTGTAGTTATAACTGGAGATTTAGCCAATAATGCAGAGCATGAGTCCTACATAATATTGAAAGATTTGCTCAGCTCTTTCTCTCTGCCTACTCACCTAATACTTGGAAATCATGACAAAAAAGAGGTTTTCAATATGGTTTTTTCGAAATGCAAAGATAGTAAATTTATGCAATACTCTCTACATGTAGAAGATAGAGTGTTCCTTTTTTTGGATAGCACTATTGAAGAGCAAGTATATGGTTCGTTGTGTGAGACTAGACTTTTGTGGCTTGAGAGGGAGCTTAGTGCCTGGCAAGATAGAGATGTCTATATTTTTATGCACCATTTTCCACTAAACTCAAAACTCCCATGGTTGGATAAAAACGCTTGCTTTATAGATAAATCAGATTTTTGGAGAGTTGTTTTGAGATACAACAATGTAAAACATATTTTTACTGGACACATGCATAGAGTAATCAATATGAGTTTTAAAGGTGTTGGAATTAGCTGCACTAAAAGTACAAATGTTCAAGCAGCATATACGCCAAATAGTGATGAGGAGTTTTCTACAACTCAAGAGAAGCCAACATATGGTATTGTTTATTTAGAAGAAGATAGTGTATTGATTCATAATCATGAATATCTAAGTGAAGATTTGGTCTGCCTGTCTGATGAAAAACACAAGGAAATTTTGGAGTAATTTTAGTATAAAGACTAACTGACCTTATGCACTTATTTCTCGAAAAGTTCTACTTTTCACTTCGTGAAACCGCTATTCGCTAGTTTTCACAGAAACTTTTGCTTCGCAAACCGCTATTCGCTAGTTTTCACAGAAACT
>CAZXOZ010000080.1:0-6443 GCA_964642805.1 uncultured Sulfurospirillum sp. | reverse complement strand
GTGCACTTAGTCGTGATTATCCAGTAGTTATGGGGATACTCATCATCTCTGCACTTTTAACGCTATTGGGCAATATTATCGCAGATTTAGTTTTGCTTAAGCTCAACCCTCACTTTAAAAGAGCAAAGTAGTTAACCGCTACTCTTCTCCAAACAAATTTGAAAGTGCGTTAGGGTCTTTTGTAGGTTCACTATCAGCACCACTTTTACCCTCAAGCTCTACAAGCTCTATCTCCATGCCAACTAGCATAGAAGTGAGTCGGATATTGATTCCACTCTTGCCTATCGCTTTTGATTTTTGGTCGGCTGGTAGGGTTACTATCGCTTTTTCTTCTACTATTTTTACATTTGAGATGATAGCTGGACTAAGAGCTCTTGAAATAAAAATCTCTGGTATGGTTGAGTATTCGATGCAATCTATATTTTCACCATTGAGCTCACCACTTACTGCATTGATTCTTATGCCTTTTGTTCCTACAGTTGCTCCTACGGCATCTACATTGGGATGAAGTGAAGTTAGTGCTATCTTTGCTCTCTCTCCTGGAATTCTTGCTGAGCTATTTATGATTATCGTCTCATCTTTTATCTCTGGAACTTCAAGAGCTAGTAGTGCTTCTAGAAATTTTGGACTAGTTCTTGAAATCTCAACATAGATACCATGAATCTTGTCAATAAATACTTTTCTTATGACAGCTTTTACCACATCTCCTACTATGAATTTTTCACCTTTTATGCGGTTTCTTCTAGGCATAATTGCACGAATCTCATCAAATTCTACAAAAGTTGCCTCTTCATTGTCCACTCTCGTAACAGTCCCAAAGATGGTATCGCCTACCATGTTTTTGTATTTATCAAATATCTGATTTTCTAGTAGTCTTTGGATGTGAAACTCTAGCTCTCTGTGAAGTGTTGCAGCGGCTGTTCTTCCTAGGTTGTCCAATGGCAACTCATAAGTAAGCTCATCACCAACTTCAATGTCTGGATCTACCTCTTTAGCTTCTGTGATACCTGTATATTTATCTTTTTCATCTTCGAGTTTTTCATCACTATCTTCAACTACAAGAATTTTTTGAAAAAGCTTTAGTGTTTTTGTATCAGTATTGATAACACTCTCATAGTCATAGTCTTCACCATATATCTTTTTGGCAGTTTTTGTGAGTGCTGTACAAACTGTATTTTTTACATCATCAATATCTAAGTCTTTTTCGTGAGCTATTGATTCGATAATATCTATGATTTTTTCCATAACAACCTCTTTTTAGTTTAGCAATGTAAAAGTAACAGTAGTGATTTTTAGGGATTGCTCTGAAGAGTTGAATTATATCTTATAGTTTCTTTTAAGAAGTTTAATGCGAAATTTATCGAACTATTGCTATACTAATAGATTGAACCCTCTAAAAATTTGATAGTTAATCAGAGGGTTCAATTATAATAATCCCGAATTATGCAATATTGAGGAATAGTGATGAAATTAAAATTAGCAAGAAGCGAGATAAACGCAAAACCAAAAACTATACTTTTAAAAAAAGTAGAAGAGATAATCGAAAAAGAGGGTCATAAGATATTCTATTTTGACAAAGAAAATTCACATAAAGATTTAGTAGCTTTAGTAGAGCATTTTGAAGAGAAGGATTTTAGTGTATATCTTCGTGAGGTAAAGTATGGTCTAGGCGAAGATGACTACATGTACGAGATTCATATACTCTAAGGCATAGTTTTGTGTAAAAAATTATACATAGAGACTCTTGGTTGTGCTATGAATAGTCGTGATACAGAGCACATCATAGCCGAGTTAAGAGCCAAAGAGAATTACGAACTCTGTATAGATGCAAAAAATGCTGATTTGATTATGATAAACACTTGTAGCGTTAGAGAGAAGCCAGTTAATAAACTCTTTTCTGAGATAGGTGTTTTTAATAAGATAAAAAAAAAGAGTGCAAAAATAGGGGTTTGCGGTTGTACTGCTAGCCATTTGGGCGATGAGATATTTAAGCGAGCTCCTTCGGTTAGTTTTGTTTTGGGTGCTAGAAATGTCTCAAAGATAACTAAAGCAGTTAATGTAGAGAAGTTTTTAGATGTAGATATAAACTATGATGAGAGCACCTATGCCTTTAGTGAGTTTAGAAGCTCGCCCTACAAAGCCTTTATCAATATCTCAATTGGGTGTGATAAGAAGTGCACTTTTTGTATAGTTCCTCATACTCGTGGTGATGAGATATCTATCCCACCTGATTTGATAGTACGCGAAGCAAGAAGAGCAGCTAAGAGTGGAGCTAAGGAGATATTTTTATTGGGGCAAAATGTCAATAATTACGGTAAAAAATTCTCTTCAAAAAGAGATAAAAAGATCGATTTTTCAGACCTGTTGAACATGATAAGTGAGATTGAAGAGGTTAAAAGAATTAGATTTACCTCACCTCACCCATTTCACATGGATGATAAGTTTTTACATACTTTTGCCACTAATCCAAAAGTGTGTAAGTCGATGCATATGCCCTTGCAAAGCGGCTCAACTCATATACTTAGAGAGATGAGAAGGGGTTACTCAAAAGAGTGGTTTTTAAATCGTGCATTAAAACTAAGAGAGCTAGTTCCAGAAGTCTCTATAAGTACAGATATCATCGTAGCATTTCCTGGTGAGAGTGAAGAGGATTTTAAGGAGAGTTTAGATGTTATGGACAAGGTGAGGTTTGAGCAGATTTTCTCTTTTAAGTACTCGCCTCGCCCTCTTACGGATGCGGCTGAGTTTGCAAATCATATAGATAGTGAAACTGGCTCAAAAAGGTTAAAAAGGCTTCAGACAAGGCAAAACGAGATACTAGATGAGATCTCAATCTACAAGAAGGGTAAAGTGGTGGAAGTCTATTTTGAAGAGCTTAGGTCTAGTGGTCTAGTGGCTGGAAGAAGCGACAATAATGCACTTGTTCAGGTTGAGGGTTGTGAAGAGCTACTTGGAGCTACCAAGAGAGTTTTGATAACAAACCCAAGGCGTTTGGGGCTATATGGCGAAATACTCAACTAAATATATAATAAGAAAACTAGAGCTATTTCTAATACCACCTTTAGCATATATAATTCTCTATTTTATCTATTTCACATGTAGAAAAAGATACCATTTTAATAAAGAGAGAGTAGAAAAGTCGCCAGTGGTGTTTGTTTTTTGGCATGGAGATATTGTTATACTCCCCTTTGGTTATCGAGACTATAGGAGTTCAAAAAATATAGATGTTATAATTAGTCAGCATCACAATGGGGAGATAGCAACAAGGATTCAACATCTTTTGGGTGGTGGAACTATACGAGGGAGCTCTTCAAGAGGCGGTATTGGGGCACTAAAAGGAGCATTGAGATCTTTAAAGAGCGGAAAAGATATTGGCATGACACCTGATGGTCCAAAAGGTCCAAGGCATAGTGTGGCTGATGGTGCTGTTTTGATAGCTCAAAAGAGAGATGTTCCGATAGTAGCTATGAGCTGTAGGGCTTCAAGGGAGTGGAATTTGAAGAGCTGGGATAGGCTATCTATCCCAAAACCATTTTGTACTTTAGACTACTACTATAGTGACCCTTTTTATGTCACAGATGAGAGTTTAGAGTCTGCTAAAGAGATGATAAAAGAGAGGCTTATGAGACATGCGTTCTAAGATAAAACTGATATTTTTTACTCTTTTAATTTTTGGTGCCAGTTTTTACTATTTTAGTACTAGCCCCTCTTATCAGAACTCTACTCAAGCTAGAGTCTACTATTTTTTAGGGAATTATGAGAAAGCGTATGAGCTGGCAAAAATATCTTTAGAGGAAGATATCTACAATAAGATGGCAAGCACTGTTTTAACGCAAAGTAAAATCGCAAAAGAGTATGAAGCTTATATAGAGCTAGGAAATGAGTTTCTTAAGAGGATTGATAAGATAAGCTTAAAGGAAGAGTTTTCCAAAGAGGACAGAGTGCGAGTAAAGATGATGTGCCAAATTATGATAGAAAGCTATAGCAATTTAGCACCATCAACCCTAACAAAAGAGTCGCTACAAGAGAGTAGTAAAAAAATGCAAAAAAAGTTTATTCAACTCTATGAAGAGCTGTTTTAGGAACTTATTTTGCTTAAGTCATGATATAATAGTATAAAAAAATTAACGAGCATATATGACCAAGGTTTTTCAGAAGTATCTTTCTAACATATTTATATCCATAGTTCAAGAGGGTTCACAGTGGGTTATCTGCTCAAGAGTTGTTAGAAATGGTAGCTTAAAAGATAAGTTTTCTAAAAACTTTGATTTAAATGAGGATGACACTATCCCTTTAAAGATGCAAGAGTATTTAGAGGCTCTTCAAGAGGAGCATAATTTTGCATATTTAGCTCTATTTTTGGACTCCATGGGACAAGGTGCAATAAGCGGTACACTTTTAGCTGATTTTAAAAAAAATAGTGTAGATAAAGATAGTGTAGTTCATCTTAATATAGATAAAAAATGGTCTGTTTATGCCTCTTTTATCGATATAAATTGGGCTAAAAAGCTTTTTTCCAAGACAGGATTAGATTTTATATATTCACCTTTTATGGTATTGTATTCATTGATAAAAAAACAAAAACTTAAAACAGAGCCAACGCTTTTTATGTTTAATCATCAAGACTCAGTTACTATTGCAGTTTTTGAAAATGGAAATCTTCTTTTTGGTGCTTATTTTAAAACAGCAATAGATGACAATCTCTCGTCCCTAGAAGAGGAAGATTGGGAGAGCGTAGAAGAGGAAGAGGGCGTAGAAGAGGAATCAGAGTTTCACAACATAGGCGAAGACATGGCTGAAGAGATAGGCGATTTGGATGACTTTAGCAAGACAGAGAGTTTAGATTTTGAAGATACTAAGTCAAACAGATACCCTCTAGAGAGTTTTGAAGGTGAAGATGTGATAGAAGATAGCTGTTTAGAGCTTTTTGGTAGAGATATACTGATATATAAGTATCTACTATCCTTTTTGCGAGAGTTTTATAAAAATCCACTCTATGAAGGTAGCTTTATAGATACAGTTGTTATATATGATGGCTTTGAAGTGAGCTCAGAACTTATTAGTATGATTGAAGACGAGCTTTTTATGAATATTGAGATGAGTAAGGTTGACATTGATGAGATCATCTATAATATGGCAAGGCATGAGGCTTTAGTGTGAGGTTTTCATTTATTGCTCCTAGGCAAAAACACCTATTTAGTTTTTTTACTAAACTATGGCTTATTTTTATAGCCTCAGTTTTTGTGATACTAAATATCTTTAATCTATTTTTAATCTATAAAAACTCTAGCTTTTTAAGTAGTGCAAAAGAGCTAGATTCTAGCAGAGCAGTGTTAGAGAAAAATATAGACAACATTGATGAGCAAATAGACTTAATATTGAAACAAAAAGCACTAGCAGAGGAGATATATGCAAACAATATTATTTTAAGAGACAGCATAAGAAATCTATTTGATTTAGTTCCCGATCAAATTACTTTAAGCAGAGTTGACATGAAAGAGGACTCATTGGTGATTTTTGGCACAACCCCTACAA
Source organism: uncultured Sulfurospirillum sp. (assembly GCA_964642805.1). Lineage (GTDB taxonomy): Bacteria > Campylobacterota > Campylobacteria > Campylobacterales > Sulfurospirillaceae > Sulfurospirillum_A. Next base: position 908 of record CAZXOZ010000080.1, on the reverse strand, counting down.
AAGATCTCTATAATTTTCTTTTAGCTTCTCCTTTAAAATCAATATTTCATACTAGTAGCACTATGTTTTATCTTACTGACAGTGGCTGGTATAATTTTGTTAGTACAAATAGAATCATAAACACAAAGAGTGCTGAGTGATGGATAAAAGTATGGAAAAAATTGATGTTATCAAGCTACTAATCTATCTTCTTGTGCTTATAGTAGTAACTCTTTTTATGATACTATTTGTTATCATACCCAATGTAAGAGAGTATAAAGAGTCTCAGCTGATAGACAAAAAAGCATCTGTTCATCAAGATAGAGTGCAAAATATACTAAGCGATAGAAATATTGAGCTAAGCAACCTTAGTAGTGAAAATAGACGAGCCATAATAGCTTTTATGCACGAGTTTTCAGCAGATAGCTTTATGGACTATGCAGCCAAATTTTTTACTCAAGTATCCCTTGTTCAGTTAGATAAAAAAGCTCACAAGGAGGAGTTTGTGGAGTATGAATTAAAAGTAACCACATCTTTAAAGAGTCCAGTAAATTTCTACCAATTCCTAGAGGGCTTAAATAGATACGAAAACATAGTTCAAGCAGATTTTCCAATCTACATGGAGTCAAATGAGAGTAAAATCAGTACAGTTTTTACTATAAAAGTTTTTGATATAAACTCCACTAAATAGTGATTTTTTCCTTATACATATAGGGTCTAATCTTAGCAGGAATTTTCGCAACTCTACATCTCTCCTTAAACTCTTTACTCATAACATCATAAGCTACAGGGCATATATAGATTTTATCCTTACTAAAGGCGATGGCAACTTTTGATGAGACTATACAATTTTTTGTTTTTAGTACCTCATCTTTGCTCGCACTACTCAAGAGGACTCCTAGCTTTTTAGTAGCTCTATCAATACCTCT
>CAZXOZ010000079.1:0-6462 GCA_964642805.1 uncultured Sulfurospirillum sp. | reverse complement strand
CGGTTTGCGAAGCAAAAGTTTCTGTGAAAAGTAGGACTTTTCGAGAAATAAGTGCATAAGGTTAGTTAAGTATATCTAGGTAGGCAGTATATGTCGCCCTATTTTCAAGAGATTTTGTCCTCTTGCTGCTTAAAAAGTTATATTTTGAAAATTTTTATTCAAAAGTTTTCCTGCTATGACAGGTGGTTTCGCAACTGTTATACCATCTAAAAGAGTTGACTTGTCTTTACCAGAATTTGGAAGATAGAGTGGACAAACTTGAACCAAAGCTCCTTTTTTTATCAAAATTTTAAGATGTTCTTTAGCAGATGGGGCTTTGCCATCAGGTCTTTTTATCTTAACTCCCTCGATGTTTTTATCCGCTAAGTCTCCAGCTTGGGCACAAAGAACTATATTGACCTTTTTATTATGTTTTTTGATAGCCATAAGAGATAAGACCATAGCCATAGCTTGTGCTTGAGGGTCACCAGAATTTACTATAACATTTAACCCATCTGCTTGATTTGCACTTAGTGTTGTTGGCAGAATTAGTGCAACCATCAAGGCTATTGTTGTTACTATTTTTTTCATTTCAAAACTCCTTAATAGATAGAGGTGCCCTATGGGATATTGTACCAAACTTTTGTTAAAATATGTTTATGAAAAAAATTATATGTAAACTCTGCTCACACTACTGTCAAATAAGCGAAGGCAAAAGCGGTATCTGTGGAGTCAATTCTAATATTGATGGAGTTTTAATATGTGAAGTTTATGGCTATCCCTCTGCTCTTCATGTTGACCCAATTGAGAAAAAACCTCTATATCACTTTTTGCCCCACACTCAAACTCTTTCGCTTGGAACAGTAGGGTGTAATTTTAAGTGCCCTTTTTGTCAAAACTGGCAACTCTCTCAAGCAAAAGAGCTTAACAAAAAAGAGTACACAAGTCCAAGTCAGATAGTAGAGCTAGCACTTCATCATAGATGCAAATCAATATCATACACCTACAATGAGCCGACTATTTTTTTCCCCTATGTTAGAGATATTTCCATTGAGGCTAAAAGAGTTGGTTTAAAAAACATTATGGTTAGTGATGGCTTTATGTCAAAAGAGATATGTAAAGAGATGCCACTATACATTGATGCGATTAATATAGATATAAAATCTTTTGATGAGTACTACTACAAGAGAACTCTTAAAGGGAATCTGCATGTAGTCTTAAAAAATACAAAAAAACTCAAACAAAGTGGCATACATGTAGAGATAACAACACTTCTTATACCGGCTATTGACGATAAACAGATAGAGGGTATAGCCTCTTTTATATCAAAAGAGCTTGGTGCTGACACTCCTTGGCACATCAGTGCATATCATCCAAGCTACAAAATGATGGATACAGAAAAAACTCCTATAGAGAGTCTTAGATATGCATATAAGCTAGCTAAAAAATATAATATAGAAAATGTATACCTGGGAAATATATAATCCCGAATTATGCAATAGAGATCACTAAGCTAGCACTTGTCATTACTTAACCTTTTGGTTAAGCTCAAATTTTTTGCAAACACCCCAAACACAAGCATAAACGCTATTTTAGCAACTCTATTGCATAATTCGGATTAAAAGTATATCTGACTTAATTGCAACCTCTCTTCATTTCTATAAAAAAAGGATTTAGTTTTATTTATACGAGTACTGGGTATAATTGTAGCTACAATAAAATTAGGATTTGCGATGATTTTGATAGCAGGACCATGTGTTATAGAGAGTAGAGACAAGTTGTTTAGTGTTGCTAAGAAGCTTATGAAATACCATGATGACAAATCAATAGACTTCTACTTTAAGTCTAGTTTTGATAAGGCAAATAGAACGAGCATAGAGAGCTTTAGAGGACCAGGAATTGATGAAGGCTTAAAGCTTCTTGATGAGGTGAGAGCCGAATTTGGGTATAAGCTTTTGACCGACATACATGTACCTATCCAAGCAAAGCCTGTAGCAGAGGTCGTTGATGTTTTACAAATTCCTGCTTTTTTATGTCGTCAGACAGATTTGCTCGTTGAGGCTGCAAAAACAGATGCAGTAGTTAACATAAAAAAAGGTCAGTTTTTAAATCCAGCAGATATGAGATACTCTGTTAAAAAAGTTCTAGAGACTAGAGGAATTAAAGAGGAGGGCAAAGAGGTTGCTAGACAAAATGGTGTTTGGTTAACTGAAAGAGGTAGCACTTTTGGTTATGGAAATTTAGTAGTTGACATGAGAAGCTTTATGGTTATGAGTGAGTTTGCCCCAGTAATTTTTGATGCAACGCATTCAGTGCAGATGCCAGGAGCAATAGGGGGGAGCAGTGGAGGAAAAAAAGAGTTTGTAGCTCCACTTTCAAGAGGAGCGGCCGCCATAGGGGTAGATGGATTTTTCTTTGAGACACACGATAATCCCTGCGAGGCATTATGTGATGGACCAAATATGCTAACTCTCAAGGATTTGGGTAAAGCAATAGAGGATATAAAGGTTATACAAGATAGCTTAAAAAGATGAAATTATGTTAATTACAAAAAAAAGTAACTTATTGTCATCAGCTCTATTTATCAAAAATAAGAACTACAAAGAGCTAAAACATCTTACAAGAGATAGTGAGCTTGATGCTAGATAAGGCAAACTTGAACTATACGATAGAATTGCATAATTTGGAATAAAAGCTTTTTTTTATCTTTTTTGTGATAAATTCTAATTTTACTTATACGAGGAATTGGCATGAGAGAAGAGTGGGTTAAAAAACGCAAAAATGATGAGATAAGAACACAGATGCACTATGCTCGCCAAGGTATTATAACTGAAGAGATGAAGTATGTAGCAAAAGCAGAAAATCTTACTGAGGAGCTTATAAGAAGTGAAATAGCAAGAGGCAGAATGATAATTCCTGCAAATATAATGCACACTTCATTAAAGCCGATGGCTATAGGAATTGCAGCGACTTGCAAAGTGAACTCCAACATAGGCTCATCCGCACTAGCATCAGACCCAGCTATGGAAGTAGAGAAGGTAAAAGTCTCTGAAAATCATGGAGCGGATACAGTGATGGATCTCTCAACTGGGGGAGACTTAGACCAAATTAGAAAAGAGGTTATAGCAAACTCAAATATACCAGTTGGGACTGTTCCTATGTATCAGATTCTACATGATATAAACAATAAAATAGAAAATTTAACCATAGAGAAGATGCTTGAAGTCATAGAGCGACAAGCAAAACAGGGTGTTAGTTATTTTACAATTCATGCTGGTTTTTTGCTTCGTTCTATGCCACTAATCGCAAAAAGAAAGATGGGTATAGTGAGTAGAGGCGGCTCTCTTATGGCTGCGTGGATGATGCATTACCATAGAGAGAATCCTTTCTATACTGCTTATGATGAGATACTTGATATTTGCCAAGAGTATGATGTAGCTCTCTCTCTTGGAGACTCTCTTCGCCCAGGATGTCTATATGATGCGAGTGATGAAGCGCAGCTCGGGGAGTTGAAAGTTTTAGGAGAACTAACCCTAAAAGCTTGGGAAAAAGATGTTCAAGTGATGATAGAGGGTCCAGGACATGTTCCTCTTAATCAAATAGAGAGAAATATGAAGCTTGAGAGAGAGTATTGCCATGAAGCTCCTTTTTATATATTGGGGCCTCTTGTGACAGATATAGGTGCTGGATATGACCATATTAGCAGCGCTATTGGAGCGGCTGTTGGTGGATGGCATGGTGCTAGTATGCTCTGCTATGTTACAAAAAAAGAGCATCTAGGACTTCCAAATGCCGAGGATGTTAGAGAAGGGATTATAGCATATAAGATTGCAGCTCATGCGGCTGATATAGCTCGTGGTAGAAAAGATGCTATGAAGAGAGATGATGAGATGAGTGATGCAAGATACGGTTTTGACTGGAACAAGCAGTTTGAGCTATGTTTTGATCCAGAGAAAGCAAAAGAGTATCATGATGAAACACTTCCGCAAGATGTATTTAAAGATGCAGAGTTTTGTTCTATGTGTGGCCCGAAGTTTTGTTCATACAAAATTTCACAAGAAATTGTGAAAAATAATCCAGAATTAGTAGAATAGGAGAAAAGAATGTTAGATAAAGATAGTGTTCAAGAAGCGTTAAAAAGTGTAAAATATCCAGGTTTTGAGAAAGATATAGTTACTTTTGGTTTTGTAAAAGATATTGAGGTGAGTGAAGATAATGTTTTTGTTGAAGTAGATATACTCTCAGCAAGTGAAGAGATAGCAAGTGAGCTAAAGACAAATATAGATTCAGCACTTACAGCACTTGGAGCTAAGAGAGTAGATATAGCTATAAAGCAACCAAAACCACCAGCTCAAAAGAGCAATACACAAAGTGGTAAAAACATAACTCCACATGTAAAGAATTTTGTTATGGTAAGCTCTGGTAAAGGCGGGGTTGGAAAGACAACTACAACTGTAAACTTAGCGATTGCATTAGCAAGTCAAGGTAAAAAAGTAGGCCTACTTGATGCTGATATTTATGGTCCAAATATACCACGAATGCTAGGTGTTGTTGGAAAATCACCTGAGATAGTAGGACAAAAAGTTAAGCCAATCTTAGCACATGGTATTGAGATGATGAGCATGGGAAGCCTTATGGGGGAAGGAGAGTCTCTGATCTGGAGAGGTGCTATGATTATGAAGGCAATTGAGCAATTGCTTCGTGATATTCTTTGGAGTGATTTGGATGTTCTTTTTATCGATATGCCTCCTGGAACTGGTGATGCACAGCTTACTCTAGCTCAAAGTGTTCCTGTTACAACTGGTATTTGTGTAACAACTCCTCAGCAAGTTGCGTTAGATGATACTGAGAGAAGTCTTGACATGTTTCAAAAACTTCATATCCCAATAGCGGGTATTATGGAGAACATGAGCGGATTTATCTGTCCAGATACCAACAAAGAGTATGATATATTTGGTAAAGGTACAACAGCCCCATTGGCAAAGAAATTTAAGACTCAAGTTATAGGAGAAATTCCAATTGAACCAGCCATCAGAGAGGGTGGGGATAGTGGAAAACCTGTAGTGCTTTTTAAATCTCAAAGTGAGACCGCAAAGAGATATCAAGAAGCAGCAAGTAAGCTTTGGGAAGAGATAGAAAAAGTAAACGAAGATGGTGGAGCTTCAAATGATTTAATTCAGCCAACTATTGGAGCGAGTGGTGGAGCGAGTGCTTGTTCAACTAGTAGTACAACTAGTAGTACAGCTAGTAGTACAAAAAATAGTGGCGGATGCGGCTGTTAGTAAGATTTTAACCCGAATTATGCAATTCTTTTGTATAATTCGGGTTAAACTTAGAGAGTGTAAAAAAGGATAAATATAGTGTCAATTAAAGTTAAGAGTATTGAAGATTTTAAAGAGTTAGTGCAGAGTGTTGAGGCAAAAAAGGGGTATAGAAAACCAATAGGCTTTGGAATATCAAGAGTTGATCGTGGCCAATTAAACCCTGAAAAAATACTACAAGCAAACTTTCCTGTTGTGAATTGGCAGGAGAACTTTGGGAGTGCTGCTATCTTTATAGCAGCACTAAAAGAGAGTGGAATTAAAGTTGATTTTAGTAGAAGTGAGCAAGTTTTTGATGCAACTAAAAAGTTTGTTAAAAATGCATTTAAAGCTTTTACTCCATACATAAATGAAGCAACAGGTGAGGCTCATAAAAATGCTCAAGTAATCAATATACTAAACTGGATAAGAGAGTCAGATGAGCTCGAAAATGACTATAGGGTAGTTTTTATTTTTGATGATGTAGCACCAAAAAGTGTTGAGGCAGTATATCTTAAGCTATATGCCCTCTCATATGGCAAGGTGGCTCTTAGAAGTTTAAATCTAAATGGAGCGTTTGGAGTTTTAGAGAATGTTGCTTGGTCTGTAGGTGTTCCGATTGAGCTTGATTGGTTAAGAGCAAATGAGATAGAGATGAAGCTTCAAGGCTCATTTCCTATTATAGAGTCGGTAGATAAGTTTCCTAGGTTTCTCTCACATGTGATTCCTCAAAACAATACTCGAATACTCGATAGCTCTAAAGTGCGTATGGGAGCTCAACTGAGTGCAGGAACTACTGTTATGCCAGGAGCTAGCTATATCAACTTCAATGCAGGAACAACAGGAGCTGTTATGGTTGAAGGACGCATAAGCTCATCTGCAATAGTCGGCAAAGGCAGCGATGTTGGTGGCGGAGCTAGTATACTTGGAGTTCTTAGTGGAACTGATGGAAATCCAGTAACAATCGGAGAAAACACTCTTCTTGGAGCAAACTCAGTAACAGGCATACCTTTGGGTAATGGATGTATAGTAGATGCTGGCATTGCTATACTCGAAGGAACAAAGATAGGTATAACACCTACCCAAATTGCTAAAATTAAAGAGGTAAATCCAGAATTTACTTGTGATGGAAATGATGAGATTCAATTTTTAAAAGGACTAGACTTTGCAAATCTAAATGGTG